>CAINDO010000049.1 GCA_903847385.1 uncultured Myxococcales bacterium
GCGCCGTCGTCGTCGTCGTCGGTGTCACCGGCGTCGCACAGACCGTCGGCGTCGAAGTCCGCGCCGTCGCCGGCCATGTTGAAGTGGCCGCCGCTGCAGTCGTCGCAGGTGTCGGTGTCGGCGTCGCTGCAGACGCGAGCGTTGGCGTCGTTGCTGTCCTGCGCGTCGGGGGCGCCGTCGTCGTCGTCGTCGGTGTCACCGGCGTTGCACAGACCGTCGGCGTCGAAGTCCGCGCCGTCCGTCGCCACGTTGAAGTGGCCCGTGCTGCAGTCGTCGCAGGTGTCGTCGTCGGTGTCGCTGCACAGGCGGGCGTTGGCGTCGTTGGCGTCGTCCGCGTCCAGGGCGTCGTCGTTGTCGTCGTCCGGGTCGCCGGCGTTGCACAGACCGTCGCGGTCGAAGTCCGCGCCGTCGTTCGCCAGGCTGAAGCTGCCGGTGCTGCAGTCGTCGCAGGTGTCGGCGTCGGTGTCGCTGCAGGAACGGGCGTCGTGATCGTCGCCGTCGTTCGCGTCCAGGGCGCCGTCGTCGTCGTCGTCCGTGTCGCCGGCGTCGCAGAGGCCGTCGGCGTCGAAGTCGGCGCCGTCGTCCGTGAGCGAGAAGGTCCCGGTGCTGCAGTCGTTGCAGGTGTCGCCATCGTCGTCGCCGCAAGCGCGCGGGTTGTGATCGTCGGCGTCGTCCACGTCGGGGGAGCCGTCGTTGTCGTCGTCGGCGTCGCAGGCATCACCCTGCGTGTCCGCGTCGAAGTCGACCTGGTCGACGTTCGCCACGAGCGGGCAGTTGTCCTCCACGTCGGCGAGGCCGTCGGTGTCCGCGTCGATCAGGCGCGGCTGGCAGGCGAACTCGGCGTCCGTGGCGTCGCCGTCGGCGTCCGTGACGCGCAGGGCGAAGGCCGTGGGCTGGGCGGACTTGGCCTGGGCCAGCGTCGGCGTCCAGGTGATGGTGCAGCCCTGGAGGACCGCGCCGGCCGGGAGCGCGCCGATGGCCGCGCAGGAGAACGCGTCGGCGTCGGTCACGGCGAGCGCGAGCTGGCCGACCTCGCCGTTGCCCTGGTTCGCCGGGCAGGCCGGCTCGACCACGGCCGGGGGCAGGTTGTTCACGGCGATGTCGACGAACGTGTCCGTCGTCAGGCCGCCCAGATCCGTGACGTGCACCAGCACGCGGTCCACGCGGGGGCCGTCACCCTCGGGCACGTAGTCGAAGGTCGGGCCCATGTCGTCGGGGTTGCCGACGTAGGCCGGGTCGAGCACGAGCGCGCCGGCGGCGTCGACCACCTCGTACTGGTACGAGAAGCCGATCACGCCGTCCGGATCCGTGGCCGCGATGGTCACGTGCGCGGGAGCGGGGAGCGCCTCGTAGGGGCCGCCGACGTCGACGACGGGCGGCTGGTCGTTGCGGATGACCTGAATGCTGGCCGAGCCGTAGGCGCAGAGGCTGCAGTCGGGGCGGGTGACGCCGTCGTAACACTCGCCGTTCCACTGGCCGTCGTCACAGACGCGGATGGGCACCGCGACGCGGTCGCCCAGGGCCACGCCGAGGCCGAGACGCATGCTGACCGGGGCTTCCGTGGCGTCCTCGCCGGCGTCGAGGTAGTCGCCGTCCATGTTGGTGTCGACGTGGATGCTGACGATGCGGTCGGGAATGCCGGCCGGGCGGTTCGCGTCGCCGGGGAAGATCTCGTGGGCCGTGTCGATGTCGTAGCTCAGGCGCGGGTCGATGACCACGCTGTTGCCGGCGTAGGCGCGATACTCGGCGCCGGGGCCCTCGGGGTGCGCGACGATCATCGGCGCGTGGTTCACCAGCGAGAGCTTGATCTGAACGGACGAGCCGTCCTCGACGTGGTGGCCGGCGCTGTCCGTCACCAGCAGGGTGACCGGGTGCGTCTCGATCTCGCCCCAGGTGAGGTCGGAGTCGTAGGTGTAGTGGAACGGCGCGTTGGCGTCGGCCGTCTCGTAGTCCCACACGCGCTCGGCGCCCGTGACGCTGCCGTTGCGGTCCAGGTCCTCGGCGGCGTGCTCACCGGCGTCGACGAAGTCGCCGTCGGCGTTGAGGTCCAGGCCGTTGGGATAGTCGATGACGTTCCACTTGTAGCTGGTGATCGTCACGGCGGGGTCGAGCACGTGCGACCAGGAGTGGTCGAACGTGACCTCGACGCCGGGGCCCGTGAGCTGCGGGTTGGCGCGGGCGACGGCCGTCGTCTCGAGCCAGCTCTGGATGATCTGGGTGATCATCGCGGTGCGGGTCGGCGTGTTGACCGAGCCGCCCCAAGGCCAGCCACCCACCCAATCCCAGTGGCCGTCGGCGAACTGGAGGGGCACCAGGTAGTTGTTGAACTCGGTGCTCCAGTCGCGGCCGTTGGGGAGCCGCTCGATCTCGGGCACGAAGGAGCGCAGGCCCTTCGTCGAGGCGTACATGTAGTAGAGGCCCAGCCCGGGGTGGTCCAGGTTCTGGACGGCCGTGACGTGGGACGCCACCTGGGCGTTGGCCGGGTTGTACGTCTGGTCCTCGGTCCAGCCGTAGCCGACCAGGGCGTTGCCGGCGAGGCGGCCGTCACCACTGTGGTACTGGCAGGTGCCGTTCGGGCAGTAAGTGTTCAGCCAGGTGCGCTGGCGCGTCTTGGCCCAGGCGTAGGTCTGGACGCCGAACTTGCGCTCGAGCAGGCGCAGGGACTCGGGGGCCCAGCCGTTGGTCGACGCGTCGTTGTGCGCGGAGGTGCCGCCGCCCATCGAGGTGTAGTACCAACCGCCGCCCGTCGACGAGTTGTTCATCGACTGGACGAGGCCGTCGGCCAGGTCCTGACCGAGGTCCCGGAGGCTGCGGCCGATGATGCCGGCGCGGCCGGCCGGGGCGACGTAGTCCATGTTGCCGAAGCCCACGATGGGCTCGACCCAGGCCGTCGTCGCGTAGCTCTCCACGCCCCAGAACGTGCCGTCCATCACGCCCGTGGCGTTGTCGATGAACTGCTGGTTCACGCCGAGGGCGGCGTCGTCGTCGAAGTACGTCGGGCCCGCCATGTTCATGGTCGTGAGC
This sequence comes from uncultured Myxococcales bacterium, assembly GCA_903847385.1. Lineage (GTDB taxonomy): Bacteria > Myxococcota_A > Bradymonadia > UBA7976 > UBA1532 > CAINDO01. The sequence goes on from CAINDO010000049.1 coordinate 3,025, forward strand.
AGGCCGTTGAGGCCGCACTCCGTCATGTGGCGGTAGTAGGGGTCGCTGTCGCGGCCGGGCCCGTAACCGTGGCCGCGGCGCAGGAAGGCGTTGAGGGCGTGACCGGTGCCGTAGAGGGCGGGCACCGCGGTCGAGTACCAGCAGGTGTGGACGTTGTGGCCCTGACCGTCGTTCACCTGGTGGTTGAAGTTGACGAACATGTACCAGAGGGCGCGGTCGATGGCCCGGCTCACCCAGAGGTTCCGGGTGAACTGCAGGTTCTGGTCGGCGCTGCAGTTCGCGGCCGCCAGGCCGCCGCAGACGCGGTCGACGCGGACCACGGCGGGCATGATCGCCGTCGCGACCTCGGCACCGCAGGTGACCTCGACCTTGGGATAGTACAGGCGGTCGCCGGCGGCGATCGGGAACTGCACGTCCAGGGGCAGCGGGGCGAAGTAACCCGCGAAGGAGGCCGCCTTGGCCGCCACGAGGTTGCCCTCGTTGGCGTCGGCGTAGTCGCCGTCGCCGTTCCAGTCCCAGCGGTAGGTGTAACTGGCGCAGTTGCCCCCTTCGGCGATGGCCTGGAGCATGGTGGGCTTGGCGTTGACGGCGACGTGGGGAATCTGGGGATTCTCTTGAACCCACGGAATCGGCGTGACGACCAGCGCGGCCTCGACAGCGCTGGCAGCAAATGTCACGGACAGTAGAGGAATCAGCGGACTGAGTCGTCGGATCGGGGGCATGTGTGCCTCTCCTCAGGTGGGACGCTGCCGCAAGAACGGTACGTATTTTCCCCCATTGAGAAGGCAGGGTGCTGCGGTACACACCGAGGGTCACGCGTGACCTCAGATCGGACACTTCCCACGCCTGATGAGTCAAAGAGCACCCACGGCTCAAGTTCTTCGATGACTCACCCACGACTTTTCAGAGAACCAAAAACGAACGCCCCGTCGGCGAGGCGTCGACCCGGGCGGGGCGGCGCGTCGCGGACGGGGCGTCCGGTGCGGGGCGCGGCGGTCGGCGCCCCCGACCTCAGAAGGCCTTGGTGGTCTTCGAGGTGATGTCGGCCAGGTCGCCGGGCAGGTTGGAGAGGTCCTCCTTGAGGATCTTCGTCAGGCGGTCGAGGCGCGTGTCGAGCTTCTTGTACGCCGCCTCGTTCTCCTTCTTGTCCTTGGCGCTGGCCATCGGGTTCTTCTGCGTGGCCGCGTGGGCGGCCTCGGCCTTGCCCTTCACGATGGCGACCTCCTTGAGCAGCTTGGGGATGTCCGCGGACTGCTGCTTCAGGAAGAACACGTTCTTGCGCAGGTGGTCGGCCGCGTCGACCTTGGCCTTGACCAGGTCCTGCTTCCCGCCCGGCGCGATCTCCTTCATCTTCACCGCGTTCTCCTTGCGGCGCGCGGTGCAGTCCTTGAACTGGGCGTAGACCTTCTTGCCCTTCTTCACGCTCTTCTCGCCCTCGGCCTGCGCCGCCGCCTGCCCCTTGGCGGCCTTGCCGGCCTTCTTGCCGGCGCCGGCGGCCTCGGCCTTGACCACGCGGATGGGCTCGGCCCAGCAGTCCTCCATGGCCTTCTTCAGCTTGGCCGGGTTCAGGTCCGAGGGGCTGACGTCCTTCGGCAGGTCGCTGATGCTGGCGGAGTCCGTCTTGGCGTTGTCCAGGGCGTCGTGGATGTTGTCGACCTGCTCCTCGAGCTTCTTGGTCTCGGCCTCGGGCAGCTCGGCCATCTTGGTGAGCTTGCTGGCCGCGCCACAGCCGAGCAGGCCGACGGCGAGCCCCACGACGAGGGCATTGAAGGAGAGACGCGTGAAGATGTTCATGGACCGTTTCCTCAGGACAGGGTGTCGATACCGACGCCTCCCGACGCCGGCGAATTCACGTCAAGGCGCGCAGCTCGGGGCAGGCAGCTCCGGCTCGGCCGGCACGGCGGCCGCCTCGCGGTTGCGGAACGTCACGTTCACGGCGAAGGGGTCTCCGCCGAGCTGCACCGTCCCGCCGCCGACGAAGACGTCGTCGTGCACCTCAACCATCGGATCGCCGGCGATGTGAACAAAGGTCCCGTCGCCCGCATCGTTCAAAAAGAGCGTGTCGGTGATCACGAGCCGCTGGATCGGGTTGGGCGCGTTCTCCAGGCCGTAGCCGATGATCTCGCGGTTGAGGCTGTTGGTGCCCTGCTGGATCACCGAGCCGCGGATCTCCACGTCGCCGCCGTTGGGCAGGTCGATGTTGCGGCTGTCCACGCCGTCGAGGGAGGCGATGGTGGAGCACTCGATCACCGTGCGCAGCGCCCGGCTCTTGATCTCGTGGCCCTCGTTCTGCGAGGCCAGGAACTGGCTGTTGCGGATCACGAGCTCGCCGATCTGGTTGGCGTAGACGCCGTGCGACAGGCCGTCCTGGCCGAGGCGCTCGAAGAGGCTGTCCTCGATGAGCACCGTGGCCTCGGGGTTGGCGTCCGCCAGCAGGCCCTGCTCGCCGTCGTGCAGGTACACGTCGCGCAGCACGAGTCGGCCGCCCTCGTGGCGCACGCCCGCGCCGTTGCGGTCGGGCACGGCCATGCCGGTGAACTCGATGTTCTCGATGGTGGTCTCGGCGCCCTGGATGATCCAGATGGCCTTGCCGCCGCAGGCGACGTCGCGCACCACGGGCCGCCCGCCGACGCCGCGGATCGTCACGGACACGGGCCAGGTGGCGCAGTCCACGTACTCGCCGGCCTGGATCTCCACGACCTCGCCGCCCACCGCCGCGCGCGCGGCCTCGCCGGGGGTGCGGAAGTCGCAGCTCCCGTCGGTGCAGACCGTGATGACCCGGGCCGGGGGGGCCGCGTCCGGCTCGGGGGGCGCCGCGTCCGGCTCCGGGGGGACGACCGCGGCGTCGGGGTCCGGCGGCGCGACGGCGGCGTCGGGGTCCGGGGGCAAGACGGCGGCGTCCGGGTCCGGGGGCAAGATGGCGGCGTCGGGGTCCGGCGGCACGACGGCCGCGTCGGGTGTCACGACCGCGGCGTCCGGCGTCACGACGGCCGCA
>CAINDO010000050.1 GCA_903847385.1 uncultured Myxococcales bacterium
CGACCCCGCGAGGCGCGGGGGTGCACAACCCCTTGTGGCTGTACCCGGGGTACCGCCCAAGGGGTTGGGGGTCCCCGCAACGAAGCGGGGCGGGATGCATCGAACGGTGCAGCAGGTGGACATTTCCGCCGACCCTCTCAGGGAGGGTCAGAGCGTGCGAGAGAATGTCGCTCAGCTCAACTGCCAGTATGATCCGGTCCGCCATCGTGAGTCGACTCCGTGTCAGGGAGAGTGAGGAAAGAAACACGCCTGGGTTGGCCTGGATGTCCAGGAGCACTCCATGCCCATGGACCGGCAGTCGATTTCGACGGCTTCACCCGCCACGCAGACTTCGAACGTGCCGTTGTCGCAATCCTCGGTCAGTTGATCACACCAGAAATCCGTGGGCGTGCACGCGGCGCCGTGTCGATCGCCCGTATTCGATTCGCATCTCGAGCCTTCCCAGCGAGTTGAGCAACGGAGTCTGCTGTACCGATTGAATAGCCTGTCGCAGTAGCCGACAGTATCCCCGTCTAGACAGGTGGCAACCTCACTCGTGTCCTCACAGGCTTCGCCGGCGGGGACACACCTGGTCCACTGCTGACCGTCCTCACGCAACTCCACACAGCGGTTCGTCTCGCTGCGAAAGCAACCGCCGAATTCCTCGGGCACCAGGTCGTCACCGCAGCGATCTGTAAAGTCACAGGGCGCCAGCAGCGTCTCGCCACCACGCCCGCACCCGATCCGCGTCGTCTCGTCCACACAGAACTTGGGCACCCCACGTTCGCACGGCCCGAAAGTGCAGGTCGGCCTTCCGAGTTCGTCGTCACCGCACTCGCCCCCGAGGTCCGCGCAGTCGAAGGGGAGCCCGTAACTCGTGCCTTGGATGCACTCGAAGACCTCCTCGGAGTCCGAAGCGCAGGCAAGTGCCAACGAGGTCCACACGAAGGGGCTCGCACACGATGGTTCCGACCGCACTCGCAGACACGCGAGGTAGTCCGAGCATCCCAGGTCCAGCGCGTCGCATTCGACCTCCCGCCTCCGGACGCTGCTCCGGCCTGTGGGTCCGTCGAGGTTCATCTCCTCGAGTTTGTCCACGTCGATCGGAGTGCCGTAGTTCAGGAACCCACGTTCGCCATAGACGAGATCGACGCACGCCATCGTCCTAAGCCGCGCGTGCAGCCAGCGCAACATGAGCGTCCGACCCACAGTGAGATTTCCGAGGTAGGGCGGATACTCGGCGTCGGCCCCGGCGTCCGGAATGGGTGGCCGCAGCCAGCGGTCGCCCGGATCGAACCAGACGTCGGCCGGCGGCGTTGAATCGTCGGGCGGCGGGGGCTGAGCGTCCATCATGAGCGCGTCCACCCGGCCGGCGTCAGGCGCTGCGCGGATGCTCGAATCGTCGCACGCGGCCAGGACGACCGAGGCGAGCAGAAACAAGCCAGCGCAGCGCACGATGGACTGGATGCACGACACGGACGCGCCCTCCGCGCTCAGGCCCGGTACGGCGACGCGGCGATGTTCACGATGGCCGCCGACGACGACCCGCAGATGACCACGACTCGCGCGAAACGCTGCGTCACCCCGGTCATGTCGCCGTTCTTCAGATCGAGCGCGGTCGCCCCGCCGAAGGCAGGAATCGCGCCCGACGTCACAGCCGTCCAGTTGACCCCGTCGTTGCTCTGCTGGACCTCGAGCGCGGGCGCGGTCGTCGTCGCCGCCACGATTCGACCTCTTCGCGACTGGCCCCGATTGCCCCGGGGTATGCCTGGATTCGCGCCCGGACCCAGCCAGTCGTGCTCGGTCCTGACCAGCGTCACACACAGGTCTTTCGGGCGGTTCTCCGGCGGTCACGGTCGGTTCCCTTTGGCGGCTCGTCGCAGACCCTACCGCCCGTGTCCGCCTTCCGCAACGCCCCCCCAAACTCGACACCCCCCACCCACTCCGATAGCGTCGCCCCCTCCCCACGAAACACAGGACGCAACATGCCCGAGAAGGTCCAAGGCCCGGCTTCGTACTTCCCATCGATCGAGAAGAAGTACGGCAAGCCGATCTCCGAGTGGATGGCGCTGCTGGAGGCCACGCGCGCGCTGCGGCACATGGAGGCCGTGAACTGGCTGAAGACGGAGCACGGCGTGGGCCACGGCCACGCGAACGCCCTCGTCGCCGTGTTTCGCCAGGAGAACGGGCTGGCCTGAGGGCGCCTGGGTGCGCGCCGGCCGTCGCGCCGCCCGGCGCACTTCGCCGAATCGTTGCCCGGCCCTTGCGCGGCTGTCGCTTCGGGCGGGCATCGTGGGCGGCATGCCACACATCCTCCTGTGCGAAGACGAAGTCGACTGGGCCCGCGCCCTGCAGTACCGCCTGGAGCGCGCCGGCCACCGCGTGACGCACGTGACCACGGCGCGCGACGCGCTCCGGCAGGTCGTCGCGTCGCCGCCCGACCTGCTGCTGCTGGACTGGAACCTGCCCGACCTGCCCGGTACGGAGGTGCTGCGCGGCCTGCGCGACTCGCCGACGACGGCCGCACTGCCCGTGATCATGCTCACCGCGCGCGATGAGGAGGTCGACCGGGTCGTCGGGTTCGAGCTCGGCGCCGAGGATTACGTGGTCAAGCCGGTGAGCCCGCGCGAGCTGGAGCTGCGCATCGAGGCGCTGTTGCGCCGATGCATGGCGCCCCGCGCCGCGGTGGTCTTCGACGCGGGCGGGCTGCGTGTGGACCCCGCCCGCGGGGCCGTGGACCTGGAGGGCGAACCGATGCCCGTCACCGCCACGGAGCAGGCCATCCTGTTCGCGCTCGCCCGCGCGGACGACCGCCCGCTCTCGCGCAGCGCGCTGGTCCACGCGGTCCACGGCGACGCGGCGGCCGTGACGGAGCGCGTCGTCGACCAGTGGGTGCTGCGGCTGCGCGAGCGCCTCGGCGCCGCCGCCGTGTATCTCGAGACCGTGCGCGGCGTGGGGTATCGACTCACGGCGACGCCGGTGGGCAGATAGAGAGGGAGACCCATGCGCACACGAATCTGTTTCCTGGCGCTCCTCGCGCTCGGCTGTGATGCGAACTCCGAAGACAAACGCGCGGACGCGCAGGGGCAGACGCCCGCCGCCGACACCACCGCGTCGCCGCCCGATGCCCGCGCGGACGCGGCGCCGCCCGAGCCGGACGCCCTGCCCTTTCTCGATGGGGGCCGCGTGGCGACGGTGGCCGCGTGCACCTGGGTCGACCTGCCCGGGAGCGCCGGCCGGGCGGGCCCGTGGACGGCCGACGGTGACGTGCTGCCCTCGCTGCGCGTCGCCGAGGACGGCACGGTCAGCGTCCGCGCGCCCGCCGTGCTCGAAGCGCAGACGCTGACGATCCGTTCCGACGCCGGACGTGCGCAGTTCATGGTCGACGTGACGCCCGCGGCGACGCAGGACCCGGCGTGGCCGGCCCTGGGCCTGGTGCCGGATTGCGGGCCCTTCGCGCAAGGCGTCGCGGCCGGCGATCCGACCCTCGACGGCGTCGTGCTCTGGACGCGCTGGACACCGCCGGCCGAGACCCCAGAGGCGACCGTGACGCTGACCTGGGAGGTCTCCGAGCGCGAGGACTTCGCCCAGATCGCGACGCAGGGCACGGTCGACGCGCGCCCCGCCGCCGATCACACGGTCCGCGTCGAAGTGTCCGGCCTCGCGTCGCAAACAGACTACTACTACCGATTCACCGATGCGGCGGGCGAGACATCGCGCACCGGCCACTTCCGCACGGCCCCGGCCGATGGCGTCGAGCGCCTTCGCCTCGCGCTCGTCTCGTGCAGCAGCCTGTACTCGGGCTTCTTCACCGCGTACCGCCGCATCGCGGAGCGGCGCGACCTGGACTTCGTGCTGCACGTGGGTGATTACATCTACGACTTCGTGGACGAGGACGAACACATCCGCCTTCCGGAGCCCTTTCCGGAAGAGCCGACGACCCTGGAGACACACCGCGCCCGGCATGCCTTCTACCTGCTGGACCCGGACCTGCGGGCGGCCCGGGCGGCCCACGCCTGGGTGTCGCTCTGGGACAACCACGACCTCGAGGCGGGCGCTGCCCCCCTGTACGAGGGGGGCGCACAGGCGTTTCGCGAGTGGGTGCCCATGCGCGTCGCCCACCCCGAGGCGCCCGATCGCCTCTGGCGCTCGCTGCGATTCGGCGACCTGCTCGATCTGAACGTGGTGGACGTGCTGCTGTGGCGAGGCACGGACACCCTGCCCGCCTCCGACGCGGCCGACATGCTCGGGAGCGCCCAGCGCGCCTGGCTCGACGAGCGGCTCTCCGACTCGACCGCGCGGTGGCGCGTCGTCGCCAACCAGAAGCTCTTCGCGCCCTTCAACGTGCCCATCGACATCGGCGACTCCACCTGGAACGGCTACCCCGAGGCGCGCGCCCGCGTGCTGGCGAAGCTGGCCGAGCCGGGCGTCGGCGACACGCTGATTCTGAGCGGTGATGCCCACTTCACGGCGGTCGCCGATCTGCCGCCGGATCCCGCCGTCGGCTACGACCCGGCCACGGGCGCCGGCTCCGTCGCGGTGGAGTTGCTGGGCGGGAGCGTGACCCGGGGCAACATCGACGAGTCCGTCCCCGGCGGCCCGACCGTGTACGCGCGGCTCGACGCTGCGTTCCGCATGCTCAACCCGCACTTCGCCCACAGCAACCTGACCGAGCACGGCTGGGGCCTGGTGGAGTTGAGCCGCGACCGCGTCGTCGTGCAGATGCGATACACGCCGATTCTCGCCCCCGGCGAGGCGGAGCGCGCCGATCTGGCCTTCGAGGCGCTCCACGGCGCGCGACACTGGCAGCGTGCGCCCGTCGCGGACTTCGACGGCGAGCCCTGAGCCGCTCCCCGCCCGAAAACCAAACTGGCACCGACACTTCACGCCCCCCGCACGGCCCCGTCGCCGGCGTCGTCTACGCTCTGTCCCGACAACGAGAGACCAGAGATCAGAGACCGTAGACGACTCCACGAAGAACGAGGGGCTCCCGATGCGAACACATGGGCTCGCGGGTGTGTTGTTCTGTCTGTTCCTCTGCGCGGCGACGGGCGCGCGGGCCGAGCGCCCGAGCGTGGTGCTGCTGACGCTGGACGGCGTGCGATGGCAGGAGCTGCTGCGCGGCACGGATCCGGAGCTGGGCGACGGCCGCGTGCTGCCCGTGTTCACCCGGTTCCACGCCGACCTGAAATCAGAGGGTCTGTTCTACCCCGAGGCCCGGCTCTCCAACGCCGTGGCCATCAGCCTGCCGGCCTACGCGAGCATTCTGTCGGGCCGGTTCTCGGACTGCGAGGGCAACGGCTGCGGACGCACCCGTGTACCGACGCTGCCCGAGCATCTGCGCGCGACGGGCGACTTCGCGGCGACGGACATGGCGCTGTTCGCCTCGTGGGAGAAGCTGCCCCTGGCCGCCGAGCGCGCGCCGGGGCACCTGGTGGTGAACGCCGCGTACGAGGCCTTCGGTGGTGACCACGCCGACCTGGACGCTGCCCAGGGCGCCGATCCGGCGCCCTGGGAGGGCGCGCGCCTGGACAAATACACGCTCGCCCACGGCCTGCGGTACCTGCGCGCCCATCACCCACGCTTCTTGATGCTCTCCCTCAACGACGCCGACGAGCAGGCCCACCGCGGCGACTACCCGGCCTACATCGAGGCCCTGCGCGCCTACGACCGGGCCATCGCCGAGGTGGTCCACACGCTCGCCGAGATGGGCGCCGACGGCCGCGAGACGACGCTGATCGTCACGACGGACCACGGCCGCGGGCAGCGCGGCGGCTGGCGCGACCACGGCCACAACCCGGACTCCGAGCGCGTTTGGGTCTTCGCGCACCGGGCGGGCGGGGTGCCGGAGCCTGCGCGCTCCCCCATCGCCCACGCGGACCTGGCGCCGACCATCGCGGCGATTCTGGGAGCGCCCACGGCCCCCTGCGAGACCTGCGGCCACGCCATCCCCGAGCTGGTCGCCCTCGGCCGCACGGCCGCGGCGCCCGCCTACGCGGGCCCGCCACCTCAGGGTACGTTCGGTGCCCCGAGCGTCGCCGCGTCGCTCGCGTGGAACGCCCCGACGCCGTTGGGCCGCCGCGCCCAAGCGCCGTCCACGGGCGAGTCGCCGTCCGTCCAGGTCGTCTCGTCCACCCGCGTCCCGTCCGGCGTCGAGAGCGAGAACGACTCCGCCGCAGCCAACCGGAACCCGACGGTGTCATCGCTGATCTCGAGCACCAGGTAACTGCGGGCGGGGACCACGGTGCCCTCGGGCAGCGTGGCCTTGTCCGGTGTGTTGTCCGGGTCGTCGGAGACCAGATACCCGGACAGATCGGCATCAGTGTTGTCGCCGTTGTAGAGCTCCACGGCGTCCGTGGGCTCGCCGGCGGCCACGACCTCGTTGATCACGAGACCCGTCTCGGGCGCGCAGTCGAAGGGGCACGGCGGCGGCACCACATCCGTGTTCGGCGCGCCCGGCGTGGGCGTGGGCAGCGTCGCGAAGGGCCCGGTGCCATCGGGCAGGCGGCCGTAGGACGACCCGGTGGGCGCCTCGCCCTCGGCCCAGTCGGCCTGGTCGACGACCGCGCCCTCGGGGGAGACGAACGCGAGCGCCTCGTCCGAGCCGAGGCCGAACCCGGTGGCCGCGGCGGACACGTTCACGACCAGGTAACCCGCCGACGCCACGACCGAGCCGACCGGCAGGGCGAAGGCCATCGGCTTGCCCGCAGCGTCGTCCGTCAGGAAGTAGCCGCTCACGTCCGCGGGCGACGCGCTCGGGTTGAACAGCTCCACCCAGTCGCCCATGGGGCCATCGGCGACGACCTCGTTGACCACGACCGGGGTGCTCGGCGCGGGCGGGCCCAGATCGGGCGGCAGCGCGGCATCCATGGGCTCGGAAGTCGCGGCGTCGGGCTCGGTCACAGCGGCGTCCGAAGCCGCGCCGGCAGTGTTCGCCGCGCCGGGCGTGGCGCTCGCGAGGGTCTGGAAGTCGCCGGTCCCGTCGGGCAGGCGCCCCCACGACCCGCCCTCGGGGGCCTGGTCCGCCGCCCAGTCGGTCTGGTCGACCAGGACACCCTCGGGCGTGAACAGACCGAAGGCCTCGTCCGAACCCAGGCCGAAACCCACGGTGGTGTCGTTCAGGATCAGGACCAGGTACCCGCCCGCCGGCAGCACCGTGCCCGCCGGCAGCGCGGCCTTGTCCGGTTTGCCCGCCGGATCGTCCGTGACGAAGAACCCGCCCAGGTCGACCTCCGCGGGCCCGAGGTTGAGCAGCTCGACGCGGTCGCCGGGCAGGTCGCCCAGGATCACCTCGTTGATGACCACGCTCGGCGCGAGACCGGGCCCGGAGCCGACGTCGCCGGAGAGCACGGGGCTGGCGTCGCGCTCTGGGCTCGGGGCGCCGCTCGGCCCGGCGTCGGCGCGCGGGTCGAGGGCGTCGTCCGCGCCACAGGCGGTGTTGAGGCAGAGCGCGACGGCGGAGCAGGCGAGTCGGTGGGTGCGCATGGTCGCATCAGATGACGAAGCGCGATGGCCGTTCGGTGACGCCGCGGTGACTTCGGCGGGAGGGCCCGCAGGATCTGCCGCGGAATCGCCCAGGTATGCGCCTTGCGTGGTGGGCCGGCGAATTCACCCCACACCGGAGTCCCCGCGATGAAAGCAACCCGACTGACCACCGCCCTGACCCTCTCGACCGCGCTGTTCGCCTGCGGCGAGGCCGGCGACTCGGCCAACGAAGCGCAAACCGAGCCGATCCCCGAGCCCGTGCTCGCCGGCGACGCCAAGGCCGACGTGGTCGATCGAGTCGCCATGCGCGGCGACCTGGCCTTCGGGGCGACCGTCGACGGCGTGTTCACGGAGGATCTGCAGTTCGACGCCTGGCGCCTGCTCGCCAAGGGCGGCGCGCGGGTGTCGCTGGAGGTCACGCAGAGCGGGACCGCGCGGAGCCTGGACAGCGTGCTGTTCGTGTACGGCCCGAAGGGCGCCGCGGGCTACGGCACTGCGGCGCTGGCGCGGGACGACGACTCGGGCTGGGGCCCGCACCCGCGGCTGCGCGATCTGGTGCTGCCGAAGACGGGCGAGTATCTGGTCGTGGTCGGCACGCGCGACGGCCAGGGCCGGGGCAAGTTCCGCCTGGCCGCGACCTGCCCCGGCGGCGACTGCGCCGCGCCCGTGCTCGACCTGCCCACCACCTGCCCGCGGGGCGTGGCGACCGGCCTGGTCGACTGCGCGGCCGAGGCGACGACCGATACTTCCGTGACCCTGGCCCAGCGCCCGCGCCCGGAGGAGGCGCTCGACGCCTGCCTGGACGCCGAGGGCTTCGCCGGCCCCTGGGACGCGGCCTGCGCGGCCTCGCCCATCGCCGCCTGCGGGCTGCCCTACGAGGACGCGTGGCAGGGCGTGTCGACGCTCTGCCGCGAGGCCCTCGCGCCGACGATCCGCCGCGACACCTGCGCGTTCGGCGACACGTGGCGCGGGGTGTATCGCACGCCGGGCATCGCGGTGACCCGCGAGCGCACGGCCCGAGAGCTCGGCCACATGAGCGCGGTCGAGAAGCGGCAGGTCGTGGCGGCGATGGTCGCCGCGGGACACACCGACGTCCACAGCGCGTCCGCAGCCCTGGAGCGCGCCGACAGCAACGAGATCCACCTCGTCGACCTCTGGGACGAGGGCCACGGCGCCGCCTTCCTCGGGGTCGAATTCGGCGCCGGTGACACCTCCGTCGGGGCCATCTTCCGGATCGGGTCGACGGCCGTCGTCGTGCGGAACGGTGACGGCGACCTGTACGACTGCGCGCTGCCCCCGGGCCCGCGCGGCCGCGTTTGCCTCGAGAACGCCGACTGCGAGGCCGGCCTGACCTGCCAGGGCAAGGCCGAGGGCCAGGGCCCCGGTCGCTGCGTGTCCCAGGGGCCGCGCGCCGGCGCCGGCGAGCCGTGCAGCCTGTCGAAGAGCTGCGGCACGGACACGGGCCTGGTCTGCTCCGGCCTGACCCGCGCCCCGCAGGACGGTCTCTGCCAGCCCGCGTGGATGCAGAACACCTTCTTCGCGGCGCCCGAAGCCGCCCGCACGCTCGCGCCCGGCGGCGGCGCGCTCACGCTCCCCGTCGAGGTCCGCGGCCTCGCCACCGTCGACATGGACGTCTGGCTGCACCTGTTCGTCACGCCCCAGAGCGGCACGGGCGCGAAGATCACCCTGACGAACCCGGCCGGCACGGCGGTCACGGTGCTCGAGGGCCGCATCGGCCCGGACCAGCTCTGGCTCCAGCAGCCGATCCTCGGCTTCAGCGGCGATGAGACGGTCAACGGCGACTGGACCGTGACCATCACGGACGAGAACGGCGTCGGCCTCACCGTCGACGAGCTCTCGCTGACGCTCGGCAGCCGCTGGGACTGAGCCCCGGGCGCCGCGCCCGCTTCGGCCCCGTGGCAATGTGTTGCCAGATGGTCGTTCCTGCGCAGAATGCCCCCCATGCAGGACTCCCCCATCGAGCGTGTCTTCGGGTTTCGCGACCACGCGTCGCTCTGGTTCAGCCTGGGCGTTGGCCTGCTGGTCATCCAGGTCGGCGCGTACCTGGTGCCGGCGCTGGGGCCCGGGGCCGCGGCCTTCGCCATCGTGGTCGGGTCGCTGCTGGGCGCGGCGATGCTGGGCGGGGTCGCTCAGCTCGGCTGTGATCGCGGTGCGTCGAGCGCCAGCCTGATGGCGCAGACCATGGGCCCCGGCTTCGCGCGGGTGCCCGTCGTGCTCAACATCGTGCAGCTCCTGGGCTGGACGGCCTTCGAGCTCGTGGTCATGCGCGACGGCGTGGCGGCCATGGTCGAGCAGGCCACGGGCCTGAAGGCCGGCTGGGTGCCGGTCGTCGCCACGCTGGCCTTCGGCGCGATGCTCTTCGGCCTGGCCTCGGGCTCGATGGTCACGCTGGTGCGCCGCTTCATCGGCCGCTACGGCCTGCCGCTCGTGATCGCGTCGCTGACCTGGCTGACCGTGCAGTTCGTCGGCACGGCGCAGGCCCTGCCCGGGGGCCTCGCGAGCGTGCTCTCGCGCCCCGGTGACGGCTCCATGAGCACGGTGGCGGCCATCGACCTGGTGATGGCGATGCCGGTCTCCTGGCTGCCCCTGGTGGCCGACTACGCCCGCCACGGGCGCCTCGCCGGACCCGACGGCCGCGGGCGCCGCAGCGCCTTCGCCGGCACCCTGCTGGGCATCTTCGCCGCCAACGTGTGGTGTTACGGGCTCGGCGTGCTCGTGGTCAGCACGGTGCCCCCCGGCGACTCGCTGGTGAACCTCCTGCTCCTGGCGCAGTTCGGCCTCGTCGCCCTGGGCCTCATCCTCGTCGACGAGATGGACAACGCCTACGGCGACGTCCACTCCGGCGCCGTCTCGCTGACCTGGCTCTCGCCCCGGCTGGGGGAGATCACCTGGGGTCGGGCCCTGACCGCGCTCGCCGTGGTCGCGGCCATGGCGCTGCCGATGCACGCGCTGGAGCCGTTCCTGCTGATGCTCAGCTCGGTCTTCGTGCCGCTGTTCGGGGTGATCCTCGCGTCGCTCGCCTTCGGGGGCGCCGCGACGGAGAAGCGCGTGGACTGGCCGTCCGCGGCGATCTGGCTGGTCGGCGTGGGCGCGTTCCACGCCGGGCCGCAGCTCTGGCCGACGCTGGGCTCGGGCATCCCCAGCCTGGTGATCACGCTGGCGCTCGCGACGCTGGTTCGCCGCCTGCGCTGACGCGCGCTCAGGCCGGCGCTCAGGCCGGCAAACGCCGCATCGGCAGGGGCGCGAAGCCGTGGTTCAACGGGCCGTGGCCGCCGCCGGTCTGCACGTCCGCACCCTGCGCGATGGCCTGCAGAATGTACGCCCGCGCGCCGGCCACGGCGTCGACGAGCGAGGCGCCGAGCGCCAGATGACAGGCGATCGCCGAGGACAGCGTGCAGCCCGTGCCGTGCGTGTTCCGGCTCGCGATGCGGGCGCTCCCGAAGGCCCGCAGCGTGGGCGCGGCCTCCCCGGGCGCCGCGCGCGAGAGCAGCACGTCGACGACCTCGTCACCGGGCAGGTGCCCGCCCTTGACGAGCACGGCCGGCGCCCCGAGCGCGTGCAAATCGAGCGCGGCGGCGTCGAGCGCGTCGCGGCTCTCCAGCGGGCGGCCGAGGAGCAGCGCGGCCTCGTCCAGGTTGGGGGTGATCACGGTCACCAGCGGGAACAGGGCCTCCACCAGCACGGCGATGGTCTCCCGGGCGATCAGGGGGTCGCCGCTCGTGGCGACCATGACCGGGTCGAGCACGACGTTGGGGAACCGGTGCTTGCGCAGCGCCGCGGCCACCACCTCGACCACGCCGGGGTCGTGCAGCATGCCGATCTTGATCGCGTCCACGCCGATGTCGGTCACGACCGCGTCGATCTGCTTCGCCAGCATCTCCGGGGGAATCGCGTGGATGCCCGTGACGCCGCGGGTGTTCTGGGCGGTGATCGCGGTGATCGCGGTCATGCCGTAACACCCGAGCGCGGCGCAGGTCTTGAGGTCGGCCTGGATGCCGGCCCCGCCGCCGCTGTCGGAGCCGGCGATGCTCAGCACGCGGGCGTATCTCGTCGGGTTCGTGGACGCGTTCATGGGCGGACCTCCGCTCGGCGGGTGGAGAGGGCGGCGTCGACGCGGGCGCGCAGGTCGCGGGCCGCCGCTTCGGGATCCTCTGCGGCGCAGAGGGCGCTGACCACGGCGATGCCGTCTGCGCCGGCGCGGATGACCTCGGCGGCGTTGGCCGCGTTCAGCCCGCCGATGCCGACCAGCGGGGTGTCGCCCAGCGCGCGGATCGCCGCCAGGCCGCTCAGCCCCAGGGCGGGCGCGGTGTCCGTCTTGGTCGGGGTGGCGAAGACCGGGCTCACGCCCAGGTAGTCGACGTCCAGCCCCGCCGACGCGCGGGCGTCCTCGACGGACTCCACGGAGAGGCCGACGATGGCCCGTGGCAGGTGCGCCCGCACGACCTCGACCGGCATGTCCGACTGCCCCACGTGCACGCCGTCCGCGCCGCAGGCCAGCGCGACGTCCAGCCGGTCGTTGATGATCAGCGGCACGGGCTCGGCGAGGGTCGAGAGCAGCGCCTTGAGCGCCCGTGCGCGCTCGACGAAGGCCCGGGTCCCGAGGCCCTTCTCGCGGAGCTGCACGCAGGTGGCGCCGCCCGCGACGGACAAGCGGATCACCTCGCTCATCGTGTGGTGCAGGCACAGGTCCGCGTCCGTCACGAGGTACAGCCGCAGGTGCGCGCGCACGCGCTCGGGCGGGTGGGGCCACATCGTCCGCGCGCTCAGGAGAGTCGCAGCCGGGCGAGGAACGTCGCCTCGTCGAGCAGGTGCAGGCCATCCAGCAGGTGCGCCTGGTACGTGCCCACGCCCCCGCCGGCGGCCTGCGTGCGCTCGGCCGCGACCTCGCCCACCACGCCGAGCAGGGCCATGGCCGCGGTCGTCGCGCGCCAGGCGTCCGGCTGCACGGCGGCAAAGGCCCCGATCATCGCCGTGGCCGAGCAGCCGACGCCGGTGACCCTGGTCATCCACACGTGGCCGTTGGACAGGCGCGCGTGGCGGCCCTGCGCGTCGACGATGTGGTCGACCGCGCCCGACACGCACACCACGCCGCGCGTCGCCGTGGCCAGGCGCTGCGCTGCGCCGACCGCCTCGTCCGAGGCCGCGTTGCTGTCCACGCCGCGCGTCGCGACGGCGAGCCCGGCGACGCTCATGATCTCCGAGCCGTTGCCCCGCAGGATCGTGGGCGCGCCGACCTCGAACAGCTCGGCGAGCGCGCGGTTGCGGTAGGGCGTGGCGCCCGCGCCCACGGGATCGAGCACCACGGGGATGCCCCGCGCCCGGCCGCGCGCCAGGGCCAGCTTCATCGACTCGATCCACGCCGGCTCCAGCGTGCCGATGTTCAGCACCAGGGCCTGCGCGATGCCGGCCATGTCCTCGACCTCCTCGCGGGCGTGGGCCATGACCGGCGACGCCCCGAGCGCCAGGAGCACGTTGGCGTTGAAGTTCATCACCACGAAGTTGGTGATCGAGTGGACGAGCGGGCCGCGCGTGCGCACGGTGCAGACGTCGTCCCAGAGGTGGCGGGCGGACAGAGCGGTGTCGGACATGAACGCGGGGCCTTCGTGTGGAGCGGTGTGTCGGGAGAGCGCGCAGGCTGGCACAGCGGGCGGCGCGTCGCCAGCGGTCAGCGCGCGATCTGCGCGGCGCCGGTCTCCGCGGCCTCCCAGGCGGCGCGCTCCTCGTCCGTGGGCCAGAGCTCGGGCGGCGGCGCGAGGTCCAGCGCCTGCCAGGCGCTCTCGTTCGGGCTCAGACCGCAGAGCTTGCCGTTCTGCAGCGCCGACTCGACCCCCTCGGCGGGGCTCGGGACCCGCTGCGGCCGGTCGAGGCAGGCGCGCAGGAACGCCCCCTCAACGGCCTGGCGCAGGTGGTCGTCCCAGATCTTCTCGAACAGCGTGGGCACCAGCAGCGTCCGCTCCACGAAGGTCGGGCTCGTGTCCGCGAGCGTCCGGAGGAACGCGACGGTCCCCTGCTCCGCCGCCGGTGTCCCCCGCCCGGCGCGCAGCGTGGAGCGCCACGTCACGTCGCCCCAGACCTCGCTGCCCGTCTCCGTGATCGGCTCCAGCGTGTAGGTGCTCTGCGAGACCGGGCGCTCGGACGGCCGCATGTACGCGTTCACTTTGACGCCCGACCAGTCGACGTCCACGACGAGCACGTTCGGCCCCTGCGGCGCCGCGCTCGGCACGAACGTGACCCAGGGGAGCCGCGCCCGCAGTTGCTTCGAGAGCGCCTCGCCCAGGCGGTCGTCCAGGCGTGTCGCCACCCGCATCACGTAGCCCCGGGCCTCCAGCCGCCCGGCGACGACCGCGATGGCCGTGGCCAGGGGCGTGTCGAGCCCGAAGGTCGCCGGCAGGGTCGCGCCCGGCGGCCAGGGCCGTGCGTCCGGGTGCGGGCTGCGCGTCCACAGCTCGCGTTCGGCCGTCAGGTGGGCCATCGCCGTGGCCAGGTGCCCCTGCGCGAACGCCGCCATCGCCGCCTCGCGGTGCCGCCGCAGCCAGGCGTCGCGCCCCCGCCGGCGCGCGTCCGCCCGCCACTGCGCCCGCACCTCGGCCCGACGCGCGGGCTCGGGGTACAGCGCCCGCCCCATCGCGCAGAGCGCGTCGATCGCGGGCACGTCCGTGGGGGCGAGCTCGGAGGACGACCCGGCGACCACGATGGTCTCGTCGCCTGCCCCCACGGCGAAGACCGCGACGCGCTCCCCGGGGGCGGCGTCCGGGTACGCGAGCCTCCGCCCGCGCAGCGGGGCGGCGGCGCCGGGCCGCGTCGCGTCCCGCTCGTCCTCGGCCTCGAACGCGAGCCCGCGCGCCCGGGCGAAGGCCTCGATGGTCTCGCCGTCGTCGCGACAGGGCAGCCAGAACACGCGCGGGATGCGGCCCTCGGTCCTGACCAGGGCCACCGCGCGGGGTCCCGGATCGTCCGGGCCGGTGCAGGTGCGCGCGCGCAGCCAGTGCGTCTGGGCGTTCACGGGCAGCGACTCCGGCAGATCCGCGGCGTAGTCGAAGCCGATCCGCTCTTTGACGAGGCCGTCGAAGGTCCCCTGCCGGTCGATGTGGGCGCAGCCGGTCAGCGCCGCCAGCGCCAGCGGGAAGGCCTTCAGGGCGGGCGGGGCGCGACGCGGCATGACCGGAGCCTCGGATCGGAGTCCTCGTCGGGTGTGCCGCAGACCTTTGGGCGCTGTCAACGCCCGACCCGCCCCGCGGGGGCGTACGGGAAAACCCGCTGGGTCAACACTGACTCCCGGGCGAAATGACCCCCCCGGGATCGCGCCGATCTCACGGACAGGGGGATGATTCTGGATGATCGACTCGAACAACCTGCTGAACCGACTCGACGAAGCGCCCGGGGGGGCGCTGACCGAGGACGAGCTCGAGGCGCTGCTGCTCTGGGCGAGAGAGGACATGCGCCAGGTCGAGCAGATCGTCGATGCCTGCGGCCTGGACATGGGCCGACTGCACCACCTGTACACGGTGATCGAGCAGCGGTGCCGCCGCGAGGCCTCGCCCGGCGCCGCGATTCTACAGGCGCTGCGGGCGATTCAGCCGGCGGTCGCCGCGCGGCCCCCGGTCCCGCTGCCGGAGATTCCATCGATGGTGGCGCGCCTGCCCGGTGTCTCCACCGTGACGACGGGCGTGCCCGCCACGGCCACGGTCGTGCCGATGCCCCCGGCCCCGACCCCGGAGCCCCCCGAGCCCGCCGTGCCCCTCACCCCCCTCGAGGCGCTGCGCCTCTGGCTGCAGAACTGGCTGCGGCTGCCCGCCGGGTTCGTGGCCCACGTGTCGGAGTTCCGCCTGATGCGGATCCTGTCGCGCGCCTATAGCCCGCCGCCCCGGGAGACGGAGCGGACGGACATCGCGCGCCTCGCGCTCATCGTGCACCTCGTCGAGCGGCGCCGCGAGGCCAACATGGCGCGCTGCATGTCCCCGGACGACGTGAGCAGCCTGCACCTGTTGCTCGACGACGCCGACGACGCCCTGCACCGCATGCGGGTGGCCGTGACGCGCGCCGAGGTGCGCGCCATGTTGCAGCCCGACGACTTCCCCGACTTCGCCGCCGTGCTCTCGCTGTTCTCCGACCTCGAGGCGATTCTCGACCGCCGCGCGCCCGGGGGCGACGACCTGGCCGACTCCCTCACGGTCGACTTCGAGCGCTTGCGAGCCGTGGACAAGGACGTCCGCGACGCCGCGGCGGCGCTGGTCTCCGTGGCGCAGGACCTCTCGCTGTCCCGCGAGCTGGCCCTGCAGTTCTGGGGCACGCACATCGCGCTCGGCCCCACGCGCCTGCCCGTGGACGACCTGCCGCTCACGGAGGGCGAGGTCACCCGGGCGGGCATGATCGCGGCGATGCTCGTGCGCGCGCCCGACGCCCACGCGCGACAGGCACTCCTGGCGCACGTCGTCGCGCACCACCCGCTGGACGCCGCGCTGCTGGACGCCATCGCCATTCTGGTCGAGCGTTCCGGCCACTTCGAGGCCCGCCACGACCTGCGCACCGCGCTGAACCTGGGCGACGCCCCCTGCGTGGGCACCACCGTCGAGGAGGCGCTGAAGCGCAACGACCCAGTGGCCGCCGAGGTGGCCCTGCGCGAGCTGCCCGACCACCACCCGGCCAAGGTGCTGCTCTACTGCCGCACGGCCTGGCAGCTGTGGAAGGCCGGCGCCACCCGGGACGCCGAGGCCCTGGCCACCCGCGCCATGCGCATCGCCCCGCGCGAGCCCCTGCCGCTCCAGAGCCTGGCCCGCCTGCGCATCGAGATGGGGCAGTACCCCGCCGCCCGGCACCTGCTGACCACGGCCCTGCGCGCCGCCCCGGACGACCTCGTCACGGCCCGCATGCTCATCGAGCTCGAGAGCCGCGAGCACAAGGTTCGTCACTCGGGCGCGCACGCCTGAGGCGCGGCTCTCAGGCGCGCAGAGGCTCCCGGCCGCTGCCGCTTTGTCGTCTTCCTTCGCGTGTCCAGCCCACGATGCGATGACCTACGGATCCGCTTTCGGGTACGGATGGTAGACCTCCGGTTCGTCGGGGGAGTCACCGGGCGCGTCGTGAATCCCGTCGTCGACGTGAAGCCACATCGTTCCATCCTGATCCACCGCCATCTTGATCTCGGCTCGACCGTCCACGCCCTCTGCGAGTATCACCGGTGCATTTGCCGTGGCCAGGTTCTCTCCCTTCATGGCGAGGTCTGTATCCACATTTCCCAGTGAGACTTGGCCGGCCTGCGCCAACTGCTGCTCCGGGAATGCGGTCGGGAAGCCCTGCGAGCGAACAAGCACAGGAAGCTCCATCCCGGGACACACTTCGGGTTCAAGCTCCTGGCAACTTGGTGAATCAGCCGGAATGTACGCCTCGAACCCATGTGCGCTCTTCGATTCGTCTGGCGCAACCCGGAGTTCAAAGGCAAAGGCCGGTAGCCCGTTGCCTGCCGGATACTCCCCTGCCCATGTACCCGTGACGACGCTCGCCAAGTCTGATTGGGTGTAGGGCAGAGTTTCGAGCGACGACGATGCTGTTGGCCGACACGATGTGCAGGAGAGGCGGCCTTTGTCGGAACTCGAGTTCTCGGCACATCCCGCGCAACAAGTCTCTGCAAGGACTACGGCTCCGAATCCCCACACACACCACAGACCAGATTCCCGAAAAATTCGCATCAAGGCCGCCATGTCGCCACATCCTCCTACAAGAGCATCGAACGAAGCTCTCAGGGACAAAGTATCCAAAGACGTGGGCACCCTCAACACCATTTGAACGACGACTTCGCCATCCCCCTCCTGCGCGTGTGAATCCGTCCCCCCATCATCGCGTTTCCGCGTCGCCCTGTAGGGCTCGCCTTCTGAATTCGCCCACCACCCCTGCTGCCCAGCGGAAGGGCCAAGTGGCTAACCCGCCGGCCCCTCTGCTTGCCAATCCTCTTGTGCCCCCGCACTCGTCCGCCGGCGTCAACGTCGCCACTTCGCGGAGTTGCCGGCCGGCCCCTTCAAACTGCTCCGAGGTGCGGAGAGGCACAGCCAGGAGACCACCGAGCCCACGGCCGACCACACGGTCCGCCCCGCGCCGCCAACACCGACTCGGCCACGACGCTCGCAAAGATGCAGCGGACCCGAGCGCAAGTCGCCCCGCCGCCCCCACCTGTGGTACCTCAAGGGCCATGCGCTCCGTCCTCGTCCTCGGTTGTGGCTCCATCGGTCAGCGCCACCTGCGCAACGCGGCGACCCTGGGGGTGCCCGAGCGCCTCGGCTTCGACCCGGACCCCGCCCGCAGAGCCGAGGCGGCGGCCACGGGCGCCACGATGTTCGACGACCTGGAGGCGGCGTTGGGAGCGGGCGCGGACGCCGTTTACATCTGCACGCCGCCCTCGAGCCACGTGGCGCTCGCCCTCCGCGCGCTCGAGACCGGCGCGCACCTCTTCGTGGAGAAGCCGCTCTCGCACTCGCTCGCGGACACGGACCACCTCGTGGACGCCGCCCGGGCCGCCGGCCGCGTGTGCATGGTGGGCTACAACCTGCGCTTCCACCTCGGCATCGCGCGCCTGCTCGCGCTGGTCGCCTCGGGCGAGGTGGGTGAAGTCGTCTCCGTGCGCGCCGAGTTCGGCCAGTACCTGCCCGACTGGCGCCCCACCCGCGACTACCGCCAGGGCTACAACGCCCACAAGAGCCTGGGCGGCGGCGTGCTGCTCGATGTCTCCCACGAGATCGACTACCTGCGCGCCCTGGTCGGCGAGATCGCCCACGTGTTCTGCTTCGCGCGCAACACCGGCCGCCTCGAGGTCGACACCGAGGACCTGGCCATCCTGCTGATGCGCTCGCCCTCGGACGTGCCCGTGGAGCTGCACCTGGACTGCCTGCAGCGCACCTACAGCCGCACCTGCAAGGTCATCGGCAGCGAGGGCACGGTGCTCTGGGACTACGCCCGCGGGCTCGACGTCTACACCGTGGCCGAGCGCGCCTGGCGAAACGAGCCGCTCACGCCCGACCCCAACCTGATGTACCTCGACCAGATGGCGCACTTCCTGGCCTGCGTGCGCGGCGAGACGACGCCCCCGGTCGACGCGGCGACGGCGCGGCGCGTGCTCGCCGTGGTGGAGGCGGCGAAGGACAGCGCGGCGCGCGGAGTCGAGGTCTCACCGTGAGCGACCATGCGATCAGAACCGTCGCCATCGTCCAGGCCCGCTTCGGCTCGCGCCGCCTGCCGGGCAAGGTGCTGCGCCCGCTGGCCGGGCGGCCGATGCTGGCGCACGTGCTGGAACGCGCCGCCGCCATCCCGGGCGTCGACGCCGTGTGTCTCGCCACTTCGGACTCGCCGGAGGACACCCCCGTCGCGCGCCTCGCCGAGTCCCTGGGGTTCACTGTGTTCCGCGGCGCCCTGGACGACGTCCTGGACCGCTTTCACGGCGCCGCGCTGGCCACGCACGCCCTGGTCTGCGTCCGCATCACCGCCGACTGTCCGCTGCTCGACCCCTACGTCGCCGGCGCCGTCGTCGCCCTGCGCGCCTCCACCGGCGCGGACTACGCCAGCAACGTGCACCCGCCCACTTTCCCGGACGGCCTGGACTGCGAAGTCTTCACCCGCTCGGCGCTGGAGATCGCCTGGCGCGAGGCCGTGACCCCCGCGCAGCGCGAGCATGTCACGCCGTTCCTGTATGGCAGCGGCGACCGTTTCCTGTGTGTCAATCTGTCGCGCAGCGTGGCCCGTGCGGACGCCCGCCTCACGGTGGACGACGCCGACGACCTCGCGCTCGCCGACCTGCTCCTGAGCGGCGTGACGGGGCCCGCCCCCCTGTGTTTCGCCCACGAACCCATCCTCGACCGCCTCGACGCCCTGCCCGACTCGGCCCGCGCCCGCGGCCACCTGCGCAACGAGGGATACGCCATGTCACTCGACGAACACCCCTTCACCCATCGCGCCCACGCGGTCATCCCCGGCGGCGCGCACACGTACTCCCGCGGGGACGACCAGCTCCCCGCCGAGGCGCCGCGCGGCTTCGTCTCGGGCAAGGGCGCCCGGGCCACGGACATCGACGGCCGCGTGTGGGTCGACTGGGGCATGGGCATCAACAACGTGCTCATCGGCCACGCCGAGGATGTCATCGACGACGCCGCCATCGCCGCGATCCGCCGCGGGCAGGCCTTCACGCGGCCCACGCCCGTCGAGGTCGAGCTGGCCGAGCGCCTCGTCGCGCACTTCCCCGGCATGGACATGATCAAGTTCGCCAAGAACGGCTCGGACCCCAACAGCGCGGCGATTCGTCTGGCACGGGCCATCACCGGCCGCACGCGCGTCGCCTACGACGAGACGGCGCCGTTCCTGGCGATCCACGACTGGTTCATCGGCCGCACGGTGGTCAACGCCGGCGTGCCCGAGGCGATCCGGGCGCTCTCCGTGCCGTTCCGGCTCAACGAGCCGGCCACCGTGGACGCGCTCTTCGACGGCCCGGACGAGCCCCCCGCCTGTGTCATCCTGGAGATCGCCCGCGAGCGCACGCCGGCCCCGGGGTTCCTGGAGCACCTGCGCGCGAAGTGTGATGCACACGGCACGCTGCTCATCT
Source organism: uncultured Myxococcales bacterium (assembly GCA_903847385.1). Taxonomy (GTDB): domain Bacteria; phylum Myxococcota_A; class Bradymonadia; order UBA7976; family UBA1532; genus CAINDO01. The sequence continues at coordinate 20,063 of CAINDO010000050.1, forward strand.
TCGACGAGGTCGTCACAGGGTTCCGCTACGCCCTGCACGGCCTGTATTCCACGCTGGGGGTGACGCCGGATCTGTTGAGCATCGGCAAGGGCATGGCCAACGGCTACGCCATCGCCGCGCTGCTCGGCCGCCGGGAATACATGGAGCGCGGCGGCATCCGGCACGGGCACGAGCGTGTGTTCTTCCTGTCCACCACGAACGGCCCGGAGCAGTCGGCCCTCGCCGCCGCCGCCGCCACGCTGGACTTCTACCTGGCCCACGATGTCATCGCGAAGCTCGCGGACGTGGGCGCCGCCGTGAAGCGAGGGCTCGCCGACGCCGCCCGCCACCACGGCATCTCGGATCGCGTGGGCACCCTGGGTGACTACGACAACCGGCCGCTGCTGGACATCCGCGGGCCCGACGGCAACGCATCTTTCCCCTTCCGGACGCTGTTCGTGCAGGAGATGTGTCGCCATGGAGTGTTCATGCCCTACATCTGTCCCAGCTTCCGGCACGGGCCGAGCGAGCTCGACCAGACCTTCGAGGCCTTCGACCGCGCCTGCGCCGTGCAGGCCCAGGCGCTCGAGGCCGGCACGACGGACGGTTTCCTGAACGGGCCCCCCGCGCGCCCGGTGTTCCGCAAATGGAACTGAGCGCCGACAACGACGCCGTGGTCCGCGGCCCCAACGTGCACCTGCGCACGCTGCGGCCGAGCGACGCCAACCCGACCTATCTCTCCTGGCTGCACGATCCGCTCGTGACGCAATACCTGGAGACGCGCCACCAGAAACACACCGCCGAGTCGCTCGACGCGTTCGTGACGGAGCACCTCACGCCGGGGGTGGAGCGACTGTTCGCCATCTGCCTGAACGAGGACGACCGACACATCGGCAACATCAAACTCGGGCCCATCGACTGGCGGAACTTCACGGCGGAGACGGGTCTGCTGATCGGCGACCGCAACTGCTGGGGCCGCGGGCTGGCCACCGAGGCCATCGCGCTGATGTGTCGGTACGCCTTCGAGGGGCTGCGGCTGCGGCGCATCCACGCCGGCGTGTACGCGGCGAATCACGGCTCCCTGCGGGCCTTCGAGAAGTGCGGCTTCGTGCGCGAGGGCCTCTTGCGCGGGGCCGTGCTGTACGAGAACGAGCCCATGGACGTGGTGCTGCTCGGGCGCTTCGCGAGTGATCCGTGAGCCGCCGGGCGGCTTGGGGGCTGCTCGCGTGCCTGCCCGGGCTCGCCGCGGCGGCGCCCGTCGAGCTCGTCGCAGACGTGCCCGAGGCGGCGGACCATGTGTTGGTGTATCGCCTGGACGTCCCCGTCACCGGCGCGTTCAACGTGGTCGGCGTGCCCTACGCGCTGGACGCCGCCGCCGACGCCGGGCCCTTCGCGCGGGTGGCCTACCATCTCCAGCTCGAGGACGCCGCCGGCGCGCGCACCTGGGTCTATGTGTCCATGCGGGCGTTCACGGACGCCGCGGCGCAGCTCGGCGTGCCCGCCGCGGGCGCGGGTTTCACCTGGCAGCGGGCGGCGCACGACCTGACGGTGCGCAGCAACGTGCCCGGCGTGCAGACGGGGGACGCCCTCGCGGGATGGCTCGAGTTCTGGCCCACCAACTACGTGCCGGCCAACGGCGCGGGCGTGCCGGGCGCGAGCGGCGCCGTCTACGACTTCGGCGACATGCCCAACGGCGAGGGCGGCTACGGCAGCATGCAGGTGCACGCGCTCACGCCCGGGGGCGGCCATGTGTTGTTCGCCCTCAACCGCTGGGGGCTGGGCGGCGCGCCCTTCGACCTCGGCATCGGGGACTGCGCCGAGGCGGGCGCCAACGGCCTGCAGCCCGACTGGACGTTCCTGGGCAACGCCGGCCGATACACCACGCGCCGGCTGGATGTGTACGTGGTCCCCGGGCCCACGCCCGGCGAGCTGAACACCACGATCGAGGCGCCGATGCCCCGCGCCGTGTATCAGCGCCACGCCGGCGACGTCGGCGAAGTCCCCGTGCGGGGTGTGTCGCGCGTGCCCGTGGACCGCGTCGAGGCGCGCGTGGCCGGCGGCGACTGGTCGCTCGTGTCCGCCGAGCCGGACGCCCTGGCCTTCGGCGGTCGCTTCACGGCGCCCGCCGGCTGGCATCGCGTGGAGATCCGGGCCTTCGACGACGACACGCTCGTGGCCGAGACCTGGGTCGAACCCGTGGGTGTGGGCGAGGTCTTCATCACGGCGGGGCAGTCCAACTCGGCCAACCACGGCAGCACGCCGCTCACGCCGATGGACCCCCGCGTCAGCGCCCGCGGCCTGGGCGGCTGGCAGCCGGCGGCGGACCCGCAGCCCGTGGCCACCGGCAACGGCGGCTCGCCCTGGAGCGCGCTGGGCGATCTGTTGGCCGACCGCTTCGACGTGCCCATCGGTCTGTTGTCCGTGGGTGTGGGCGGCACGACCGTCGGCCAGTGGCAGCCCGCCGCGGCGGACGCCCTGTATCTGCGCCTCACGTGGGCCCTGAGCGTGGTGGGCCTCGACGGCGCGCGCGCCGTGCTGTGGCACCAGGGCGAGTCCGACGCACGCGCCGGCACCGCCGCCGAGACTTACGCGCAGCAGCTCGACACGCTCATCCGGCAGTCGCGCAACGACGCCGGCTGGGCGGTGCCGTGGATCGTGGCGCGCGTGGGTTTCCTGCCGGGCACACCGCAGCCCGCCATCGACGCGGTGGTACAGGGCCAACAGAGTGTCATCGAGGCCGACCCCATGGTCTACGAAGGCCCGGAGACGGACGATCTGTTGGGCGACGCGTGGCGCTACGACCAGGTGCACTTCAACGAGGCCGGCCTGCGCGAGCACGCCCGGCGCTGGAACGAACGCATCGAGCTGCCGCCCTGCCAGGGCTTCGACGACCCCGAGGCGCGCCCGTTCGTGTGTCCGGATGCGTTCCTGCCGCCGCCGGTGCCGGATGCCGCCATGGCAGCGACGGATGGCGCGGTCGTGCCGCCGGTCTCGGCCGATGCGCGCGTGCCGCCCGGTGCGTCGGACGCCGCGCCGCCCACCGCGAGCCCGGACGCCGCAGCGCCCGTCGGCCCGGAGGCCGACGCCGCCGAGCAGGACATGGAGCGCGCGCAGCCCCGTTCGGACGCTGCCCCGCCGACCGGGAGCCCGGACGCCGCCGGAGCGGGCGAGGGCATCGTCGAGCCGGCCGCCGAGCCCGTCGCCGACTGCTCCTGCCGTCAAAGCGGCCGGAGCACCGCAACGTGGCCCCTGCTGGCCGTGCTCGCGCTCGGGGCGCGTCGCCGGCGGCGGACGTGACGCAGCGCGTCGCCGTCCCGACGGCGTCGATGATCCGCGAGGCGTCCGGCGTGTCACCGGATTTCTCGGGGTCGCGGCCCGAGAACGCCGACCGCCTCAGAGCGAGTCGATCCACTCGCCGATCAGGGTGATCTCCTCGTCGGTGAGCTGGCCGCCGAGGGGCATCCGGGTGTCGGTGCCGCCCAGGGTGGCCGCCCCGCCGTTGATCTTCTGCCAGAGATAGCTGTTCTCGTGGTCGCCGGGGGTGATGCGGTTGAAGCCGGCGGCCTCGGTCGAGGGCGTGCCGATCTGGTCGTTCACGTCGTCGAGGGCCATGCCGCCGCTCTGGCGGCCGCCGATGTGGCACCCGGCGCAGTTGGCGTCGAGGATGGCCTGGACCTCCTCGACCGTGGGCGCCGAAGGCTCCGCGCCGCCCGCACCGCCTGCGCC
>CAINDO010000051.1 GCA_903847385.1 uncultured Myxococcales bacterium
CAGCCCCGCGGCGGCGCGGGCGGCGCGGGCGGCGCGGGCGGCCAGCCGCCGCCCCTCGACCCGACCTGCCACGAGCTCTGCGTCTCCCACGGCGATGGCGAATGCGACGACGGCGGACCCGGCGCCGCCTTCGCCGTCTGCCCGCTGGGCTCCGACTGCCAGGACTGCGGGCCGCGCGGCGGAAGCGGCGGGGCCGGCGGGGCCGGCGGGGCCGGTGGCGCGGGGCCCCCCGGGGTGCCGTGCGACGGCGTCCGTTGCCGTCCCCGCGTCGTCTGTCGCCAGGGCAGCGTGGTGGAGGAGACCGGCGCCTGCGATCCGGTGCTGGGCGCGTGTGTCTACGAAGAGGTCGGGTTCCAGGACTGCGGGGCGCACGCCTGCGTCGAAGGCGCGTGCGTGGACCTCTGCGCCGATGGTCCCGGCTGCCCGCGCCCAGCCGATGCCTGCGACGGCGACCTGGCGATCCGCTACGCCGCCTCCGGTCGCTGCGAGCCGCGAACGGGGGCCTGCGACTACGACCGCGTCCGGGCCGAGACCCGGTGCGGTGCGGGCGAGGTCTGCGACGCGGGGCGCTGCGTGTCCCACTGCGCGACGGCCGGGTGTCCCCCGCGGGCGCCGGCGTGCGAGGGGTACGTGCAGGTCGTCGACCGCCGCGATGGCGTCTGCGACGCCGCGACGGGGCGCTGCGACTACGCCGGTGTCACGCGGCGCATCGACTGCGACGCGCTCGGGTTTCTCTGCGAGGACGCCGAGTGCGTCGAGAACGTGCCGATCCAGCCCCGCCCCGGCGACCTCGTGATCACCGAGATCATGCTGGAGCCCACGGCGGCCGGCCCGGAGACGGGCCACTGGATCGAGCTCTACAACGCGTCTCCGCGCCTCCTCGTTCTGGAGTCCTCCCAGCTCGTGACCTCGGCGGGGAGCTTCCCCCTGCGCTTCGAGGACGGCGAGAACCTGCTCATCGGTCCCGGGGAGTATCGGGTCCTGGGGGGCAGCGGCGACCCCGCGGTGAACGGGGGCATCGAGGGGGTGTTGCGCGTGCCCGGCTTCGCCTTCGCCCGGCGCGACGACTCCGTGCGCCTGGAGGTCGAGGCCTACCTGGTCAACGACTTCGGCCTCGGCGACCGCTGGACGGTCGACGAGGTCCGCGTGCTGCCCGCGGCGTTCGGCGCGGTGCCGGGGGCTTCGGTGCAGTGGGACGTGGCGCTCGGCTTCGGCGCCGAGAACGGCAACCCGGGCGGCTGGTGCCCCGCGGACGAACCCTACGGCGCCGGGGATCGGGGTTCGCCGGGCGGTCCCAACCACCGGTGCCACTTCGAGATCACGGAGCACACGCTGCCCGCGCTGCGCGACCGATCGGTCCCGGGTCGCCCCGCGTTCGGGGCGCGGGTCCGCGTGCGCGACTCGGTGATCAGCGCCACCAACGGCCGCAATCTGCTGTGGATCCAGAGCCCGCGGCCGGATCTGTACTCGGCGATCAACCTCTTCGTCAGCGGCCAGGACATCTCGGCCCTGCGCGTCGGGGACCTGGTGGACGTCGAGGGCGTCTTCAACGACTACTTCGGCAAGGACCAGATCATCGTGACGCGGCTCGACGTCGTGGGGATCGGGCGGGCGCCCGTGCCCGTCGTCGTGCCGCTCGAGGTGCTGACCGGTCGGGACGCCGCCGAGCCCTACGAGAGCCTGCTGCTGCGGGTCGAGCACCTGGCGGTCACGCTGGAGAACCCGGACGCACCGTCGGACTTCGGCGAGTTTCAGGCCAACGACACGCTGCGGGTCGACGACACGCTGCACCGGCTCTCACGGCCCATCGAGGTGGGCACGACCTTCGACGCGCTCAGCGGCGTGCTCGACTTCACGTTCCGGAGCTTCAAACTCCAGCCCCGAGGCCCCGAGGACGTCGTCGGCCGGCTCGGCCCGGGCCCGCGACCGACGGTGGTCGAGCTGCGCGACTTCGACTTCTCCCCGGAGGCCCCGGAGCTCGGGCTGGGCGAGGCGGTGCGGTTCACCAACTTCGACCGGGCCGCCCACACGGTCACGAGCGGGCGTCGCGGCGCGCCCGACGCGGGCGTGCTCTTCGACTCGGGTCTGCTGCACACGGGCGAGTCCTTCGACCTCCGGCCCGCCGCGGCCGGCCGCTTCCCCTACTTCTGCCGGGCGCACCCGCACGAGGACGACGCCCCGCAGGTCCTCGTGCGGGCGCCGTGCCCGCAGGCCTGCGACGCGTACGTCGCCTGCCTGGCCGGTGGGCAGGCGCTCGCCTGCCCGGACGCGCGGCAAGCGCTCGGGGCGAGCTTCTTCCGCGGCGCCTGTCGGAGCACGTGCGTCGAGCCCGACCAGATGACCTCGAGCTGCGAGGCGCCGACGGACGCCGTCACCCAAGCCGCCTGCGGTGGCGCGCTGTGCGGACAGATCGTGACCTTGCGGGTCATGCAGAACTGCCTGCCGCAGCTCTTCCCGCTCATTCCGAACGCGCTCTCCCAATGCGACGACCTGAGCCCCGAGTTCTTCGAGTGCGTCGGCCGGCGCTCGGGCGGCGCGACCGACTTCAACGCGATCTGCAACGCCGCACGGGGCTGCGAAGACCTGGCCCGCCTCTTCTGATTTCACCGCGGGGCGATGCGCCCGTTCGCGCAGGCTACGGAGAAGACGATGAAACTCCTCGACACGAAGGCGGCGCTCCTCGCCGCGATGGTGGGTACGGCCGCGGCCTGCGGCGACGCGGGCTCCTCGGGGGAAGCGGCCGGGGGCGGCGCCGCAACGCCTGCGCCCGATGGGGGCGCCGCCGGTCACGGAGGCGGCCACGGTGGCCAGGGCGGCGCGGCCGTCCCGGGGGGGTCCGGCGGCTCGGTGTTCCCGGGCGGTTCCGGCGGCTTCGGCGGGTCCGGCGCGTCCGGCGGG
>CAINDO010000052.1 GCA_903847385.1 uncultured Myxococcales bacterium
GATGCGCATTAGTGACTGGAGTTCAGACGTGTGCTCTCCGATCTGTCCCCACCCGTGGCGCCCCCCGTGGTCCCGCCCGACCCGCCACCGCCGGTCGGCGTACCGCCCGTGGCCCCGCCCGAGCCCGCATCGACCCCCGGGGTCACCCCGCCCGCGTCCGCGGCGGCGGGGTTGGACTCGGAGGGCACGCAGGCCGGCAGGAGCGACAGGAGGAGCAGGAGTGGCGCGGGGAGCGACGGGGACTTCGCCAGGGTGCGGCGCATGGGGGTCTCCTTACGGATCGAACGACGACCGGACGCGACGCATCATCCTGAAAAACCCGAGTCGCGGCGAGGGTGAGCGCGTCGTCGTGACTTTTTTCTGCGACCGGTGAAACCATGAACAAACCCTGAACATCATCTCCCCGTCACTGCGGAAACATGTGATGAAACCGGCGGAACGTTCCGCCCCCAACGGGGAGAAATCAAAAATGTTCAATGTTTGCAAAATGAAGCTCGGGGTCAGCCTCGCTGTCTTCGCCCTCACCCTCGCGGGTTGCGGCAGCGATGACGACTCGTCTTCCTCCACGGAAACCGACGCGGCCGTCTCCGGCGGCGCCGGTGGCGAAGGCGCGGGCGGCGAGAGCGCCGGCGGCGCCGGTGGTGAGATCGCCGGCGGTGCGGGCGGCGAGAACGCCGGTGGTGGTGGCGGTGGCGGTGAGCCCGCGCTGCCCTCGATCGCCGAGATCGCCCAGGGCGACGACCGCTTCGAGACGCTGGTGCAGGCCGCGGTCGCGGCCGAGCTCGTCGACGCGCTGAACGGCGACGCGGAGCTCACCGTCTTCGCCCCGACGGACGAGGCCTTCGCCGCCGTGCCGGCCGGCGCCCTCGAGGCCCTGCTCGCCGACAAGGACGCCCTCACGGCCGTTCTGACCTACCACGCCGTGCCCGGTACCCACCTCGCGGCCGAGGTCGTGACGGCCGACCACTTCACCACGCTCCAGGGCTCCGACGTCGCCATCACGGTCGAGGGCGACGTGGTCCGCGTGAACCAGGCCCAGATCATCGAGGCCGACATCATCGCCCGCAACGGCGTGATCCACGTCATCGACAGCGTGCTCATGCCCGAGGAGGAGCCGGCTCCGCAGACGATCGTCGAGATCGCCGCCGGCAACCCCGACTTCGAGACCCTCGTCGCCGCCGTCACCGCCGCCGGCCTCGTCGAGACGCTGTCCGGCGAGGGCCCCTTCACGGTCTTCGCCCCCACGGACGACGCCTTCGCCGCCCTGCCCGAGGGCACCGTCGAGGCGCTCCTCCAGGACATCCCGACCCTGACGGACATCCTGACCTACCACGTCATCGCCGGTGAGGTCCCCGCGGCCGACGTCGTCGCCGCCGCCGAGCTCACCATGCTCAACGGCGACACGGCCGAGATCACGATGGCGGACGGCAACGTCTACATCGACGGCGCCCAGATCGTCGTGACCGACATCGAGGCCAGCAACGGCATCATCCACGTCATCGACACGGTCATGCTGCCCCCCGACGAGGAGCCCGCGCTCCAGAACATCGTCGAGATCGCCGTCGGCAACCCCGACTTCGAGACCCTCGTCGCCGCCGTCACCGCCGCCGGCCTCGTCGAGACGCTGTCCGGCGAGGGCCCCTTCACGGTCTTCGCCCCCAC
>CAINDO010000053.1 GCA_903847385.1 uncultured Myxococcales bacterium
CGGGCCTATCGAGCCGCCCAGCGCGAGCCGGAACCCCGGACTCCGAGTGCGGCTACGCCGCCCTCTCCGCTCGGGGTCTCGAGGATGCGGCATGGGGAAGTGTAATTGTCGCCGATGGGGAAATGAGGTTGACGCTGGGCAGGTGGAGCTGGTCCGGGTCCTCGCATCTGAATACGAGCGGGCGCGCAAAAAGCGTGACGCACTGGCAGGTCAGTTGAAGGAGACGATGAGCGAATCGGCGACAGCGGAGTTGGTCGCGCTGCTCGGCCCCGCCGCTACGGCCACGCTGATCGCGCTCAACCTCGACCCGAAGGCGTTCGAGCATCCGCGTGCGTTCGTGAAGGCCCTGGGCCTCGGCCTGAAGGAGAAGAGCAGCGGCTCCGTGAAGGGGCGCCTGCACATCACGAAGCGCGGCTCGCCGCGCGCCCGCTGGCTGGTCGTGTTGGCGGCTTTGAGACTCGTGAGGTTCAACCCCGTTGCGGCCGCTTGGTATCGGAGCAAACGCGAGCGGGATGGCCGCAGGGACCGCGCCGGAAACGGCATGATCGGCGTGGTGGCAGTGGCCAGGAAACTCGCCCAGGCCGCATGGCACGTTGCTCGCGGCGCTCCGTTCGACGCCACGAGGTTGTTCGACGTCACGAGACTCAACATCACCCCGACGGAGGAAGAGGCTGGGATTGGCGCAGGCGCCACCGAGCAGACGAATGCCCACCATGCAGAGCACCACGTGCTTCCGGCCAACCTGGCCCCATCAAGACGAGCGAAGAGCACATCCGAGCCCGGCGTGCCGGGCAAACAACGAGGCGGCACACGCCCCGTCGTTGGAGACCAGATGAACTGAACGAGCGCGAGAACGCCGGCGATGCTCTGGGCAGGGCGAGGGCGCCACCCGGGCGGGAGACCTCCGAACCCACGTGCGGGCCTCGCAAGAGAGCCCCCGACACACTCGACGAGGCTCCCGCCCAGGCGGCACGAGGACTGCAATGCCCGACAAGGCTGACCCGACGCCTCCAACCTGAGGACGCCCAACATCAGACGACCGGCCTACACCTCGTCGACCGCTCGCCCGACCCCGACACAGTGCAAATCCGGCAGCCTCGCGCACGAACCCCACACCGCCGAACGTCCGACTCCCCTGACGCCAGGGCAACGGGATTCGTGCGGGTTGGGGACGAAGGAAACGCGCCGAAAAAACGTACTTGACGCGTTACCAGACGTGGGTCTCCGGTAGTAGGCGGGTTCAACCTGGAGACCCGCACGGTGATCGACATCATGACGCGTTTGAAGATCCACAACATGGCGGAGGGCGGGGCGCAGCAGGCGACCATCGCCGAGAAGTGCCAGGTCGGGCTGCGCTCGGTGGAGCGGATCCTGGTTGAGCCGGTGCCGACCGCCTGCGAAATCGCGGCGAATGTCCGGGAGACTGCGGCGCGGCGCGGGCGGCCGTCCAAGGCGGACGATGAGTTCGTCGAGTGGCTGCGCAAGGAGCTGGGCGAGGACCCGACGATGATGGCGATGGAGCTGCTCCGGCGGTCGCGTGCGCATGGGTACACGGGGGGCAAGAGCGCGCTGTCCGAGCTGGTGAAGCGGCTGCGGCCGAGCCCGAAGCTCGAGCCGGTGGTGCGCTTCGACGGCCTGCCGGGCGAG
>CAINDO010000054.1 GCA_903847385.1 uncultured Myxococcales bacterium
CCGTCGCCGTGGCCCAGCCGGCCCGCGCACCACAGGAAGACCCGTGGGCCCAGCCCGCGGTCGCCCAGAACACCCGCCAGGCCGCCCCCGCCGAGCCCCGCGGCACGGTGGACCTCGCGCCGGATCCGGTCGCCGACGAGCCGCCGCCCGCCCGCGCGATGCCCGTCGTCGCCGCCGCGCCGACGCCGCCGCCCGCCCGCGAGGTCGAGCCGAGCATCGGCGATCTGCTGCCCGACGAGCCCGCCCAGGCGCCCCCCGTCGTGGCCGAGGCGCCCCGCGCGCCCAAGCCCCCGAAGGAGCCCGAGAACCTCGGCGGCCTGATGAACGACGGCGGTGACACCGTCGACCGCAACGCCGCCCAGCGTGGTGGCGTCGTGACCGCCGGCGGCCCCTCGGCGGCGACGATGTCCCGCGAGGAGATCGACGGCAAGCTCACGGAGATCCAGGGCCGCCTCGGCCAATCCAAGGTGCTGACCCGCGCGGACGTGGACTTCCTCGGACAGATCGACCGCACGCACCCCGGCTACTACGAGGCGCACCGCCTCATGGCCGACTACCACCACAAGAACAAGGACTTCAAGCGGCAGGCCGAGGAGCTCGAGGTCGCCACGGCGAGCGGCAAGTACAAGCGCGATCCGACGCTGCTCCTCTCGCTGGCCAAGTCCTATGCGAAGAGCAGCAAGTACGGCAAGGCGCTGAGCACCATGCAGCGCGTCGAGGAGAACATGCGGAACCTGCCCGCCGACCTCAAGGCGGACTCGCACAAGTTCTTCGCCGAGATGTACGAGTTCGAGTTCCAGCGCCAGTACAACGACGACGCCAAGAAGGCGAACGTTTCCCTGATTGACAAAGCCATCCATCAGTGGGAGCGGTATGCGACCTTCGCTCGCGGCGCCGACCCCGCTGGGGTCGCTGCGGCCGAGGCGAAGATCAAGAAGCTCGAAGAACAGAAGAACGGCCTGGAGCTCTGAGCGGATGAAGTTTTGCGTCCGACGCGTCGCGTTTTCCGCCGCGATCGTCGTCATGGGTCTGACGGCCTGCAGCAGCAAGCACGAGGACAAGGTCCGCGAGGGCCCGGCGCCCGCGCCTGCGCTGGACGTGTCGGCGGATCGCGCCCGCGCTCGGGAGAGCTGGGTCGTGGGCGTCGCCAAGGACTCCACCCCGCTCACCACGCTCGCGCAGTCGAACCCCGGCTGGGGCAAGCTGTTCACCTCCGAGCCCACGGGCGCGCTCGCCGACTTCGGCGCGGCGCTGAAGACCGCCGGGCCGACGGACGCGACCCGGGTGGGGGCCGCCCGGGCCGCCCTCGAGGTCGCCGAAACGCACGCCGCGGTGGGCGCGATCGTCGTCGCCATGACGCAGACGCTCGCCACCGCCAAGACGGACGCCGGTGGTCCCGAGGCCGCCGCCTGGCGGGGGTTCCTCGCCGCGCGACTGGCCCAGCGAGAGGGCAAGGACCCGGCCGCCGCCCTGGCGGCCATCAAGGGCGGCACGCCGGTGGATGCGCTGGTGGCGGCGCTCAAGCCCGGCGCTACCGACCCGCTCGCGCTCCTGCTGACCGGCAAGCCCGGCGGTGAGACGGCCTCTCTGCCCGCCGGCGCGACCGCCGAGTACGCGGAGCGTCTGCAGATTGCCGCGCTCGTCGCGGCGGGCGGCGCCACCGAGGCCGTGGCGCGCTTCGCTCGAGTCTCGCCGACCGCACCGGACATCATCATCGGCACCGGGGACGCGGCCATCACGTTCCGCGATCCGGTCACCGCAGATCTCGGCGCCAAGGTGGCCGCGCTCCAGGCGCTGGACGCCGTCGGCGCCGCCCCGGGCTGGCTCGGCCTGCTGAAGGCACGCGCCCAGCTGATGCTGGGGCAGGGGGCGGCGGCCAAGGCCACCCTCGACGCGCTTCGGACCGCGCCTCCGGCGACCGCGACGCTCGCAGACCTCGTGCTGACCGACGCCCTCACCGCGAAGGACCTCGAGCTCGAGGTCACCGCGTTGACCGCGCGGGCGCAGGCCTCGACGGGCGACGCCGCAGGCGCCAAGGCCACGGCGGCCACGCTCCCCTCCGACACCATCGGCCACCGCGTCCTCCGCACGTGGGCGGGCGTCGCCGCAGGTGAGCCGCTCGACCGCGAGGCCTTCCCGGAGGACCGCGCGCTCCTCGCCCGCGCCATGGGCGGCGAGGTCGAGGCCCTGGGAGCCGAGGCCAAGGGCCTGCCGGACGTCGCCGCGTTGAACCTCGTCGAGCGTTATGTCGACGCCGTCGAGCGTCGTTTCGCGGAGGCGGCGGCCGCCTCCGGGGCCCCCGAGGTCGCCCTCAAACACCTCGAGAATGCCGAGGACAAGGCCGCGTCGTTCGCGCCCTCGCCCCGGAACCAGCTCGCCGCGCTCGCCCACGCCGCCCGTGAGAACGTGCGGATCGGGCGCCCCCGCGTCTCACTCAAGTACCTCAGCCGCCTCGCCGAGCGTTTCCCGGCCGTGGCGGCCCCGGCGGACATGCTGCGCGACCTCCTGACCATCCGCGCGATGGAGCAGGAAGGTGGCGCGGCATCGGGCCAGTGACCGAGTCCAGAAGGAGTCCTTCTTCCCATGTCGCACCGTTCCCTCCGTCGCCTCGCCCTTGCCCTCTGCCTGCTCTTCGGGGCCGGCACCGCTCAGGCGCAGCAGACCTTCCACTACCCGGAAGACACGCGTCCGACTTCGCTCCTGCCGTTCTTCGCGGAGGACATGAGCGCCGTCCGCATGGTCGAGTTGATCTTCGACTCGCTCGTCTTCGTGAACAAGCGCGGCGACATCGACAAGGGGCTCGCCACCTCGTGGAAGCTCGATGACGACCAGGGCGGCATCAAGTTCGTCCTGCGGGAGGGCGTGAAGTGGCACGACGGTGAGCCGTTCACCGCCGAGGACGTCGTCTTCACGATCCAGGCAGCCCAGGACTCGAAGACCATCTTCAACGCGAAGAGCAAGTTCGAGTTCATTCGCGAGGTCACGGCGGAGGGCCAGTACGGCGTGCACATCGCCTTCGGTCGCCCGATCCCGGACGCCGAGAAGCGGTTCCTGTTCAAGATCATCCCGAAACACGCATTCACCGGCACGGCGATCAGCCGCAAGGACAAGTTCGCCCGCGAGCCCGTCGGCACCGGCCCGTTCCGCCTCAAGAAGGGGGGCTTCAGCCTCCGCAGCATCGCGCTGGAGCAGAACCCGGACTACTGGAACGCCTCCAAGGTCGGCGAAGTGCAGATGCAGCACACGCCGGACAAGTCGGCCCAGATCAACCTCTTGCAGTACTCCGGCGTGAAGGCCGGTGTGCAGGCCGTCATCTTCTTGCCGCCCAAGAACATCCCGCTCTTCGAGAACAGCGACTCGGTCGTGCTCGAGCCGTACCACACGGTCTCGTGGTGGTACATGGCCTTCAGCCACGACAACAAGTCGCTCGCCGAGACGCCCGTCCGGCAGGCGATGGCGCTCGCGATCGACCGCGAGGAACTCCTCGAGGCGCACCTCGGCAAGGGCGACATCCTGACCGGCCCGTTCACCGAGTCGAGCCCGTTCTACAACTTCCAGGTCGAGAAGCCGGCGGTCGACATCGAGCGCGCCAAGCAGATCCTCGAGGACGCCGGTTGGAAGGCCAAGGGCGACGTCCGGATGAAGGGCAAGAGCAAGCTCGACTTCGAGTTCGTGATGGACAAGGAGCTCGCCAGCAATCAGGCGCTGTTCCTCGGCATCCAGGCTCAGCTCAAGAAGATCGGCGTCACCGTTCGCCCGACCTACGTCGACCACGCGCGCTATCGCGACCAGGTCTTCACGCGCCGCAAGTTCGACCTGACGCTGAACATCTGGTCCTTCGAAGAGGTCGAGGACGTCTACCCGCTGTTCCACAGCAAGGGCGTGATGAACTTCATCGGCTACAACAACGCCGACGTCGACACGCTGCTGGACACCGCCCGGGCCACCAAGGACTACAAGAAGTACAAGGAGATGATGAAGCAGCTCCACGCGCTGCTCGCCAAGGAGCTCCCGTACTTCTTCCTGTGGTCGCTCGACATCTACTCGGGCGTCAGCAAGAAGGTGAAGAACGTCTACATCCAGCCGTTCTACTACTTCACGTCCTTCGCGGAGTGGGAGCTCGCCCCGTGAATCGCCTGCTCGCCCTGGTCCTCGTGGCCGGGCGTCGACTCGCAGGCGGTCTTCTGCTTCTCGTCGGGGCCACGTTCCTGATCTACTTCACGATCCGGTCGGCCCCCGGCGACGCCATCGACGCCATCACGCCCATGGGGACCCCCCCGGAGGTCAAGGAGAAGCTCGCGGCCGACTTTGGCCTCGACCAGGAGCCGCTGGCGGGATACGTCACGTGGCTCGGACGCTCCGCGCATGGCGACTTCGGTGAATCGCTGGTCACGGTCACGGGCGAAGAGGTGATGACGGCGGCGTTGCCGGCCTTTCGCAACACGCTGCTGCTCAGCTTCGCCGCGCTGCTCGTCTGCCAGGTGCTCGCCACGCTGCTGGCGCTCGTGCTCGGTGAGCCCTCGAGCCGCCAGCAGGTGCTGACGGGCGCGCTCTACTTCTTCACGGCGGCGCCGTCCTTCGTGGCGGCCATCTTCTTCTCGCAGGCCTTGAATGCCGGCATCCGCCACTTCGTCGACACGAATGGGTACGAACCGCCGGACTGGTACCCGATCCCGATCGATGCCAAGTCGATCATGCAGTACGTGTTCGCCGGCCTGATGCTCATCGCGGGGGACGGCCTCTTCATGGACATGTTCAACACCGTTCGGGCCGAGATCTCCGCCGTCCGCAATGCGCAGTTCATCGCCGCCATTCGCGCGAAGGGCGCGTCCACGGCCCCCCACACGCTGCGCAACCTCGTCGTGCCGTTCATCTCGGCCTTCGCCGCGCGGTTGCCGCTGGTATTGGGCAGCGTCGTGATCGTCGAATACTTCTTCACGCTGGACGGCGCCGGGTATCTGCTCCTCGAGGCCTCCAAGCAGCGTGACTTCCCCATCGTGGTGGGCCTCAGCGTACTGTTCACTCTGTCGATCATCGTGATGAACCTGGTGGCGGACGTCGTCCGGGCCGCCATCGACCCGCGCGAGGTGGCCCGCAATGGGTAAGTTCGCGCGCCTCGGCTTCTGGCTCAGCGGGCTGATCGTTCTCGCGGTGATCGCCCTCGGCTGCATCGCGCCGCTGGTCCCCTACGAGCCGGCCGATGCGGTCTCCTACGACGACGCCCTGGTCTCGCCGTCGCTCGCCCACTTGATGGGTACGGACGAGCAGGGCCGCGACATCGCGATCCGCCTGGTCAAAGGCACCGAGGCGTTTTTCCTGCCCGGATTGATGGCCGCCGCGATCTCGATCGTGCTCGGCGGCCTCACGGGCGCGCTGACCGGCTACGCCACCGGCTTCTTCCGCACGGCGGTGCTCGGGGCGCTGCAACTCCTGGACACGCTGCCGCGCCTCGTCTTCATCATCCTGGTCTGCACCATCCGCGACCCGTCGGTGATGCTCATCGCCTTCGTCGCCGGCATCCTCTTCATCCCCACGGTCGCCACCGTCATCCGCCGGAAGGTCGAGTCCCTGGCCTCCGAGGACTACATCCTGGCCCACATCGCCCACGGCTTCAGCCCGGTCCGGGTCCTGCTGCACCACATCCTCTGGCTGCAGTGCTGGCCGATCCTCGTGCGACAGGCGGCCTTCGTCTTCGGCTACGTGCTCTTCGTCGAGACCGGCCTCTCGTATCTGGGCGACTATGGCGTGCAGGAGCCGACCCCGTCGTGGGGCAACATGGTGGCGCAGGTCCGCTCGCTGCCCTCGGACGCCCCCTGGCCCTGGCTCATCCCGGCCGCGGCCATCGTGCTGACGATCTCGGGCTTCCTGGCGTTCGGCAACCTGGCCGCCCGCCGCGGTGAGGAGGCCGTGCGATGAGCGAGCCCATGCTCACCGTGCGTGACCTCGTCATCGAGTTCGACACGCAGGCCGGTCGCCGGCGTGTGGTCGACGGCGTGAGCTTCTCCGTGCAGCCCGGCGAGGTCCTCGGGATTCTCGGCGAGTCCGGCAGCGGCAAGACGCTCTCGACGCTGGCGGTCCTCGGTTTGATTCCGGGTCGGCCCGGCGTCGTCTCCGGGGAGATCGAGCTCACCCTGGACGGCGTCCGGCATAAGCTCCTGGAGACGCTCCCCGCGGTCGTGACTCGGTCGGCGCAAGGCGAGTACCGCAAGGACGACCGGCGCTGGGGTCGGATGGTCAATCGGCAGATGAGGCCCCTTTGGGGTCGCGCGATGACCGCCGTGTTCCAGAACCCGAAGCAGTCTCTCGACCCCTTGATGACGATCGGCGCGCAGCTCGACGAGTCGGTACGCCTGGCGCACCCCGAGCTGGCCCGCCCCGACGTTCGGGCGCGCTCGCTCGATTGGCTCTCGCGGGTCAAGCTGCACAACCCGCCCCGGGTGCACGCGAGCTACGCCCACGAGCTCTCGGGCGGTATGTGTCAGCGCGCGATGATCGCCATCGCCCTCGCGCGCGAGCCGCGCCTGCTGGTCGCGGACGAGCCGACGACGGGCCTGGACACCACCGTCCGCCAGGAGATCGTCGAGCTCTTCCACGAGCTGCTCGCCGCCGAGCGACGGGCGATGATGTACATCTCCCACGACATCCGCGAGGTCCTCTTCCTGGCCCGCGAGGTCATCGTGATGCGGGCCGGCAAGATCGTCGAGGTCGCCACGGCGGACGATCTCCGCACGGGCACCGGCGTCCGCCACCCCTATACCCGAACGCTGCTCCAGGCGGCGGACCTGCCCGTGGGGGAGGCCGCATGAGCGCGGAGACGACCCCCGCGGTGCTCGTCGAGGGGCGAGGCATCGTCAAGACCTTCGGTGGCGGCGGACTGCTGCGCCGTCAGGAGCCGACGCGAGCCATCGACGGCGTGGACCTGGACATCCGGGTGGGCGAGGTCGTCGCGCTCATCGGCGAGTCCGGCAGCGGCAAGACCACGCTCGGCAAGGTGTTGCTCCGGCTGACCTCGCTCGACGCCGGCACCGTGCGCTTCGGCGGCGCGGATGTCTTCCGGGCGAACAACGCCACGCTGCGCAAGCTGCGCCGCGAGTTCCAGATGGTGTTCCAGAACCAGAGCGCCAACCTGCACCCCAAGATGACCGTCCGCGAGATGATGGACGAGTCGCTGCGGCTGCACCGCCCGGAGCTGGACGCCGCCGGTCGCGCCGCGCAGGGCAGCGAGCTGCTCTCGCGTGTCGGTCTGGCGGCCCGCTCGGAGCAACGCCCCGCCAGCCTCTCGGGCGGCGAGCGTCGGCGCGTGGGCCTGGCCCGCATCCTGGCGACGCGACCGCGCCTGATCGTGGCCGACGAGCCGACCTCGGGCCTGGACGCCGCCATCAAGCAGCAGATGGTCGACCTGCTCAAGGTCCTCAAGGACCCGGATCTGGCGTACCTGCTGATCAGCCACGACCTCGGGCTCGTGCGGAAGATCAGCGAGCGCGTGCTGGTGATGCTCAAGGGCCGCATCATCGAGGAGGTCCCCGCCGCCGAGCTCGGCAAGGCGGCGTTCCACCACCCCTATACACACAAGCTGATGCGGGCTGCGGATCTGCTCGAGGATGGCCACGGTCACCCCGCCGCGCACGGTCGCGCGGGCGAGCCGGCGGCTCGTCCCTACGACCCGGCAGATCGCAGCGGCGTCACCTCGGTCGGCTGTGTGCATGCGGCCGATTGCCAACTCGGGGCCCGATTGGGCATTCTGAGCCGTTGTTCGGGCGAGCGGCCCAAGCCGGTGGCGCTCGGGCCAGGTCATTGGGTCGCGTGTTTCGCGGCCGAGTCGAAGGAGGCTGTCGGATGAGAGGTCAATCCCTGGCCGTGGCCGTGGGGCTCTGGA
Source organism: uncultured Myxococcales bacterium (assembly GCA_903847385.1). GTDB lineage: Bacteria > Myxococcota_A > Bradymonadia > UBA7976 > UBA1532 > CAINDO01. The sequence goes on from CAINDO010000054.1 coordinate 7,877, forward strand.
CGGCGTTTGCGCCGACACTGGCCGTCCACGCGCAGGAGGCCGAACAGGACGCGCCGGCCTCCAGCTTCGAAGAGGTGCGGGAGCAGGGCATCCTGTACTTCAAGAAGGACCGCACGCTGCAGGCCAAGTCTCAGCTCGACCGGGCCTACAAGATGAAGGGCGGCGACGCCGACTTCACCACGGTCTTCTACCGTGGCCGGGCCGCCTACAAGCTGCTCATCCTCGAGACCGCCTTCGCGATGGCCGACAAGGCCAAGGTCCTCGCCGGCGAGGACGCCCGCAAGACCAAGATGGTCGAAGAGTGGGTCCAGGAGATGCAAGGCCTCTATGGTGGTGTGACCATCAAGCCGGCCGCCGGCGAGACGAACACCGAGGGCCGCGTCTTCCTCGAGGCGAAGACGGGCATCATCAACAAAGAGAAGAAGCAGGCCTTCCTGTCGATCCGCGAGCGTTTCCGCTCCACGGACGTGCAGGTGCCCACGACCATCTATCTGCCCTATGGCGATTACACCGCCAACAACGTGCCGTTCGCCATCAATCAGGGGGAGCCGACACCTACGGTCGAGCTGTTCCTGCAGGTGGTCAAGCGCGAGAACGAGGGCGGCAGCAACGTCTGGCTCTACGCAGGCATCGCGGGTGGCGTCGCCATCGCAGCCGGCGTGGCCGCATATTTCCTGTTGGCCGAGGACGACCAGACCAAGGTCGATCAGCGCGCCAACGTCGTCCTTCAGGCTTTGAGGGAACGTCCGTGACGAAGACCCAGATCATCTCTTCCTGCACCGTCCTGCTCGCGCCCCTCGTGGCCACGGCGGAGGTGAGCACCCCCAAGCAGATCGCCGATCGGCCGTCCGCGCACTGCCAGGCCCCCCGTTGGGCGCCCGATGGCTCGCAGATCGCCTACGACGTCTACGACCCGAGCAAGGACTCCCGCGAGACGTGGCTGCAGAAGCTCTCGCCCGACGGTCGCCGCGAGGCGAACGCAGAAGAAGTCTCCGCCGGTCGCACGGGCGCCGCCGATCTGCTCGGCGGTCGCAAACCGCCCGTCGTCGAGCTCGAGTGGGCGCCGAACATGAAGCAGCTGAGCCGGCCGTACGTGTTCTCCAGCCGAGGTGCGAACAAGAACTTCGACCTCTTCGCCGACGGCGACTGGATCACGAAGAACCCGGGCAACGACGGCATGCCGTCCTGGTCCAAGGACGGGCGCTACATCGCGTATGCGTCGCAGCAGAAGGACTCGGGGTACATCTACGCCATCGACCTCGGCGGCGACTCGACGCCGATTCGGCTGACGTTCTGGCCGACGGCCACGGAGTTCATGCCCCGCTGGGCGCCTGCCGGGCACACCCTGATGTTCACTCGCTCCCAGAGCGGCAGCAAGGGCCAGGACATCGGCGTAATCCAGGACACGGCCAAGCCGCAGGAGACCCTGCGGATGGTGACCGAGTGGCCGGGTGACGAGATCCGACCGAGCTGGTCCCCGGATGGCAAGCTGATCGCGTTCTATGCCAACAAGGACACGAAGAGCGACAAGGTCTTCGACCTGTGGGTGGTGGACGCCACGGGCCAGAACCCGAAGAAGCTGGCCAGCAACGTCGTGGTCGACGACGCGCAGGGGCCCGCGTGGTCGCCGGACTCGACCGTCGTGTTCTTCGTGCAGCAGGACTTCAAGACGGACAACCCCGTCATGTGGGTTCGCGTCGATGGCAGCGCTCACGGTACCGTGGACACGGGGACTCAGCTCAACGCCGACGTCGCCGCGTTCGGCAAAGGAGACCGCGTGTCGCTCGCCTTCAAGGCCCTCGGGCAGAAGGGCTCCACGGACAAGACCTGGGAGCGCCTCTACATGGTCACGCTGACCATGGCGGACCTCAAGCCGGAGACGCCGTGACACGCATCTCCCGCGCGCTTCGTTCCGCGCTCGGGCGCGTCGTCGGCGGCCTGACCCTCGGGCTGCTGTGCGCCGGCGCCGCGTGGGCCGAAGAGGACGCGGCCACGGCCCTCGTCTTCGCCCGCCCGGGTGCGGACGCCATCGCCGCCGCGCGCATCGAGCGCGACCTGCGGAACATGTTCGACCACTCCCACGGGATGAAGCCGAGCGTGCCGCGGTCGAAGTCCATCGAGTTCCGGTTCGACGTGGGCCGGCTGAGCAAGGCCGACCTCGAGACCGCCCGACGCCACTTCAACGACGCTCAACGGGCGCTGGAGAAGAACGACGGCGACGAATCCCAGGAGCAGCTGTTCCGGGCCGAGCGGTTCTACAACAAGGGGATCCCGTACGCGACGGACCACGGTCTTCTTCGCGGCATCTTCTACTACTACTACCGGGCGCGACAGGTCGCCGGGCTTCAGGAGCAGGCGCGGGACGCCTACTGCGCCTACGTCGCCCTGACGCGCAACCTGTCGGGCAGCGCCGGACCCATCGAGCAGTTCGAGCCGCTGGCCGACAAGTGTGGCGGCACGAGCATCGCCGGCACCGCGGAGCTCAAGGTCACCGCCGAGGTCGACGGCGCGCACGTGTACGTCGACGACCGGCCCGCCGGCGTGGTCGGTCGGGAGGTCGCCTACGTCGACCCGTTCCTGCCCGCGGGACCGCACCTCGTCGAGCTCCGCAAGGCGGGGTACGCCCGCTTCGGCACGCTGGTGAACCTCAAGAACGGCGCCAGCGAGTCGATTCGGGCCAAGCTCGCGGAGGCGAAGAACCGCAAGGAGGAGTTCGACCCCCTCGCGGAGCTGACGTTCACGGGCGCGGACGCCTCGAGCGAGGACTACGTCACCGAGCTGATGTTCGACACGGCCCAGCGCTTCGGGGTGAAGATCCTCGTCGCCGGGTACCTGGACGCCACCGCCGGGGGCCAGAGTCAACTGACGCTGATCACCTACGCCGACAGCGCCATCGAGCAGCAGACCTTTCCGATCCCGGCCGGTGTCGACGCCTACCGCGCGGCCCTGAAGCAATACTGGCAAGCCCGCTTCGGGGTGGCCCTCGAGCCCGCCGACGCTCAGCCGGTCGTCGACCGCTGGGCACCTACGCTCTTCAAGGTGGAATGAGGCGAGAACTGAACATGCGCGCCGCCCTCAGCAAGCCGCTCTTCCCGCTGGCCGCCGCCCTCGTGCTGGTCGCGGGCTGTGCAGAGACGAAAACGAAGATCTCGCGGGTCGATCTCAAGGTGAACCTCAAGGCGTGCCTCGGCGACGCGGAGGGGAACGTCCAGATCGGCAATCAGAACATCAAGAGCACCTGCCGCGACGAGCTCGTCTCCCGCGTGCCCGACCTCCCGGTCAACGCCTGCCTCATCCTGGTGGACACGCAGGCGGAGGGCACGCCGTCCTACTACGTGCCGCTCAAGTGGAAGGACGGCTCCCTGACGCCGACCGACCCGAGCAAACTCGACCTCGACCTGGCGGTCGGCCACAAGATCCGCTCGGAGTTCTACTTCTTCGGGGAGGGCGCCACGGCCGAGCTCTGCGGCGGCGCCAACTCCATCCCGCCGGGCAACGAGC
>CAINDO010000055.1 GCA_903847385.1 uncultured Myxococcales bacterium
GCACCGGCGGCGACGAGCCCAAGGGCGGCAGCGGCGGCGGCGGCAGCGCCGGCACCGGCGGCAACCCGGGCAGCGGCGGCAACGCCGGCACCGGCGGTGACGACAACACCGGCGGCGCCCCCGAGCGCGACGCCGGCCTGGACACCGACGCCAACGGCAACGCCCAGGAGGGCATCGACGAGGCCGACGCCGGCGGCGGCAAACACATCAGCAGCGGCTGCGACTGCCAGGTCGGCGGCCGCACCCGGATCCCCGTGGCGCCCACGGCCCTGCTGGTGCTCACGGTCGTCGGCCTCGCGCGGCGGCGGCGGGGCGGGCGGCGGTAGGGCGGGGTCGCGTAGACCCTTGTGCGGTCGGGCCGACTTCGGTTGAATGCCGAACGTTCTCGAGGGAACCGCATTGAACCCGAAGAAGCAGTCCACGGAACGTCAGTTGACGCTCGCCTCGGCGGCAGCCGGTCCCGCGAAGGAGCCGCAGCCCGGCCGTCGACACGTCGTCGCGGGTCTGTTCGCCGGCATCGGCGGCCTCGAACTGGGTTTCGCGCGCGCAGGGCACGAAACCGCGCTCTTGTGTGAGATCGAACCGGGCGCTGCCGCTGTCCTCCGGGACCGGTTTCCCGGTCTTCCGGTGCACGACGACGTCTGCACCCTCGAGGCGCTGCCGGAAGAGGTCAGCCTCGTGCTCGCCGGGTTCCCCTGCCAGGACCTGAGCCAGGCCGGCAAGACGGTCGGCATCGAGGGGAGCCGCTCTGGCCTGGTGGGTGAGGTCTTCCGACTGATTCACGAGCGCCGCGTCGGTACCGTCGTTCTCGAGAACGTCCCGTTCATGCTGCGCCTGGCGTCGGGCAAGGCGATGGACGTCATCACCTCGACCTTCGAGTCCATGGGCTACGCCTGGGCCTACCGGACCGTCGACGCCTTGGCCTTCGGGCGCCCTCAGCGCCGCGAGCGCGTGTATTTCGTCGCGTCACGCGAACTCGATCCCCGCGAAGTTCTGTTCGCCGACGAGGCCGGTGCGCCGTCGTCTCTGCCGGACTGGAACACCGTCGCCTGCGGATTCTACTGGACCGAGGGGATTCGCGGCCTCGGGTGGGCGGTCGACGCCGTGCCGACGCTCAAAGGCGGGTCGACGATCGGTATCCCGTCACCGCCGGCCATCGTGTTTCCCGATGGTCGAGTCGTGACACCGGACATTCGGGACGCCGAGCGCCTGCAGGGGTTCGAGGTCGACTGGACCACACCCGCGCGGAGCGTGACGCGGGCGGGCCACCGGTGGAAGATGGTCGGAAACGCGGTCTCGGTCGAAGCCGCGGCTTGGCTCGGCCGACGGATTGCCCAGCCCGGGCCCGTTCTCGGCCTGGACGAGTGGCTGTTGCAGTCCGGCAAGGCGTGGCCGAGCGCGGCTTACAACATCGGTCTGGGCCGTGTCGGCGTCGCAGCGTCCACGTACCCCGTCGCCGTGACGCGGCCGAGCCTCGCCGAGTTCTTGAGGTACGAACCCGCGCCGCTGTCTCTGCGGGCAACGCTCGGCTTTCTCGAGCGATGCAACCGTGGAAACCTGCGATTCCCTCCCGGTTTTCTCGCGAAGATCGAAGCGCACGCGCGGCGACTCGAGCTGCCCGTCGCCGCGTGACTCGGCCGCCGGCGACCGACGCGGCCACGTCTGCCCGACTCGGACGGGTCCGCCAGAAAGGCACGTCGCTCGAACTCGAAGTGGGTCGACTCCTTCGCTCCATCGGCGTGCGCTACCGGTTGCAAAACCGCGACCTCCCCGGATCGCCCGACTTTGCCAACCGCAAGCAGCGGTGGGCCGTCTTTGCTCACGGCTGCTTCTGGCACGCGCATCCGGGCTGCGCCCGGGCCACGATTCCCAAGCGGAATCACGAGTTCTGGGCCACGAAGCTGGCGCGAAACCGGCAGCGCGACGCCGAAGTCGTCGCCGCTCTCGAGGCGGAGGGGTTCCGCGTGCTCACCATCTGGGCGTGCGAGGTCGAGCGCGACAGCGACTCCGCGCGCCGAGCGCTCGAGGTGTTCCTTCGCTCAGGTCCCCAGGAAACGTGATTCCATGACCGAGACGATTCGATTCACCATCTGATCGTAGTGAAACGCGTCGGTCGGCTGCGGCGCCGGCGCGGCCGTGACGACAGAGACGGGGCTCCCGTCGTTGCGACAATCGAGCACGATCGCGCCGATGGCGTCGAAACCGTCGTCGGCCACCTTCGCCCGTCGCCGCAATTCCGAGATCTTCGAGAGTGTACGCTCGGTATCCTGCGGCTGCCGGTGCTTCGCCACCTTGCCGCCGTTCGTCGGGCTCGCGAATTCAGTGGCGGCGTTGACCAGCGCGAGCCCCACGGCGACGGCAGACTCCGTGTTCCCACGGATGGTCTGCTGGCTGCTGTTCAGTTCGTCGTACAGACGAGGCAGCGCCTTCACGTGCGCCGTCATGCACGCCTTCGACTCCAGCGCGACGAACACTGCCCCGACCGGTGCCAAGCGGAGCTGCGGCAGGGCAGCAAGCGTGGACTGCTCTCCCGCATCGAGTTCGAGACCGTAGCGTTCGGCCAGCGTGCCGAGCGTGAGACCGGTCAAGGCCGAATTCGAGGAGGGCGCGCACAGAACCAAGTCGAGGTCCTTCTTCCGGTTCTGGGCGAAGTCGGTCATCTCGTGGTTGATGCCGAAGGCGACCTTACCCGCCGCGACCCGAGTCCGAAGCCACTCGGAGCGCTGCAGGACATCAAAAACGACCGCCCAACAGGCGACCTTCGAGTGCTGGTCGCTGCGGGAGTGGTACTGCCAAAGGCTTCCGTCGGTGGCCTTCACCGACGGCTTGCTGATGGTCCGGGCGATGATCTGCGGTCCGTTCATGTCCTCTCCATCCCATGAGCGGCCGCCGAAGCGCAATCGCGAAACCGCCCACCCACGACCTCCGTCGAGGCGCGAGCCCCGTACCTGGCCACGACCCACCCTGACGCGCCGTCGCCGGAGCCAGCATGTCGTGCGGGGGTCCTGCGGGTACAGCTGGCGGCGTCGGAGCCGGCGCCCGTCATACGGACGGCCCTGCGCTGGACCGCCCGCGGCAAAGGTTGCGGAATCCGCGCCTCGCGCGCTCCAGGTCGACACGCCTGCCAGCACTACCGCCAGGTTCCGGAACGACGCCGTTCTGGAGAGTCTGCACACCGAGGCATCGACCCAGGACTCCCAGGATTTCCTGCAACACGAAACTGCGTGACGGCCTGCGTCGTACGCCTAATGAAAGTGGACTCCTATCAGCGTGTTCGAAGCACGCCGCATTTCGCCATCTTCCTGCTCACCGGCAACTCGGCATCGGGTCGGGAGGCCTGGATTCCAGACCATCCGATACGCGAGTCATCGATGGTCATCCGTTCGTGCGCACCGCGGACGACACCCCACTGCCAGACGGGCTCATCCGTGGTGACCCTGGCGTTCTTGCTGGACGGCCTAAGCCGAGGTTCGTAAGTTCTGCACCATGTCCGACTCGTCGCCTGCTGGCACAGCAACCGTGTTGAATGCGCCCACTCCGTCGCTTCGGGTCGATGGTCCTTGCTTGGCCGGGACCTTGAAGGCCCTCGAGACCGGTGTCGGCGCCAAGCCGATGCGGCCGGCCGCCCTCGAGAGAGTGCGGAAAGACGCCTTGAAACTTCTTGGAAGGATCGTCGGGGCCTACGCAAACGAGGTCGCTGCGGGCGAGGTCGGTGCCGACGGTTCCGGTCGAGCAGGTGCGGCCCCGGCAGGGACCTGCACGGGTTTGCTGTATGGGCGAATCCAGAGCGGCAAGACCGTCGCGATGATCAGCCTGGTCGCCGCGGCAATCGACAACGGTTTCCGCGTCGTCGTCGTGCTCACGTCCGACAACGTGAAACTCGTGCGGCAGACGACCGAGCGCTTCGGGGCACTTGAAGGCCCGATCGCGCTGGATGTTCTCAATCCGGGACACTGGAGAGCCGATCATCGGCACATTGGACGGCACCTGACGCGCGCCGGCGTCGTGTTCGTCTGCTCGAAGAACAAGGACCGCCTCGACGCATTGAACGCCTTCTTGCGCGAGATCGGAGCTCCGGGCTTCCCTGCGCTGATTCTGGACGACGAGGCCGACCAGGCAACGCTCGACGCCAATACCGCGGCGCGCAGCCGGCGTCGTCTGCAGGGTGCTCCGGAGCCCGACCCGACGGCCATCCACGCTCGCGTCGTCGACGAATTGAGGAAAACACTCGGTCACCACGTGTTCCTCCAGGTGACCGCGACTCCATATGCGCTCCTCCTCCAATCGGTGGGAACCGCCCTGCGTCCCAGCTTCACGGAACTCCTGGAGCCGGGTGACGGGTACACCGGTGGCGAGTACTTCTTCGAGGCTGAGCACGTAGACGGCCCAACGCCACCGCTCGTATTCGTCGATGCGGACGAATCGGTCGCTCTCACCGAGGGGGTTGCCGAGGCCCCGGACGGTCTTCAGCGCGCGATAGCGTTCTTTCTGATCGCCGCCGCGGCGCAGGGAATCATGGATCCGGGAACCGCCAAGCAGGGCCAGAATTTCCTGTGTCATACGAGCCGGCTCCGTATCGACCACCGTCAGCTGGAGGCCCACGTCAGGGCCTTCGTCGACCGTGTCGGTGACGAGCTCGATGCTGGGAACGGCGCCGCCATCGCCAAACTCCACTCCGCGCATGTCGAGCTCGGCCGAACCTTGGCCTCGCCCCCACCGTTCGACGAAGCGCTCGCCCAGATCTCTCGGCGTCTGGTCACGAGAAAGATCGTCGTGATCAACGCAGAGACTGAAGCGGAGTATGGACGCGGGTTGAACCTCATCATCGGCGGCAACATTTTGGGTCGCGGCGTGACAATCGACAATCTCCTCGTCACGCATCCGTGATCGTCTTGCGAAAAAGTCAATGGTTTTCATCAGTTCTGCAGCCCGGGTTCCTGCATCGCACGCCAACGAGTCGGCGGTCTCTTGACGTTCGGGTCTCTCGCGAGTGTCGCCAGGGATGCCCATGTTGGTCGTTGCTCGAGGGCGATGCGTGTACCGGTCACGAGCGCCTGGAGGAGCGGCTCGATCGCCACTCGCCAGACCTGGACCCATTGCATGGGCTGGA
>CAINDO010000056.1 GCA_903847385.1 uncultured Myxococcales bacterium
AGCGGCCGGTGTCGGTGCCGCACGAGCGCATCCAGGACGGCACGCGGTCGCAGGTGTAGACGCCGCCGCGCAGGCACTCGCCGCGCCCGGCGACGCAGGCCAGGCCGACGCGATTGCCCTCGTCGATTTCTCCGTCGCCGTCGTCGTCGAGGCCGTTGCAGGCCTCGGGCTCGGGATCGCCGGGCGCGGCGTCGGGGATTCGGGCGTCCGGGCCGGCGTCGGGGATTCGGGCGTCCGGGCCGGCGTCGCGGAGCGGCGCGCGGGCGTCGGCCTCGGCGTCGGCGGACACTCCGGCGTCCCCGGGTGCGACCGCGCCCCCGCTGCCGGCGTCTGCCATCGACGCGTCGGGCGTCGCGGCGTCGCCGGCCGCGATGGCCGTGCACGCGCGTTCGACGCAGCGGTTCCCCCCCCCGCATTCGTCGTCCGTGAAGCACTCGGGGGGCACGCCTCCCACGCACCCGCCGAGCACCGCCGTGGCCAGAAACAAGACTCTCAAAACGAAGATTTCCTCCCGATTGGGGACATTTTAGCGCAATTCGAAGCGCCCGCGCATCCGTAGACCCCTCGGGTCTTGGCATCGCCGGCGTTTGATAACAATGTGAGCCGCATGGAACAGCCCAACCTCGGTCACCGGATGCGCGTGCTCTGGTACCGCATCCGATACGGACTCACCCCTACGCAGGCGGAGTATCGTGCGGCTCGGTTCGCCGAAAAGTCCGACACGGCCACACCCGCGGCCGCCAGCGTCGGGCGGTTTCACTGCGTCTGCGGGCAACTGCTGACCGCGGGCGACTCGACGTGCCATGCCTGCGGGCGCCGCCAGCTCCTGCCGTACCCGCTGCGCGCGCTCGGCCGCGAGCTGCGCTCCTGGTTGCCGGCGGAGCACCCGGCGGCGGTCGGCGTGCTGGGCATCATCGTGCTCGGTTACGCGCTGCAGTGGACGCTGGGCCAAGGCAGCGTCTTTCGCCCGTCCAACCTTTTGGTGGACCTGGACCTGGGCGCGTCCGTGCCCTCGCTGACCTCGGGGCCCCAACCGTGGCGCGCGATCACCTACGCCTTCCTGCACGGCGGCGTGATGCACCTGGTGATGAACCTGATGACCCTCGTGCAGATCGCGCCGCTCATCGAGGGCTACTTCGGCAGCGGGCGTTTCCTGCTGGGCTGGGCGCTGACCGGGGCGGCGGGCGTGATGCTGCCGCCGCTGGTGATGGGCGCCCAGGTCGGGGTCACGCTCGGTGCCTCGGGGGCCATCTGCGGCCTGATCGGCATGGCCTGGATCGCCGCCGTTCGCATCCCGAGCGCCGGCGCGCGGGACGTGCGCAAGATGATGGAGCGCTGGATGATCTACACCACCGTGCTCGGCTTCGCGCTGGAGTTCGGGGCCGGCGTGCGGGTGGCCCACGGCGCCCACTTCGGCGGGGCCTTCGCGGGCGTGGTGCTCGGCGCGCTGCTGCCGCCCCCCACCACCCCCGGCGCGAAGCGGCTCTCGCCGGTGCTCGGGCTCATCGGCGCGGCGCTCATCGGCGCGGGGCTCTGGGCCATGGTCGAGTGGCGGCTCGCCGGGCTGCCCGTGCCGCGCACGCCGGATGGCTTCGGCGACTACTGGCTGATGATGCGGGAGATGGCGAAGAAATGACCCCGACCCGATTGGACGAGGCAGCGATCGCGGCGGCGCTGGACACGCTCCCGGGCTGGGCGCGGGCGGACGACGCGGCCCTCTCGCGGACCTTCGAGTTCGCCGACTTCGGCGCGGCCTTCGCGTTCATGACCCGTGTGGCCTTGCACGCCGAAAAGACCGACCACCACCCGGACTGGCGCAACGTGTGGCGCCGTGTCGAGGTGCGCCTGACGACCCACGACGCCGGCGGCATCACCGCCCTGGACGTGGCCCTGGCACACGAGATGACCCGCCTGGCGCGGCTTCAGTCCGTCGCCAGCGACTGAGCGCCCTGCGCGTCGACCCGGATGATGACCCGGGCGTCCTGCGGGCCCAGGTCGAGGGCCGCGCCCTCGAAGGGGGTGATCACGAGCGCCTGCGGGGCCTTCTGGCCGGCTTCGTCCACGTACCCGCCGCCCTGGAAGTCGACCGTGGCGTACCGCAGCCCGGCGCCGGGCACGGGCAGGTCGACACGCCGCGCTTCGCCGGCGGGGTTGACGACCACGAAACCCCGCTCGAAGTCGCGCACGTAGAGCCCGCTGCAGGCGAACGCCGTGGCCTCGCCGGTGCACAGCACACCTGCCTGCGCCGGCACGGGCTCCAGGGGCGCGCCCAGGTCCAGGTCGTACTCGGGCAGCCAGACGGGGGCGTCCACGTGGCCCGTGCCCTGGGGGTAGAACGCCGCGAAGCTCTGTCGGCCCTGGAAGAACCGGAAGTTGGCGATCAGCCATCGCCGCACGCGGCGGTCCGCGGGGTCGAAGTGCACGGGCTCGGCGATCAGGATTTTCGTGTCGCCGATCAGCCGCGTGATGCGCTCGGCGGTGATGTGCCAGTCGCGCTCCACCGGAAAGCCGCCCAGGTACATGAAGTGCTCGACCATGCCGCCGTCCAGCGCGGCGAGGGGGGGCGTTGTCGTCCGCCTCGGCCACGAGCGGCCCCATGTTGCCCACCACATAGTGCCAGCTCGGTCCCTCGCGGAACCGGGCGACCAGGGCCTCGAAGTAGGGTCGCGTGGGCGGGTTCCAGCAGCCGGGGAGCGCGTGGTACTCGGGGCCGCAGAAGTCCTGCCACCACGTGTCGGGCGTCAGGCCGTCCCACCGGACGTGCGCCGTGTCCAGGAAGGCGCCGTCGAAGTCGTTGGTGTCGAGTCGCCGGGCGAGCTCGTCGATCTGGTAGCGCTGCCAGTCGGGGTTGCGCACGTCCGCCAGCCAGTAGTTGTCGGCGTGGCGCACCCGCTGGTTCGAGCCCGCGGGTGCGTGCAGGTAGAAGTCCTCGCGGGTCTGGCGCGGATCGCCGGCGTGCGCGGCGTCGTCCGGCTCGATCGTGTCGCGATCCCACAGGTTCTCGGCGGTGATGTTCGCGTCCGCCGAGAGCCCGAAGGCGAGGCGGTACTGCAGCACCACGAACTGCGGGTTCACCGAGCGGATCCGGTCGGAGACGTTGCGGGTGAGCTTCTGCGAGCCGTCCGCGTGGGTGGCGGCGAAGGCGTACTGCGCCTCCGTCAGGTGGTTGTGGAGCTGGTCGTAGAACACGTGCACCCGGTCGCGGGTGTCCGGCAGGCGACGCCGGTAGCGCGGATCGGCCGCGGGCTCGGGGCGAGCGGCGTCGGGCGGGGCGTCGGCGGGGGGCGGCGCGGCCTCCGGTGGGGCGCCCGCCATGTCTTCGGCGGTCGGCGGCGCGTCCGGCGGCGTGTCGGACGCCGGTGGGGCGCCGGCCACGGGCGGCATGCCC
>CAINDO010000057.1 GCA_903847385.1 uncultured Myxococcales bacterium
CCCGGCGCGGCGGGCGCCCTGCTCCTGCTGGCGGCGGCGGGCCTGCGTCGGCGCGCCCGGCGCAGCGCGGTGGCCCTGACCGGCGTGGCCCTGGCCACCGTGGCGGCGACGCCCGGCGAGACCTCGGCGGCGGACGGTGTCCAGGTCCAGCGCCTGACCCCGGCCCCCGGCGGCGACGAGAGCATCGTCCAGACGCAGGGCCCCCGCGTGGCGGACCACCTGCGGACCTCGGCCGGCCTGTTTTTGCACTACGCCTACCGGCCCCTGAGCGTCGAGGGCGACACCGGCGACGGTGATCTCATCGACCACCACCTGCAGGCGGACGTCGTGGGCGCCATCGCCCTCTGGAACCGCCTGGAGATCGGCCTGGCCATCCCGGTGACCCTGTACATGGGCGCCGGCGACCTGGCCGACCAGACCGCCGGCTTCGGCGGCCTGTCCACGGCGGGCATCGGCGACCTGCGCTTCGTGCCCAAGCTGAAGCTGTACCAGACCGAGCACTTCGCCCTCGCCTTCGCGGCCACCCTGACCGCGCCGACGGGTGACGAAGCCACCTACCAAGGGGCCGGCGGGGTGACCGGACAGCCTGCGGTCCTCGCGGGCTTTCGCAACGACCACTGGCGGGTCACGGGTAACCTCGGCTACCTGATCCAGTCCTCGAGCCACGCCGAGAACCTCGACGTGGGCAATGAGCTCACCTACGCCGCCGGCGCGGGTTTCCGCCCCGGCGAGTCCAGCGTCGAGTACCTCGCCGAGCTCTTCGGCCGCATGGCCGCGGACTCGGCCAGCGAGATCAACCAGGAGACAGTGCCCCTCGAGGGGCTCGCCGGCGTGCGCTGGAGCGCCGCTCCGAACCACGCCGTCACGGCCATGGTCGGCACCGGCCTGACCCACGGCTACGGCGCGCCCCGCTTCCGGGCCCTGCTCGGCTACACCTTCACGGACAAGGGGCCCCGCGACACGGACGGCGACGGCCTCTTCGACCCGCAGGACGCCTGCCCCCTCGACCCCGAGGACAAGGACAGCTTCGAGGACTCCGACGGCTGCCCCGACCCGGACAACGACAAAGACGGCATCCTCGACAAGCCGGACAATTGTCCGATGGACCCCGAGGACAAGGACAAGTTCGAGGACGAGAACGGTTGTCCCGACCCGGACAACGACAAGGACGCGATCCTCGACGTCGACGACAAGTGCCCCAACGACCCCGAGGACAAGGACAACTTCCAGGACGCGGACGGCTGCCCCGACCCGGACAACGACAACGACGGCATCCTCGACGTCAACGACAAGTGCCCGAACGATCCCGAGGACGCCGACGGTTTCGAGGACGCGGACGGCTGCCCCGATCCGGACAACGACAAGGACGGCATCCTGGACGTCAAGGACCGCTGCCCCAACGAGCCCGAGACGGTCAACGGCACCGAGGACGAGGACGGCTGCCCGGACGCCGGCGTGTCCAAGGTCCGCCTGGTCGGCGACCGCATCGAGATCATGGAGATCGTCCACTTCGACTTCAACAAGGCGACGATTCAGAAGATCAGCTACGAGCTCCTGAATCAGGTGGCCAAGGTCGTCGGCGATCACCCGGAGATCACGCTCCTGCGCGTCGAGGGCCACACGGACTCGAAGGGCGAAGATGCCTTCAACCTGAAGCTGTCGCAGGACCGCGCCAACGCGGTGCGCAACTACCTGGTCAAGCGCGGCATCGCCAAGTCGCGGCTGAGCCCGGTGGGCTACGGCGAGACGCGCCCCGTGGAGTCCAACGCCGACGACGAGGGGCGCAGCAAGAACCGCCGCGTCGAGTTCGTCGTCGAGAAACGTTCCACACCCTGAATACGTGAGCCTTGACGTGCGTCTGTGCAGTGCAGAGACTGCCCCCGGTCTCAAATCCGCACACAGCCGACTCTTCGATCCAAGGAAGCCCGAAATGAACAAGTTCGTCTTCGCCCTCATCGCCCTCTTCGCCCTCCCCGCCTTCGCCGAGGGCCCCGCCGCTCCCGCTGCCCCCGCCGCCGCCGGCGAGGCCAAGGACAAGCTGAAGGGCGCCGCCGCCAAGATCGCCGCCAAGGCCAAGAAGGTGAAGAAGGGCGCCGAGAAGGCCGCCGACGACGCCGCCGC
>CAINDO010000058.1 GCA_903847385.1 uncultured Myxococcales bacterium
CCGGCGGCGTATAGGGCTCGAGCGGCTGCCCGCACTGCGGGCACGGCATGCCGCCCGACGGGGAGTCGTCCACGTCGAACAGCAGTTCGCAATGATAACAGGCTCGGTAGGCCACGGCGGGCAGACCATACCACGCAATCGACCGGGCGCCCAAGAATCGACCGCGGCCCCGCCGGGACACGGCGACGCATCCGGTTGCCCCCGGACCCCGCCGCGCTTACCTTGTGCGGCCTATGGTCCGCGCCCAATCCTCCTCCCGCTCCTCTGGCCACGCTCGTGGCGGCTTCTCCGGCGGCGGTCGGGGTGGCCGCGTCAGCCGCGTGTTCCTGCTGCTCATCCTGGTGGCCGGCGTGGGCATCTCGACCCTCTCCAGCACCCCGTTGGGCGCCACGCTCCTGCCCTGGCTGGTGATTGGCCCCGAGACCCTCTCGGGGCTCCACCTGACGGCCCTGCTGACCAACACGTGGGTGAACCTGTCGAACCACCCCGGCGCGCTGTTCCTGCCCATCGCGATGCTGGCGCTGTTCCGCATGCGCGAGCTGCCCGAGCTCCTCCGCACCCGCTGGAAGACGCTGCTCTTGTGGTTCGTCGGCATCCTGGCCGTGGGCATCACCGTCGACCGATACCTGGTGCCCGGCGTGTGGGGCATCCTGGGCGCGCTGCTCATCACCGGCCTGATGGCGCCCACGGTGGAGCGCATGTTCGGGCCCAGACCCTTCGCGCGATTCTGCCTGCAGGTGGTGGTGATCGTGAACGTGATCGGCGCGGCGCTGCTCTGGCTGTGGCCGGGCAGCATCGGCGCGCTCCTGGCGCCCGCGGCGGCCACCCCGTACGGCATCGGCCCGCTCACCGGGGCGTGGTTTCTGATCTTCGCCCTGGTGCTCGACCGCCGCACGCTGGACGGCCTGGACATCGCCATCAACGGCCGCGCGCTGGCCATCGTGCTGGTGGTGATGGACGTCTACGGGCTGCTCTTTTCCGGCTTCGCCGCCGGCCTGATGGACCTGGTCGCCCTGGCCCTGGCCTACCTGCACGTGCGGGGCATCGGTTCGCCCACGCTGCTGCTCGACCGCCTGCGCCTCTGGCGCCTGGAGCGGCGGCGGGCCCGCTTCCGCGTCGTCTCCGGCGGCCGGGACGACGGCCGCATTGTTCACCGAGAGCGCCACCCCCGGGAGTGCCGCGCATGACCGCACCGACCGAACGCCGCTGCCCCATCTGCCAACGCCCCGCCGCTCCGCCCGGCGAGCGGTCGCCGGCGCCCTTCTGCTCACCGCGCTGCCAGATGGTCGACCTCGGGCGCTGGCTGAACGAGGCCTACGTCATCTCCGAGCCCCTCGACGACCCCGAGTTCGCCGGTGTCGGCCGCCCGCGCGACACCGACGGCGCGGGTGGGGACGGGGAAAGCTGATCCTGCGCACACGGCGTCGTGCACGTTCTTTGTCGCTCGAAACGGGGCTGTGTTAGCATCCACGCGCCGCGCACCCCGCGGTCTGACGCCCCTATGGTTCCCCGGTAGAACGACTTTGCACGCCCACCGCCGAATTCGCGCAGCGCGGGTCCTCACCCGACTCGGCGGTCCCGCCCTCGGACTCGCCGCCTGGTTGCCCTGCGCCGTGCCCCAGGTCGCCCTCGCGCAGAGCCCCCCCGCCGAGGCCGAGAGCCCGGCCAAGGCCGCCTACCGCGCGGGCGTGGAGCACTTCAAGAAGCAGCAGTTCGCGGACGCCATCCGCGAGTTCAACAAGGCGTACCGCCTCGACCCCAACCCCGTGCTGGTCTTCAACATGGCCCGGGCGTTCGAGGAGCTGAAGCAGTACGCGTCGGCGATCGAGTACTACAAGCGGTACCTCGAGATGGCGCCCCAGGCGCCGGACCGCGCCAAGGTCGAGGACTCGCTGCGGGCGCTGGAGATTCTGCAGAAGGCCGCCGCGACGGAGGCGAAGGTCATGCTGACCGTGACCTCCGTGCCCGACGGCGCCAAGGTCCTGGTCGACGGCCGCGAAGTCGGCGTCACGCCCCTGAAGGCCGAGGTCCCGGCCGGTCACCGATACCTCGCCGTCGAGGCGCCGGGCTACACGCGCCACAGCAGCGAGCTGGACGTCGACGCGGTGAATCCGCCCTCGGCCCACATCGTGCTGGTGCCCCAGCCCGCAGGCCCGGCCCCCGCCCCGGCCGCCGGCGGCATGACGCGCGACGCCTGGGCCTACATCGCCCTCGGCCTCGGCGGCGCCCTGCTGGTGGGCGGCGGCATCGCCGGCTGGCAGGCCAGCAAGAAGGCCGACAAACTCGACCAGATCGAGGCCAACCCGCGGCCCACGGACAAACCCGAGTACGACACGCTCAAGTCGGACGGCAAGACCTTCGCCCTGGTGGCCGACGGCCTCTTCGTCGGCAGCGCGCTCGCCGTGGGCACGGGCCTGATCCTGCTCTTCACCGGCGGCCAGCCCGAGGCGCCCGAGGGCAGCCCGTCCGGCGGCACGGTGGCCCCCGCCGCCGGGTGGAGCTTCTGAGAGCCCCATGAGCGGACCCCTCCACTCCGGCGACTCGCTCATCGGCATCACCGTCGACCACGGCCGGTACGAGATCGTCAAACTCATCGGCGAAGGCGGCATGGGGCGCGTGTTCCAGGCCCGCCAGGTCTCGATGAACCGGATGGTGGCGCTGAAGCTCCTGCGCGCCCAGCTCGCCACGGACGACCACCTGCTCGCGCGGTTCCAGCAGGAGGCCCACGCCGTCTCCAAGCTGCGCCACCCGAACACGATCATCGTCTACGACTACGGCAAGACCGAAGACGGCTACCTGTTCATCGCCATGGAGCTGCTCGGCGGTCGCAGCCTGGCGTCGATCCTGTCGGCAGAGCAGCGCCTCACGCCGCTGCGCGCCCTGCACATCATCGAGCAGGTGGCCGGCGCCGTCGCCGAAGCGCACCAGTTCGGCATCGTGCACCGGGACCTCAAGCCCGAGAACATCCAGATCGACAAGGTCGCCAACGACCCGGACTTCGCCAAGGTCCTCGACTTCGGCATCGCCAAGATGATCCACGGCGAGGGCGAGACGGAGAACCGCAAGACGCTCACGATGGCCGGCGCCGTGTTCGGCACGCCGCACTACATGAGCCCCGAGCAGGTGCACGGCCAGAAGGTCGACCACCGCACGGACATCTACGCGCTCGGCATCATCCTTTACGAGCTGCTGACGGGGAAGCCCATCTTCGAGGGCGCCACCCCGATGGCCGTGATGATGGCGCAGGCCAGCAAGGCCCCGCCGGACATCCGCGACTCGCACCCCGAGCTGGACGTCACGGACACCGTCGCCGAGCTCATCAACGACTGCCTGGTGAAGGACGCCGACAAGCGCCTCGGCTCGGCCAACGACCTGCTCGATCGCATCAAACAGGCCCGCTTCGAGCTCAACCAGGACATCACCGGCAGCGTGAGCGGCCGGCTGATGATCGACCCCGCGCTGGCGGCCGAACGGGCCGCGCGCAACCGCCCGGGGCGCACCGCGCAGGCCATGGCCGAGACGGTCGTGCCCGTGAGCGAGGCCTCGACGGCGCCCCTGGGGCACCCCATCGCCCGCTCGGGCGGCAGCGGGCTCATCTCACTCCCGCCGGACGACGGCGAGGAGGTCCGCTTACCCAAGCGGAACACCGGCGTGTTCATCGGCCTCGGCGTCGTGGCGCTCGCCGGCGTCGGCGCGTTCTTCGCGCTGCGCGGCGCCACGCCCACGGAGCAGCCGCAGCCCCCCGGCCCCGCCAGCGACGCCCCCGGCTCGGCCGCCGTCAGCAAGGTCCAGCACGAGATCGAGTCCACGCCGGCCCGCGCCACCGTGATGCGCGATGGCGCCGTGATCGGCAAGACCCCGATGCGCGTGGTGCTCAAGCCCGGCGAGAAGGCCCTGCTGACGCTGACGCTGCCCGGCTACCAGGACAAGCAGGTCGAGCTGAACGGCAGCGGCCCCACGGAGCAGAGCCAGCTCATCGACCTCGTGCCGGGCATCCCGGGCCCGCCGTCGTCGGCGCCCGCGAGCACCCAGGCCTGGTTCCACATCGAGAGCACCCCGCCGGACGCCGAGATCTGGCTGGGCGACAAGATGCTCGGCAAGACGCCCTTCGACTGGCGGCCCGGCGTGTCCGACAAGCCGGCCGACCTGCGCATCGCCAAGAAGGGTTTCAAGGTCGAGGTCCGCCAGCTCGAGCTGCGAGCGGCCCTCGCCGCCGAGGACGTGAAGGTCACGCTCGTGCCCGCCGGCCCCGGTGGCGGACCGGGCCCCGCGCCCGGCACCAAGGCGCCCGGCCCCGCGCCGGCCACCAAGGCGCCCGGCCCCGCGCCGGCGACCAAGCCGCCCAAGGCCCCCGAGACCAAGGCCCCGGACCCGACCTACGAGAAGCTCTGAGAAGCGTTGAGGCCCGCGGGCGCAGGCCCCGGTCTCAGGCCTTCAGCGCGGCCTCGAGCAGCGCCTTGACCTGCTGAGGGTTGGCCTTGCCGCCGCTCTGACGCACGACGGCGCCCGTGAAGAACCCCAGCAGGCCGGCGTTGCCCGCGCGGTAGCGGGCGACGTGGTCCGGGTGGGCCTCGAGCACCGCCGCGACGATGGGCTGGAGCGTGTCTGCGTCGTTCACCTGCCGCAGGCCCCGCCGCTCGATGATGGCCTCGGGGTCGCCGCCCTTGGAGACGAGCTCCGTCAGGACCTCCTTGCCGGCCAGGTTGGACACGGTGCCGGCGTCCACCAGGCGCACCAGCGCGGCCAGCGCCGCGGCCGTGAGGGGCAGCGCGCTCACCTCGCCCTCGCCCGCGGCGGCCAGGACGTCGTTCACGATCCAGCGCGAGACCGCAGCGGGCTGCGGGTACAGCGCGTGCGTCGCGTCGAACAGATCGGCCGTGGCGGCGGCGTCGCAGAGCGTGTCCGCGTCGTCCGCGGAGAGCCCGAGGGCGACGTAACCGGCGTGGCGCGCGGCCAGGGCCGGATCCGCAGCGCGGGCTTCCGCGCGGGCCTGCTGGCGGGTCTTCCTGGTGGACTTGGGGGCGCTCGCCGCCGCGAGCGGCGCCGGGGCCTCGGCGACCGGCGGCTCGACCACGGGCGCGTCCGCCGCGGACATCCGGGCCCAGGAGTCACGCAGCGTGACCACGCGGTTGAAGACCGGCGCGCCCGCGCGCGTGTCCTTCGGGTCGCTGAAGAAGTAGCCCGTGCGCTCGAACTGCACGTGGGTGCCCGGCGCGATGTCACCCACGGCGGGCTCGACGAAGGCGTCCTTCACGACCACGCAGGACTCGGGGTTGAGCAGCGTGAGCCAGTCGCGCCCGGCGGGGTCGGCGTCGGGCTTCTCGACCGCGAACAGGCGGTCGTAGAGGCGCACCTCGGCGCGCACGGCGGCGTGGGCGGGCACCCAGTGAATGGCGCCGTCCACGCGGGGCGCGGCGTCCCCCTGGAAATAGCTGCAGCGCAGCTTCGTGACCCGGCCCGTCGCATCCTGCTCGACGGAGTCACATCGAATCACCGGCCCGTAGCGCAGGCGCACTGCGGCCCCGGGGGACAGCCGCTTCCACTTCTTGGGGGGCGTGAGGGCGAAGTCCTCGCGGTCGATGTACACGCGCCCGCCCAGGGGCACCACGCGCGTGCCCGGCAGGCCGACGTCGTCCGGGTAACTCGGCGCGTCGATGCTCTCCACGTGGCCCTCGGGCCAGCCGACGAGCTCGACCTCGATGGGGTCGAGCACCGCCATCACGCGCGGGGAGCGGCGGTTGAGGTCCTCGCGCAGGCAGAACTCCAGCTTGCCGATGTCGACGAAGCTGTTGGCCTTGGCCACGCCGATCAGGTCGCAAAAGCTCCGAATCGCCTCGGCCGTGTAGCCGCGGCGCCGCATCCCCGCGATGGTGGGCATGCGGGGGTCGTCCCAGCCGTGTACGTGTTTCTCGTTCACGAGCTGCAGCAGCTTGCGCTTGCTGAGCACCGTGAAGCCCACGTTCAGGCGGGCGAACTCGTACTGGTGCGGCCGCGCGGGCACGCGCGTGTTGTCGAGCACCCAGTCGTAGATGTCGCGGTTGTTCTCGAACTCCAGCGTGCAGATGGAGTGCGTCACGTGCTCCAGGGCGTCCTCGAGCGGATGCGCGTAGTCGTACATCGGGTAGATGCACCACGTGTCACCGGTGCGGGGGTGGGACGCCTTGCGGATGCGGTACAGCAGCGGGTCGCGCAGCTTCATGTTGGGCGAGGCCAGGTCGCCCTTGGCGCGCAGCACGCAGTGACCGTCCGGGAACTCGCCGGCGCGCATGGCCCGGAAGAGCGCGAGGTTCTCGTCCACGCTGCGGTCGCGATAGGGGCTCGGCCGGGCGGGCTCGCGCACGGTGCCGCGGTACGCGCCGATCTCCTCGGCCGTGAGGTGGTCGACGTAGGCCTTGCCGTCGCGGATCAGGTCCTCGGCGAAGGCGTACATCTCCTCGAAGAAGTCCGAGGCGTGGAACAGCTTGTCGCCCCACTGGAACCCCAGCCAGGCGACGTCGTGTTTGATCGCCTCGATGTATTCTTCGTCTTCCGTCTCCGGGTTCGTGTCGTCCATGCGCAGGTGGCATGTCCCGCGGTAGTCGCGGGCGAGCCCGAAGTTCAGGCAGATCGACTTGGCGTGCCCGATGTGCAGGTAGCCGTTGGGCTCGGGCGGGAACCGCGTGACCACGCGGTCGTGCCGACCGCTCTCGAGGTCGGCGTCGATGATCTGACGGATGAAGTTCGACTTGGGTTCGGGGGTGCTCACGATCGACTCGCAGTGGCCGGTAGGGACGAGAGAGGGTCGGAAACGAAGGCGCTACTTTCCGCGTCTGCGCCCCTCGACGCAACGATCCCGCGACGTGGCCGCGCGGCCGACGGGTTCAGGCGCCCTTCGCGGGCAGCGTCACGTAGCTGAGCACGCGCAGCCCCGGCACCAGCGGCCCGGGCGCGTCGAGCTGAATCAGGACCTCGAGGATCTTCGTGTCGATGCGCTCGGTGGGCTCGTCCGTCCGGATGTTCTTGCGGCCCATGCGGTGTCCGATCTCGACGACCTTGCCGGTGAAGGTCTGCCCGGGGAAACCGTCGGCCACGGCGAAGGCCGTCGCGCCGACGCCGACTTTGGACACGTCGCGCTCGTCCACGTCCATGCGCACGCGGAGCACCCGCGTGTCGCCCATGACCAGCAGCGGCTCGGCCCCCTGCGGCGTGTAGTACTCCCCCACCCGGAACTTGATCTCGAGGATCTCGCCGTCGGCCGGGGCCTTGACGACCATGCGGTCGGCGACGGCCCGGGCCTGATCCCGGCGGGCGCGCGCGGCCTCGACGCGGGCGGCGGCGACGGCGATGTCCTCGGCGCGGGACCCCAGCTTGGCGGCGCGCTTGCGGGCCTCGATGGAGCGGAACGTGGCCTCGTCGTTGGCCGCGGACTGTCGCGCGCGGTCGAGCTCTTCGGCCGTGGCGGCGCCGGTGCGGGCGAGCGCCTCGGTGCGGCCGAGGGTGGTCTTCGACAGCTCGGCGCGGGCGCGGGCGGCCTCGGCGTCGGCCACGGCGGCGTCCACGTCCTCGGCGCGCAGGCCCTTGCGGGACCGGACGAGCTCCGTCTCGGCGGCGGACACGTCGGCCTCGGCGGCGGCCAGGGCGGCGCGCTCGGCGGCGGCGTCCAGCTCGACGAGCACGGCGCCGGCGCTCACCCGCTCGCCCTCTTTCACCCGAATCGCGGCGACCAGGCCGGGCACGGCGGCGGCCACCTTGACCTCGCGGTCGGCGGGCTCGACGAGGCCGTTGCCGGCCACGCGCGGGCCCTCGGGCAGGTCGACCCGGGCGTCGTCGCCCCCGGTGCGGGGCACGGCCGTGCGGGCGGCCGCCGACTTGTCTTTGTCCAGGGGCGCCGTGTAGGGGCCATCGGCGCCGGCCTTGAACACCAGGCCGGTCATCAGCAGCAGGAAGGCGCCGAACACGCCCCGCCCCAGGTTCTTCTTCACGGTGGTCTTCATGCGGCGCGCTCCCGGTGGTCGGCGAGGATCTTTCCGTCTTCGATGCGCACGATGCGATCGGCCAGGGAGAAGATGCGGTTGTCGTGGGTGACGCAGACGACGGTGTGCCCGCGCTCGCGCGCCAGCTCGCGCAGGAGTTCGGTCACCAGGGCGCCGTTGGCCGCGTCCAGGCTGGCCGTGGGTTCGTCCGCCAGGATGATGGGCGGCGCGCCGGCCACGGCGCGAGCGATGGCCACACGCTGGCGTTCGCCGCCGGAGAGCTCGGCGGGGCGGCGGTGGTACTTGCCGGCCAAGTGCACGCGGTCGAGCAGCGCGCGGGCCTCGCGGCGGGCCTCTTTGGTGGGGTAGCCGCGCAGCTGGAGCTGCACCGCCACGTTGTCCTCGGCGGACAGCGACGCCAGCAGGTTGTGGCCCTGGAAGATGAAGCCGATGTACGAGAGCCTCAGGCGCGACAGGTGGTTCTCCGGTACACCCGTGATGGCCTCGCCGAACAGGCGGACCTCGCCCGAAGTCGCCCGCAACACACAGCCCAGAATCGACAGGAGCGTGGTCTTGCCGCTGCCGCTGGGGCCGACGAGCATCATGAACTCGCCGTGGGGCACCTGCACGTCGCAGCCTTCGAGCACGCGCTGCGCGACGTCCCCCTCGCCGTAGACCTTGGTGACGCTCCGCGCGTCGATGGCATATTTCATTGCAGACCCCCCCGCCCTGCTCCGCAGGGTCGGCCCCCCATCAGGGGGCTTCGCTCGCGCGGCTCGCTCATCGAAACACCATGGCCGGTTCGAGTTTGCGGATGCGCATGAGCGCCATGCTGGACGCGGCGACACACAGCACGGTCATCACGACCACGCTGCCGATGAGCAGCTCCGGCGGCAGAATCAGACTCAGCTTGGCGCCGCTGATGCCTTTGGCGACGCGCGTGACCAGGCCCAGGCCGATGACGCTGCCCATGAGCGCGTAGGTCACGGCCTGGATGAAGAGGAGCTTGGACAGATCCCAGTTCGTCGCGCCGACGGCCTTGAGCGTGCCGAACTCGCGCAGGTTGTCCACCACGGCGGAGAGCATCGACAGAGACACGATCACGAACCCGACGATGAGACCGAACAGCGCCGAGGTGCCGAAGGTCACGCCGATGGCCGTCTGTTTCAGGATGTAGGAGATGATCGTGTCGCGGAACCCGTCGCGGGTCATCACCTGCACGTCCGGCAGGCGGCGCCGGAGCTCGTCGGCCACGGCGGTCGCATCCGCGCCGGGGGCCAGCTTGCCGAGCACGAAGCTCACCTGGTCCTTCTCCAGGTTCAACAGACGCCGCACCGTGTCGTACTCGCCGAAGGCGTAGCTGGGGCCGAAGGGCAGAAGCCCCCAGGTGAAGCCCCCGACGTACACGCGCTTTCCGTTGACCTCGCGCACGCTGCCGATGTTCAGCCCGCCCAGCTTCTCGCGCTCGGCGTCCTCGAAGGTCAGCGTATCGGGCTGTTCGATCACGCTGCCGTCACCGGCGACCATGTTCCACGGGCCGCCGGCCCGATGGGGCAGCTTCACGCCGATGAGCGTGACGGGCTCGCGACCGCCGGCGGGCAGCGACACGGTGCCCGCGCCCACCACCACCGGCTCGGCCCAGGCCAGCCCGGGCACGGCGCGCGCCTGCATCAACGCGGCCTCGGAGATGGTCTGCCCCGGCGGGAGCTGCTGGGTCGAGGGCGCGGTGATCCAGATCTCGGCGTCCTGCGCCTTCACGTACATCGTGTTCTTGTGCATCAGGCCCAGAAACGTCGCGATCTGCTGGTTCGCCAACAGGGTCGCGAACACGACGCCGAACAGCGTGCCGAAGAGCTTGAGCTTCTGATGGAACATCATGCCCCAGGCGATGCGCGCCATGGCCGACCAGCGCAGCTTCAGCGGCGCGCGGCCGGGCAACGGGCGGGCGATGTGCGCGGGGAGCGCGTCCAGATCCCGAGCCTTTGCGTTCATGGTGATGCGCCCTCGGCGCGGGCCAGGTCCAGGTCCAGGCGGGCAAACGCCAGCTCGGCCTCGGCCTGAATGCGGGCGACCTGCGCGGAGAAGGCGTCGCGATCGGCCTGGATGGACTCGAGCTGCGTGGCGACCCCGCCGGCGAAGCGTTCACGGGCCAGGCGGGCGGCGTGCTCCGTGGCGGCCTCGCGGGCGCGGGCGGCGCGGGCCCGGGCGAGCTGGGCGCGCACGGCCTGCCAGGCGTCGTGGACCGCGTCCGCCGCGGCGATCTCCGTGCGACGCAGCACCGCCGACTGGGCCGCGGCGGTGGCCTCGGCGGCGCGGGTGCGGGCGAAGCTCACGCCGTCGATGCGCCAGTCGAGCGCCAGCACGGCGCTCCAGGCGGTGTTCTCGCCGGAGAACCCCTCGGCGTTCGTGTAGCGCTCGTTCAGCGTCGCGCCCAGCGTGGGCCACCATGCGGCGCTCTGCGCGTTGGCCTCGGCCTTGGCCTGGCGGGCGTCGAGGCGCGCCGCCGACACGGCCGGCACCGCGGGCGGGGTGTTGCCCGTCATCACCGCGGCCAGCGGCGGCGGCTCGTCGAGGGCGACGGTGAGCGGCTCCGCGCCCGCCGTGGGCTCCAGGCCGCTGAGCGAGGCGAGCGACCGGCGGGAGACCGCCACGAGCTGGACCGCGGTCGCCTGCGCCTCGTGGGCCGTCTCCAGCTCCGCCGTGGCGCGGTGGACCTCCAGCTCCGAGGCCCGCCCGGCGTCCAGTCGGGCGCGGGCCTGCGTCAACGCGTCCTGCGCGGCGGCGGCGCTGTTGTCCGCTGCGGCGAGCACGGCCTCGGACGAGACCACCTGGTGCCACGCCCGCAGCACGGCCCGGTGCACGGTCCGGGCGGCGTCGGCCCGGCGGGCGCGCGTCGCGGCCTCGGCGGCGTCCACGGCCGTCGTCGCCCGCCACGCGCTCAGATCCACCAGCGGCACGTTCAGCGAGAGCAGCCCTTCGAGCTGGTCGTGGGCCTGCATGGTGATCTCGCGGGTCGTACCGTTGGCCCCGGGGAGCGTGGCCACGCTCTCGTTCTGATTGCGCGTATAGCTCGCCCGGGCGACGAGCGTGGGCCAAAGCTTGCGCCACGCGGCGGTCGCGTTCGCCTCGCCGGCCTCGGCCCGCGCGGCGGCGGCCTGAACGTCCGGGTTCTGGTTCGCGGCCGCGGCGGTGAAGTCGGCCAGCGGTTGCAGGGCATGGGCGTCGGTCGCGGGCAGCGCGCCGAGCGCGCCGAACACGAGCGCCGCGGCGGACGCCCGTGTGCGCAGTGGGGACATGGGACTCACTCCGGACGCTCCACCCCGCGGAGAATCAACTCCACGAGGTGCTCGATGAAGGCTTCGGGTTCGGGGCCGGGCAGGCCGTGCTCGCGCTGCAGGACCTCGAGAAAGGCGTAGTTGAACAGCGTGCCCAGGAAGACCCGCGCGGGGACCTCCGGCGGGACGGCACGCAGGCGCCCGCGCGCCATCTCGGCGGCGAACCATGCAGTCGTGCGTCGCGAAGCCACGAGCGGCGGCGGCTCGCAACCAGGCCCCGTGGCCAGCGGCTCCGCCGCACCGGCGGCGTCCGGGTTCGACCAGCGCATCATGATCGCCGGCACGATCAGCCGGTAGAACGCCAGCACGTCGCGGGCCGCCTCGATCAGGATCTCGCGCACGGGCCGCGGCGGTGTCTCACGCAGGGCCGCGTCGAGCCTGAGCAGCCACGGCGCCGACTCCGGAGACACGTGCAGGCAGGCGTGGAACAGCGCCGACTTGGTGCCGAACCGCTTGAAGAGCGTGCCCTCGGACACGCCGGCGCGCTGCGCGACCTCGGCCGCGGTGGCCTGGATGCCGCGCTCGATGAAGACCGCGCGGGCGGCCGTCAGCAGGTCTTCGTCACGGATGGTGCTGGGTCGGGACATAAATGAGTGAAGGCTCACTCATTCGATGCGCCGACCGCACGCCGGGTTTCGCGGCGCCGGATTTCGTCAGAGCGATTCGATGTGCGCGACGAGCGCCCAGATCTGCTCGCGCGAGAGCGTGCCCTCCCAGGGCGGCATGGGCGAGGGCGGCACCGTGGGCGGCGCGCCCCGGGCGATCTTGCGATACAGCCCCGCCCGCATCTTGTCGCCGCCGAAGAAGAAACCCATGGCCATGCGCGCACCGCCGAAGGCGCGGGGCAGCGGGACGTCCGGCGGCGTGGCCGCCACGTTCTCCAGGCGACCGGTCGCTCCGTGACAGCTCGCGCACAGCGTCGCCCAGATCGCCGCGGCCTGGGTACGCAGCTGGTCGTCCGGTGGCGACCCGGGCGGCTCGGCCTCGGAGAACGCCGCATCCCGGGCCCGCGCGGCGGCGGCGTCCAGGCCCAGGGTCGTGCCGCGGGCGGTGAACCAGGCGTCGCCGAGCAGGGGCGCCTCCGTGGGCGCGGCCGCCCGCACCGCGCCGCCGCTGCACCCGCAGAGCGCGGCCGCCAGGGCCAGGACGACAGATCTCATCGCATGATCTCCAGGTTCACCGTCACGCCCCGCCCCGGGCCGTTGACGCCGGAGCCGTGCACTCGATAGGGCTCGTCCGTGATGTTCTCGAGCAGCAGCGAGAACGCGAAGCGGTCAGGGTACCGCAGCCCGGTGCGCAGATCGACCCTTCGGAAGCCCGGGGTGCCGCCCTTCGGGATGCGCGCGTCGTTGGTGTCGGCATAGGACAGCTCGGTCTGGTCCGCGGCCCAGAACAGCGCCCCGCCCAGGTAGAAGCCGTCCGTCCCGGGGTGCCAGGCGGCGTCGACGCTGCCGTTGAGCGGTGAGATGCGCGACATCGGCACGCGCTTCTTGTCCGCGTCCTGGTCGGCCAGGCCGGTCAGCGGGTTGTCCGTCTCGCCCTCGGCCCAGGCGACGCCCGCGGAGAGCTCCACGCCCGCCGGCAGGTCCAGCCGCGCCAGGGCCTCGAAGCCGTGAATCCGCGCCGTGCCCGGCGTGTTGACGAGCTGGAGCGGCGCCCGGTTGGAGCCGCACTCGAAGTTCCCGGCGGGGCACTCGGCGCGGCGGCGCTCCATCGCGTCGTCGATGTCCACGCGGTACACCCAGCCCTCGACGCGCGCCGGACCGTGGTCGAAGCGCAGGCCCGCCTCGAGCGAGAGCGACCGCTCCGGCGCCAGGTCCGGGTTCTCGAGCTGGTAGCCGCGCCCCGTGGCCTGCCGCGCGGTCAGGTCGTCCAGGTTGGGCGGCCGCACGCCCTGCTCGACCATGGCCAGCAGCGTGAACGGCCGCACGATGTGCCACTCCGCGCCCACGTTGGCCACCCGCATGGTCCAGCGGCTGTCCACGGCCGTGGTCTCGGTCGTGGCGTCGCCCTTCGCGTTCGCCTGGGCGAAGGCCACCCGCGCGCCGCCCCGGAGCGTCACGTCGTCGAAGAGCGTCACGCTCGGCTCGGCCCACGCGCCGCCCTGCATGAACCGGCTGCCGTCCACGTATACACCGCGGTCCTGGGGGAACACGCGCTCCACGCCCGTCGTGCCGGAGGTGAAGATCGTCCACGCCGTCGACTCGACGTGCTCGCGGGTGCCCGTCAGGCCGTAGTCGGCCTTCAGACGCACATGCTCGCCCAGGGGCCGGGTCGCGGTCTCGCCCTGCAGGTACGCGTCGAACATGTCGACGTCGTCGCGCCCGCCCAGCGTGGTGAACGACAGGGGCCGGTCCAGCCGCCGGCGCTCGTGGTACCGCTGGAAGCCGAGGCCCGCCGTGAGCCGCGCCAGGCCGCCCAACCCCGGCGCGAGCTGCGCTTTGGCGTAGGCGTGCGTGCGAAACTGCTCCTCGTAGATCATGCACTCCTCGGAGGTGGCCTCCGGGGGCGGGCAGCGGTCCGTGCGCGGCGCGTCGTACTCCCGGTACACGTAGGCGGCCCCGGTCAACCGCTGCCCCGGCGCGAGCTGGTGCACGAGACGGGCGTCCGCCGTGAACTCGGTGAACCCCGTGCCGTGCTGGAGCCGCCGCGCGCCCGTCGTGGTCGGCGGCGTGCCCTCGCGATCGGTGCAGGTCGTCACGCCGTTCACGTCGAAGCAGGGGGACTGCGGCTCGTTGCCCTCGGGCCCGGCGATGGGGCCGCCGGCCTCGAGCGTGTCGGCCTTGCGGTAACCCACGCCGCCCAGGAACGCCGTGGCGTCGCCGAACTGCACGTCGGCCTCGACCCGCCCGCCGCGCTCGCGATCCTGCGTGGCGTGGCGCACCTCCGCCCGGGCGTGGGGCGTGATGCCCTCGAGGCCCGGGTCCAGACGCGGCTCGCGCGGCGCCATCATCACCGCCCCGCCCAGGGCGTCCGTGCCGAGCACCACGCTGGCGGCCCCGCGCACCACCCGCGCCTGTTCGATGCTGTTGGCGTCCACGGTGAACAGGTACTGGTTGGGGCCCTGCCGGAACAGCGCGTGGTTGAGCCGGAAACCGTCGAAGAGCATCAGCACGCGCTGCCCCGTCAACCCGCGTACGAAGGGCGAGGCCTGCCCGTGCGAGGTCTGCTGGATCGTCACCCCGGGCACGCTGCGCAGGGCGTCGGGCACGGAGCGCGCCTGCTTCTCCTCCATGTCCGCACGCGTGACGGTCTCGCCTGCGCGGCCCTTCGGCCCGGGCTCGACGCGTTTGCCCTTCACCTCGAGCGGCGCCGCCGCCGGCGGTTCGTCCTCGGCGCGCGCGGCCCCGCTCGACCATACGACGAGCGTCGGGAGGAGGGCGTGCAGCAGGGAGCGGGCGGGCGTCATCGCGCGAGCATATGCACAAATCCGCCTCGGTCGAGATTCGCAGACCTACGGACCCGCAGTTCCGTGACGCGCCGCTCCCACCTGCCCTCGAATCGTCACGCCCCTTTTGAAGCGAAGCCGCACGACGGCGGCAGAGTGGCGACACTCGCGGTCACCCGAAAAAGACACCCATGTTCGACGCCTTCGAAAAAACGGACCGCGACCGATCGCCGCGACGAACGCTGGTCGTCACGGCGCTGTCGCTCGGTGTGTATGCCGGGCTCGGCGCCCTGCTGCTCCAGGCCGGGCAGAAGGCCATATCGGCCGTCGAGGAGCCGGAGACGGAGATTCACTTCGCGCCGCCGCCGCCGC
>CAINDO010000059.1 GCA_903847385.1 uncultured Myxococcales bacterium
CGTCGTCCGCGGCCGCGGCGTCGTCCGCCAGGGGGCGCAGGCGGGCGACGGGGGCGCCGGCGGGCGTGTCGAGCCCGGCCAGACCGGCGGGCGTGCGCAACGACGCGGGGGTGGTGCCGGCGGCGAGCTTCTTGGCCACGGGCGCGAGCGCCTTCGCAGCGGCAGCGGACACGGCCTTGGCCGCCTCCAGGTCGGAGGTGGCGTCGCGCACGAGCACGGCGAGCGCGGAGACGCGGTCGCGCGCGGCCTCGTCGAGCGCCGGGCCTTTCACCTCGCCGCCGGCCTTCATGCGCGGCTCCTCGGCGAGGCGGCGGTAGGTGGCCTTCAGCGCGCGGGCCGTGGCGGCGTCGGGCGCGGCGTCCCAGGCCGCGGCGACGACCTGCTTCAGGCCCGGGCCGCGGCTCAGGTCGTTCCGGGGCCGGGCCAACCGCGTGGCGAACAGACCGACGTCCGCCGGGGTCAGGCCCTTCACCCCGGCGTCCACGCCCACGGCCTCGGCCCGCAGCAGGAACAGCAGCCCGCGCAGCGAGTACAGGGGCCGGAGGGCGGCGCGCGCGTCGTGAACGGCGGCGGCCTCGGGCGCGGGCTTCGCGGGGGCGTCCCACCGGGCGGAGACGGGCGGCGCACACAGCGCGATCAACAGGGGCAGGGCGATGGGGGCGGGCATGGCGGTCTCTCGATGCGTCTCAGCGGGGTTTCAGGCCGACGGCGTCCATGAAGAAGGCGTATACGTCCGCGTCCTCCTCGACCTCCTGGCTCAGCTTGTCGGCGCCGCCGTGGCCGGCGTTCGTCTCGATGCGCAGGAGCACGGGGCCCGCCTTGGACCCCGCGGTCGCGGCCTGCAGGGCGGCGGCCATCTTGCGGGCGTGCAGGGGGTCCACGCGGTCGTCCGTGTCGGCGGACAGGAACAGCGTCGTGGGGTAGGCGGTCCCGGGTTTGACGTGGTGATACGGCGAGTAGGCGTACAGCGCCTTGAAGCCGGCCTCGGTCTCGGCGGAGCCGTACTCGTCCACCCAGGTCATCCCGGCGCCGAAGCGGTGGTAGCGCACCATGTCGAGCAGCGGCACGCCGCAGACCACCGCGCGGAACAGATCGGGCCGTTGGGTGAGCGCGGCGCCCATCAACAGACCGCCGTTGGAACGCCCCGAGATCACGAGCTTTTCGCGGCTGGTGTATCGCTCTCGCACGAGAAACTCGGCGGCGGCGATGAAGTCGTCGAAGACGTTCTGCTTCTTGTCGCGCATGCCGGCCTGGTGCCAGCCCTCGCCATACTCCGACCCGCCGCGCAGGTTGGGAATGGCCAGTCCGCCGCCGGCCTCGAGCCAGGGCACGCGCCGGGCGCTGAACTGCGGAGACAGACCGATGCCGAAGCCGCCGTAACCCGTGAGATGGAACGGCGTGGAGCCGTCCCGCGGGAGGCCCGCCTTGTGGACCAGGAACATGGTCACGGGCGTGCCGTCGCGCGAGGGGTAGGTGACCTGCCGCGTCTCGTACTGCGACAGATCCACGGGCAGCTCGACCTTGGCCCAGGGCTTCATCTCGCCGCCGGCGACGTTCGTCCGCGCGATGGTCACGGGCTGGGTCAGGCTCGACCACCCCAGAAAGATCTCGGGGCGGTCGGCCTCGCCGCCGTAACCCTCGAAGGCCACGGCGGGGGGCGTCGGCAGGCGGCGGACGAACTTGCCGTCCAGCGTCCGCACCTCGGCCTCGTCGCAGGCCTTCTTCGTCCGCGAAAGGATCAGGTGGCCACCCCCGATGAAGGCCCCGTCCAGCGTGGCCTCGGGGTCCTGGGGGACGAGCTCGCGCCAGTGCTCGCGCTCGGGGCGGGCGGGGTCGATGACCACCACGCGGCCGCGGGGCGCGCCGTCGTCCGTCTTCACGTAGAAAAGGCCGCCGTGGTAGTCGGCGGCGAACTGCGCGGCGACGCCCTTCACGAGCGGCCGCCAGGTGGTCGTCTTCGACGTCAGGTCGAGCAGCTCGATGTCGGTGGCCGACCAGCCGCGCCACGTCACGGCGAGCAACCATCGGCCGTCCCGGGTCACCTGCGGGCCCATGAAGTGCGAGGCGTTCCCCGTGGGGCCGTGCACGATCTCGTCGCGCGTCGCGTCCGTGCCCAGGCGGTGGAACTTGATGACCGCGTGGGCGTTGCGGTCGGCCTCGGGCACGGCGGGGCCCGCCGGGGGCGTGAACGTGTAATAGAAGCCGGCGTCCCCGGGGACCCAGACCGCCGTGCTCCAGCGGGCGCCGGGCACCACGTCCGTGAGGTCGCGGCCCGAGTCGACCTCGCGCACGCGCAGCGCCTGCTCGTCCGCGTTCTTCGGCGAGACGCCGTAGGCCAGGTAACGGCCCGAGAGCGAAGGCGACCAGGCATGCATGGACACGGACCCGTCCGCGCTCAGGGTGGCGGGATCGAGCAGCACGCGGTCGCGGGCGTCGGCGTCCGTGCGCCAGTACAGAACGCCCTTCTCCGCGCCGGCGGGGCGCCGGACGTGGAACAGCCGCCCCTGGCGCAGCGCGGGCGTCGAGAGCGTCTCGGTGTTGCCGAGCGTGCGCAGGCGGTCGCGCAGGGCGCCCCGGAAGGTCACGCGGGCGAGCGCGGCGCGCGCCGCGGCGTCCTGGGCGGTCATCCACCCCTGCACCTCGCCGTTCCCCGCGTCCTCGAGCCAGCGGTATGGATCGGCCACGCGTGTGCCGAAGAGCGTGTCCACGACGTCGACGGTGCGCGTCGGCGGCAGGACCGGTACGGCGGTCGGGCCCAGAAACATTCCGAGGGTTGCGGCGAGTGCGGCCATCATCGCGCCATGTTGAGTGCCCGGGGGCGCGTCCGCAATGATCTCAGCGCGGCTCGAACAGCCCGTGCACGGCGGCGAGGATCTCCTTGAGCGTGGCGGGCTTCTGCAGGAAGCAGCGGATGCCCATGGCCTCGGCGCTCTCGCCGCCGATGGCGTCGCTGAACCCCGAGGTCAGGATCGTCGGCAGCTCGGGTCGAAGCGCCAGCACCTGCGTGAGCAGCTCGCGCCCGGTCAGCTCGGGCATGGTCTGGTCGGTGAGGATGGCGTCGAAGCGCGCGGGGTCGGCCTGGAAGGCCTCGAGGGCGGCCTGGCCGTCGGAGAACGTGTCGACCTCGTAGCCGTGGTTGCGCAACATGCGCGAGACGAGCTGCGTGATGGCCGGCTCGTCGTCGACCAGCATGATGCGCCGCCTGGGCTGCCCGATCGGCATCGCGGGGTAGGCGCCCGAAGGCGGCTCCGCCGTCGCGATCGGCACGATGGCCGGCAGCAGCACCGTGAAGACGCTGCCTCGTCCGGGCGTCGAGGCCACCTGGATGTGACCCCCCGAGTCGTGCACGATGCCGTGGACCACGGAGAGCCCCATGCCCGTGCCCTTGCCGACCTCCTTCGTGGTGAAGAAGGGGTCGAAGATGCGGGCGATGTGTTCGGGCGCGATGCCCTCGCCGTCGTCGACGACCTCGATGCGCGTATAGGGGCCGAAGATCGCCGCGCTGCAGGTCGCGCAGTGGCCGATGGCGTTGGGCTCGGGCGCGACCCGGACCTCGATGATCCCGTGTTCGTTCGTGGCGTCGCGGGCGTTGATGACCAGGTTGGTCAGGATCTGGTGCAGCTCGACGGCGTCGCCCAGGAACGGCCGCGCGCGCGCATCGAGCACCTGCCGCACGGTCAGGCTGGCCGGCAACGTGGGCCGCAGCATGCGCATGACCTCGGGCACACCCTTGAGCGGGTCCACGGGCACACGCGCGGCCACCAGGCGCTTGCGGCTGAAGGCGAGCATCTTGGCCACCAGGTCGCGCGCGCGCTCGCCGGAGCGGCGGATCTCGTCGAAGTACAGCCGCACCGCGCCGCTCTCCTCGAGGGTCGACTCCTCGATGCCGATGGCCGCGTAGCCCAGAATGACACTCAGCATGTTGTTGAAGTCGTGTGCGATGCCCCCCGTGAGCTGGCCGATGGCCTCCATCTTCTGGGACTGTCGCAGCTCGGCCTCGAGCAGGTTGCGGGCCTCCTCGGCCTGGTGGCGCTCGGTGATGTCGCGGCTGATGCCGATCAGGCCGTCGACCTCGCCATCCGCGCCCAGATAGGGGGTCTTCAGCGTCTCGATGACGGCGCGGCGGCCGTCGGGGTAGGTGATCCACTCCTCGTTGCGGCGCGGGCCGCCGATGTCCAGCATGCGGCGGTCGTGGAACCGATAGGCCGCGGCCGTCTCCGGGTCGAAGAAGTCCAGATCCGTGCAGCCGACGACGGCCTCTTCGGGTCGGCCGACGTATCGCTCGAAGGCCCGGTTGCACCCCCGATACACACCGTTGCGATCCTTGAAGAAGATGAGATCGGGGATGGCATCCAGCAGCAGCCGCAGGAACCCCCGTTCGCGCCCGAGCGCCTGCTGGGCCACCACGCGCTCGGTCACGTCGATGATGTAGCCGAAGTATTGGCGGGGTGTGCCGTCGGCGCCCCGCAGGACCATCGTGAAGCCGGTGACCCAGATGTATCGGCCGTCGCCGCGGCGAATCCGATACGGTGTGTGTTCGAAGGTCGGCGCGCGGCCGGCGGCGGCGGTCAGGACCTCCTGGCGCACGCGCTCCCGGTCGTCCGGGTGGACCAGATCCAGGTAGAGCCGCGCGCCCGAAGTGAAGTCCTCGCCCCGGTGTCCGAGCACGCTCTCCACGTTGCCGGACACGTAGAGGACCGCCCACGTCGGGGCGTGCTCCCACTTGAAGACGACGACGGCGCCGGCCAGGAAGAGGTCCCGCTCCTCGCGCAGGCGCGCCGCGGCCTCCTCGCGGGCGGTGACCTCGGCGAACCGCCAGACGCGGCCGGTGACGCGGCCCAGCGTGCGATGCGGGCGGCTGTGACACTCCACGTGGCGGTCCGGCGGCAGGTGCAGCAGGGCGAAGTCCTCGGCCTCGGGCGACGCGGCGAGGCGGGAGACCCGGGCGCGGAACTCCTCGCCGCCGATGGTGCGCGCGGAGATCTCCAGCATGACCTCCTCGGCGTCGCTGCCCTCGAAGACCGCGGGCATGCCCCAGATCTCGCCGAGTTTGGCGTTGCAGGCCAGCACGCGCCCCCCCGTGTCCGTGACCAGGATGGCATCGCCCGTGGACTCCAGCGTGGCCTGCAGGAGCGACAGCGAGTGTTCGATCCGGTCCTCGTACGCGCGGCGCGAGGTCACGTCCACGTGGGTGCCGATCATGCGGCGCGGCCGCACGGGGGCGCCGTCGGCGCTGCGGACCAGCGTGCCCCGCGAGAGCACGTTGACCCAGCGGCCGCTGCGGTGGCGCAGGCGGAACTCGGTCTCGAAGGCCGTCTCGCGCCCCTCGGCGACGTCCCGCGCGTGGGAGATCACGCGACCGACGTCCTCGGGGTGGCAGCTGTCCGTCCAGCTCGTGAGGCGGGGCGGCAGCTCGCCGGGCGCGTAGCCCAACATCTCCAGCCAGCCCGCCGAGAAGTAGACCTCGTCCGTGTCCAGGTTCCAGTCCCAGAGGCCGTCGCGGGCGCCCTCGAGCGCCAGGGCCAGGCGGGCCTCGTTGGCGCGCAGCGCGTTCAGCGTCGCCTCGCGCTCCGTGATGTCCCGGGCGGCCGCGACGATGGAGTGTCCGCCGTCCCGCTCCTCGACCCGCAGGCCGCGAATGTGGTGCGCGCGCGGACCGTCGGCGGTCAGGAGCGTGCAGTCCACCTCGGCGCTGCCGAACACGAGGGCCTGGCTGAGCGCGTCGTTGGCGGCTCCGCGCGTCTCCGGCGCCACCAGGGCCGCGGCGTCCTGCCCGGCGACGGCGGCCTCGGCGCACCCGATGGTCCGGCGGGCTGCGTGGTTCCACCACACGAAGCGGCCACGGGCGTCGAGTTTGAAGACCGGATCGGGGACGGCCTCGAGGATCGCCCGCAGGTCCCGCGCCGTGCGCTCCAGCCGCCCGTGCGCGAGGGCGCCCTCGAAGGCGACGGCGAACTTCTCGACCACGGGCGCGAGCTGCGCGACGAGGCGCACCGAAAGCCGGGCCGGCTCCGGCGAGTAGAGCTTGAGCACACCGGTCCGGCCCAGGGGAAACAGCACGATGACGCCGGCCGCGGCGTCCGTCTCCGCCACGAGCCCGGCGAAGTCCGGGTGGTCCGAGGTCAACCGCAGGGGACGCCCGCCCGAGACGCCGAACTGCGGGTGGTCGGCGGCCAGGGTCCGGCACGCGGCGCGGGCGTTGGGCAGCGCGTGGTACAGCGTCGCCGAGGTCTCGCCCTCGTCGGCGCCGGGCAGGAGCCAGACGGCGGCGAAGGCGGCCGGGACCCGGTCCATCACCCGCTCGACGAAGGTCCGCGCGCAGGCCTCGGGGTCGAGGGTGCGCCCCACGGCCAGCGCCAGCTCGTACAGGACGGCGAACTCCAGCGTCGCCTCCGGGGGGGACTCAATCATGGAAGGCCGCCAGGACCAGGGTCTTGTTGTAGAGCTCGATGCGGCCCTCGCCGTCCGAGGCGATCTCGCCCAGCACGAGCATCCCGAGCAGGCCGACCTCCGGGTTCACCAGGGCGCCCAGGCCGTGCCGCACGCGCTCGAGCTCCTCGACGAAGCGGTCGCCGAGGGCGTTGGCCCGCGAGCCGCAGTCGAGGATCAGGGGGCAGCCCGTGGAGACCCGCTCGGCGAGCCGTACGGCGCCTTCGGAGGCGGCCGTCAGCATGGCTTCGGGCGTGGCGGCCATCACGTGCAGCACGCTGTTCTCCGGGACGTCCGACAGAAAGAGCACGCCGCCCGAGGGGGTCTCGCGCACGGGATCGCGGACGACGTCCTCGTTTCCCGAGCGCGACATCGCCAGCGGGAAACGGCCGTTGATGTCCGGGTAGAACGGGGCCGTGCGCATCGCGGGGTCCAGGCCGCCCACGAGGTTTCGGTAGAACGCCGCGGCGGGCTCCCAGTTGATCTCCTCGATCTCGGCGCCCCGGGTGCGGGTGGCCACGAAGGCGGGGCCCAGTCGGCGCCAGCCGTGGCGGACCTCGACCGCGACGCGGCTCGGGCCCACGGCCACGAGCCCGCCCTGGGCCAGCCAGCCCGCCTCGGTGAACACCGCGGGCAGGGGGGCGAGGTCCGGCTGCCCCGCGCCGCCGCCGCAACACGTCACGCGGTTGCCCCAGCGGTCGAAGATGTCCGCCAGGAACGCGGAGATGCGGGGCGCCGTCGCGTCCAGCAGGATGAGCGCGCCGGCCCGTTCACCGGCGCGCACGCTCGGCGGCGCGTCGAGCCACTGGAGCGTCTCGCCGGCCAGATCGGCGCGGGCGATCACGAACCCGGGCGGCAGCGCCTCGATGATGGCCCCTTGCCGGTGCAGGGCGGTGTGGGCGATGAGCCCGGGGAACACGCCCCCCATCAAGCGGCGACCCTGGCGTCGGAAGGCCTCGCACAGGGCGGGAACGATTTCCATGTGGGCGGGCGCCAGCAGGACGAGGAGCGGGGACTGGACCGGGTCGACGTCGGGGGCCGCCGCCACGAGTGACTCGAGCGTCGGGGTTTCCACGTACATGCGGCCATGATGCGCCGATGTCGCGTCCGCTTCCACGCCGACCGCTCGGCGGGGCGATCCTGGTCAAGTTCAAGGTCGGACTTGCCGGCCAGAGCTCTCGGTCAGGGGCGACAGCCCGCGGGCACATCGGGGAAGCAGGGATGCTCGGTCAGCACGTCGCCGCGGGCCGGCGGCTCGCAGACCATGCCGGCGACGTCGTCCGCGCCTCGGGTGAAGAAGTGCGCGCCGCCGCCGGGCGTGTCGTAGCGGAAACGGTAGAGCGGACAACTGTGCGCGTTCGGGGTCACGGCCGGCGTTCGGGGCGCCATGCCCTCTCGAAAGATGTGGCCCAATGCGACGGAGCAGTCGTAGCCGGCGCCGGCGAGCTCGACCGCGTCCGCGCTGGCCGCCTCGACGAGGATATGGTCGGTGCCGAGCGAGCACTGAACGACCGGCCAGGCCCCGGGCCGGGGCACGCGCGACGTGATGAAGGCGAACTGCTCCGGAACGTAGCCGCGACACGTGGGGGGCGGGGCTTCGCCGATGAGATCCTCACCCCAGCAGCGGGCCCCCGTCTCGGCGTCGAAGAACCGTTTGACGCCCATCCAGCAGGCGGCGAGGTCGTCGATGACGCCGTTCTCGTCGTCGTCGACCCCGTTGCAGACCTCCGGCCCGACAGGCGTCTGGCAAAGGTCGTCGCGGCCCGGGGGCTGGCGGCTACAGCCAGCCGGGCAAGGGGTGATGGCTGAAATCTCTCCGCGGCTGCGGGTGATGAGGTCGTCCGGACTCCCGTTGTAACCGGCGGGGCCGTTGTCTCCGCAGTAGTCGCCGCTCGGCAGGCCTGCGCACGGCGACGGCGCCGGCGGCTCCTGCGCCGGAACGGGGCGATTGAGGAGCACGAAATCGGTGGGATCCACTCGTCCCCGGGCGTCTGCCGCGAAATAGCCGGGTCCGGGGAACGGCGCCCCGCCATCGGCGATCATCTCCCAGTGGAGATGGGGCGAGCACCCCGGGCAGTTCTCGCCGATGCGCGCGATGACATCACCCCGCAGGACGGGCTGATCGTCGAGCACGGCGACCGTGTCCACGTGTCCGTACAATGAGTAGACGGTCTGCACCCGCTGCCCGTCGGGCAATTGGAAGGCGGTGCCGTCCGCTGCGTCGTGCCGGAGGACGAGCACGTTGCCCCAGCCGCCCCAGCGCCCGGACAACACCACGACACCATTCGCGACGGCATGCACGGCCGCGCCTACGTCCGTCGCGCCGCCGCCTTCGCCGTTCCAGTCCTCGCCGAGGTGAATCATGTCGCCGGGGAACCGCGCGTATCCGCACGGCGTCGCCTCCCGGAACTCCGTGTAGACGTACCAGCCGTCGTCCGGACCGCAGTGGGTGTAGGGATCGCCGACGCCAACCGGCAACTGGAATCGGTCGGCGAACGGATAGTCCGCTGGTGGCGCGCGCTCAGTGAGGACCGCACGGTGGATCCCACCGCCGGCCTCGTCGGCCTCGTCCGTCATTCCGTCGCAGTCGTTGTCGAGTGCGTCGAGGCGCTCCGGCGCGTCGGGGTGCACCTCGCCACGGACGTCGTCGCAGTCGCCCGCCTGCACCGACCAGCCATCGGCATCGGCGTCGACCCCGGGGCCCTCGGACTCCAGCAGCACCGGTGGCGCGGCGTCCGGCGCGGGCGCGGCATCGGGCCTGGGCGCCGCGTCGAGGGCGGGCGCCGCGTCGGCCAGCGGAGCGGCGTCGGGCGTCATCGCGTTTGCGTCGGACGCTGCCTGCGAAGCGTCGGCCGGCGGCGCCGACAGGTCCGGGGTGAGGGGCGACGCAGCGTCCACGGAGGGCGCGGCATCACGCGCTCGAGTCGCATCCGCCTCCGGGGCGGACGCGCCGTCGGAGGGGGACGCGTCCACCCCCAGGTCCCCCTGAATCGTCGCGTCCACGACGAGGGCGTCGTCCGACGCTGCCGGCACGCAACCTGCAATCAAAAGCATCACGGCCGGCAGTGCACGTCGGCCCGGTCTTCCAGAAATGGACATCACGTTCGCCTCCTCGACATCGGTCGCTCCCCAACGCGACGGCACCGTAACACCAAGCTCACGGGGTCGCACGCGCGTTTTCGCGGGGACGCTTCTCGCCGGTCATCACGGCATCTGGAGCGCCCATCCGAGGCGTCGGACCTCGGCGTCGGCGCCGCAGTTGCTGCTCATGTAGTAGTCGAGGAACGCGCCCCGCTGCACCGAGCAGACCCTCGCCTGCACCCAGACCTCCGTGCCCCACGAGCCGACGGGCTGATTGACACCGAGGTACCCCAGCGTCGCCGGGATGCCGTCGGCCCAGGCCGCACCGAGCGAGCCACAGGCCGCGTCGACGATGTAGCTGTTCTGACCACTTCCGGCGTTGAAGCAGTGGCGCAGCAGGCGTGTGACGCCGATCGCGTTCTGCGCCTGCGTATATGTTCGAATCCGGTACGGACGGCCGCCGGCGCTTCTCCAGCACGAGTTGTACGAAGCCGCTCTCGGTGCGCAGAAGTTCTGCACGAGCGGGCAGGCACCACATCCGGCGGCCGGAGATGCGGGATTCGGTGGGCAGAACGCGGTTGCGGCCTCGAGTTCGGCCGTCGGTTGAACCCAACCGGCGTGCCACGAGTGCAGATTGCAGTCGACGTATCGCTCGACCAGCGTGTAGCACCCGCTGCTGTTGTCCGGGAGGTCGTCCGTCACGCCGTCCGAGTCGTCGTCGAGGCCATTGCAGACCTCGGGTACGGCCCGGCAGGCGCCGGCGCTGCAGGCCTGGCCGGCCGGGCAGGCGGCGCCGTCGTCGTTGGTGCCGTCACAGTCGTCGTCCCGGCCGTTGCAGACCTCGGGGGCCTGATTGACCTGCCCCACACACACCCCCCACGCATTGTTCGCGCAGGTCTGCGTGCCGGCGTTGCATTCTCCGGTGTTGATCCCGCCCTGGCAGGCTCGCGTGCTACCGTCGTTGCAGATGTCCTGCGTGCATTGTCCAAAGCGACAGGACCAGCCAGCGGCGCAGGTCGCGGCGTCGTCAATCTGGCCGTTGCAATTGTCGTCGATGTTGTTGCAGACCTCCGCCGGAACGGCGCCACACGCGCCGCAGGCGTTGCGGACGCCCTCGTCGATCTGGCCGTCGCAGTTGTCGTCGATGTTGTTGCAGGCCTCGGCCGGCACCGCGCCGCAGGCGCCGCAGGCGTTGCGGACGCCCTCGTCGATCTGGCCGTTGCAGTTGTCATCGACGTTGTTGCAGACCTCTGCCGGCACGACGCCACACGCGCCGCAGGCGTTGCGGACGCCCTCGTCGATCTGGCCGTCGCAGTCGTTGTCCTGGCCGTCGCAAACCTCGGCGGGCACGGCGCCACACGCGCCGCAGGCGTTGCGGACGCCCTCGTCGATCTGACCGTCGCAGTCGTTGTCCTGCCCATCGCAGATCTCGGCCGGCAGTGCGCCGCAGGCGCCGCAGGCGTTGGTCACGCCGTCGTCGATGGTCCCATCGCAGTCGTCGTCGATTCCGTTGCACTGCTCCGCGGGGACGAGGCCGCAGCGGCCGCAGGCGTTGGACACCCCTTCATCGATCTGACCGTCGCAGTCGTTGTCCTGCCCATCGCAGATCTCGGCCGGCAGGGCGCCGCAGGCACCGCAGGCGTTGGTCACGCCGTCGTCGATGGTCCCGTCGCAGTCGTCGTCGATTCCGTTGCATTGCTCCGCAGGCACGAGGCCGCAGCGGCCGCAGGCGTTGGTCACGCCGTCGTCGACCGCGCCGTCGCAGTCGTCGTCGAAGCCATTGCAGACCTCGGGGGGCTCGGGCCCACAGTCACCGCAGCGATTCGTCACGCCGTTGTCCACGACGCGGTCACAGTCGTCGTCGAGGCCATTGCAGACCTCGGGTACGTCGGGGCAGATGGGCCCGCAGACACCTTCGTCCGTCTGCCCGTCGCAGTCGTCGTCGATCGTGTTGCAGGTCTCCGCGGGGACGTTGCCACAGCGGCCACACGCGTTCAGCACGCCCTCGTCGATCTGTCCGTCGCAGTCGTCGTCGAGGCCGTTGCAGAGTTCGGCGGGTACGGGACCGCAGCGCCCGCAAAGGTTCACCACGCCATCGTCCACCAAACCGTCGCAATCGTCGTCGATGCCGTTGCATGTCTCCATCGGGACCGCGCCGCAGATGCCGCACGCGTTCTGAACATCGTTGTCGATGCGACCGTCGCAGTCGTCGTCGACCCCGTTGCAGGCCTCGACGGGCACGACCCCGCAGCCCCCGCATGCGTTCCGGATGCCGTCGTCGATCTGACCATCGCAGTCGTCGTCGCGACCGTTGCAGACCTCTGCCGGAACGGGCCCGCAGGCACCGCACGCGTTGTGTACGCCGTTGTCCGCGCGACCATCGCAGTCGTCGTCGCGACCGTTGCAGACCTCGACCGGAACGGGCCCGCAGGCGCCGCAGGCGTTCAGCACGCCGTTGTCGGCTTGCCCGTCGCAGTCGTCGTCGCGGCC
>CAINDO010000060.1 GCA_903847385.1 uncultured Myxococcales bacterium
AAACAGTAGGTTGCGGCGCCCTTCCGCGCGGGTCAAGTCCCGGCTCTGCGGCCACGCCACATGCGCGGGCAGGGCTCCGAACCTTGCTTGAACCGAGCCGTCGACCACGGCGCAGCCTATGGCGATTTCGACCGGTTGCTGATTGTCGATCGGCTCCGGGAGTCGGTCATGGACGAGCTGCAGCGGCTGGAGGCGGCCGCCTTGGCGGGCCGATTGCTCGCATCTACGAGAGGGTCGAGCCCGACGAGCCGATGCCGAGGTCTGGCGACCGTGGCGCCG
The DNA here is from genome assembly GCA_903847385.1 of uncultured Myxococcales bacterium. Classification (GTDB taxonomy): domain Bacteria; phylum Myxococcota_A; class Bradymonadia; order UBA7976; family UBA1532; genus CAINDO01. The sequence goes on from CAINDO010000060.1 coordinate 280, forward strand.
CCGAGACTTCGCAGGCGTCGGGCGTAGGTCAGGCGTTGCGCCGGGCTCGAGGGGCGCCTGGGGAATGCGGCGTCGGTCCACCTCACGGTGGCGACCCAATGGTCGGCGGCCCCCGCGACGATGGCTCCGGCTCCTGCTTCATTCCAAAGCCGAGAAAGCGCCAGCGTCCGAGATGCTCACCGCCGCAGACACGGCAACGCGTGAGGTCGATGCCGGTGAGTTCGCGCATCGCAGCCCGCCAATCGGCCGCGACGGCCGGTGCGGCCGGTGTCGCCTCGACACGGTCGCCAGAGATCGCGTCGCGGGCGGCCTCCAGCTTTGTCTTCACGTTGCTGGACGCCACCAGTCCGTAGTGCCGGATTTTCACGTAGCCTTTGGGCAGGACGTGCGTCAGGAGACGCCGGATGAACTCCTCCGGTGCCATCGTGGCTGTCTTGCCGTCACGCGTGGCGATGGTCACGGCCTCGTCGGTGACGTCGAGCAGGCGCTTGTTCGATAGGCCGACCCGATGGGTGTATCGGCCGAGATACTTGAAGACCTGCTCCGGCCCAGCGAACGGCTGCTTGCAGTAGGTGATCCACCTCGTTCGACGAAGCTGCGCGAGGAGAGCGGAGAATGCACCCGGGGCCTGTAGCGCCTCGGGCAGGGTGAGCTCGCCGCGAGCATGGCTGTGCTCGAGGCCGGCGACGAACTTCCCGCGGAACAGCTTCGAGAGCACCTTCACCGGCAGCAGGTACTCGCGACCAGTGTCGAACCAGCACGGCTTCCCGTCGGGCCCCAGGCCCAGCGCGCCGCCGGTCACGACGCAGTGCAGGTGCGGGTGAAATCGCAGGTCGCGGGTCCAGGTGTGCAGCACGGCGGTCACCCCGAGCAGGCCCCCCATGCGTTTCGGATCGCGGCCGAGGGTCAGAAGCGTGTCGCTCGCTGCCTGAAACAGCAGGTCGTAGATCGCCGACGGCGAGCACTTGCCCAGCAGCCTCAACTCGCTGGGCACCGTGAACACGACGTGGAAGTAGCCCGTGTCGAGGATGCGCTGCTTCTGCTTCTCCAACCACTCGGCCTGGGCCAGCGACTGACACTTGGGACAGTGCCGGTTGCGGCAGGAATTGTAGGAGACCCGCTCGTCGCCGCAGTCCGCGCACACGTCGGCATGCCCGCCGAGGCTCGCGGTCCGGCAGTGAGAGATGGCCCACATCGCCTTGTGCTGAATCTCAGTCAGCGCGTGGCTGGCGCGGAACGACTCCCCGTGCGCGCGGAAGATGTCGGCCACCTCGAATCGGGGCCGATTCGCCACATCCCGTGCGCAGTCGCTCTCGGCGGGGCTCATCCGTCAGCCCGACGCGTCCTGGCCCTCCTTCGTCCCCAACGCGTCCAGCGGGCTTCGAACCCGCCCGAGGTGGCGCGTGCTCATGTGCAGGTAGCGCGCGGTCGTATCGATCCTGGCGTGACCGAGCATCACCTGGATCGTCCGGAGATCCACGCCCTGCTCCAGCATGTGCGTCGCGAAGCAGTGGCGAAGCAGGTGTGGTGTCACATGAGGCAGTCCCGCGTCGATTGCCGCGCGCTTGATGGCTCGCTGGGCCATCTCCGGGCAGCACGGTGACTGCCCGTCGCGACCGGGGAACAGGTACGGCAGCGGCGGGCGCACGGCGGACCAGTAGCTCCGGAGTGTCGACAGCAGGACCTCGCTCAACATCACATGGCGAGCCTTGCCGCCCTTCCCATCCCGCACGTGGATCACACTCCGCCGGCTGTCGATGTCCCCCACCTGCAGACCGCAGGCCTCGCTCACGCGCAGGCCGGCACCATACAGCGTCGTCGCCAATGCCCGGTACTTCAGTGACGCGATCGACTGCAACAGCCGGCTCACCTCCGTGCCGCTCAGCACCCGTGGGAGCGACTGAACGACCCGAGGCGAAGCGAACGACGCCATGACCTCTGGCCGCCCCAGCGTCACGCAGAACAAGAACCGCAGCGCGGCGAGGTACACGCACAGCGTCGACGCCGAGATCTGGCGGTCGTTCTGCAAGTGGACCAGGAACGCCCGGACGTCATCGGCACCGAGAAACGCCGGCGAGCGCCGGTGCCACGCCGCCAGCGCCTTCGCCGTCGTGAGATACGCGATCTGCGTGTTCGGCCGCAGATTCCGCAGTCTCAGGTCCGCTTCCATCCGATCTTTCAGCTCACCCATCTGAATCCTCCAGGTCGTGGACGCCACGTCTCGGCGCCACGAAGGAGGATGGAGGCCGCTTCTCGCGGCGGCGAACTCAGCGGCTCGTCAGGCGGACGCCGCACTTGGATGAGCGACGCCTGGGCGAGGGATCTGCCGCGCAGCGGCTTGGTTCAAGTCTTCTTATGTCGCCTACACCCCAACATCACATGGCGAACCTTGCTGCCCTTCCCATCCCGCGCATTGCTCAATCTCCGCCGGCTGTCGATGTCCCCCACCTGCAGACCGCAGGCCTCGCTCACGCGCTGGCCAGCTCCATACAGCGTCGCCAATGCCCGGCACTTCAGTGACCTGATCTCCTGCAACAGAAGGCTCACCTCCGTACTGCTCAGCACCCGCGCGAGCGACTGAACGACCCGAGGCGAAGCGAACGACGCCATGGTCTGAAGATCCAAGACACCGACCCAGCGTCACGCAGAACAAGAACCGCAACGCGACGAGGTACACGCACAGCGTCGACGCCGTCGTCTGGCGGTCGCTCTGCAGGTGGCCCGGCAACGCCCGGACGTCATCCGCACAGAGAAACGCAGGCGAGCGCCGGTGCCGCGCCGCCAGCGCCTTCGCCTTCGCCTTCGCCTTCGCCGTCGTGAGATACGCCGTCTGGGTGGCCGGCCGCAGATTCCGCAGCCTCAGGTCCGCTTCCATCCGATCTCTCAGCTCACTCATCCGGATCCTCTCGGTCGTGGACGCCACATCTCGGCGCCCGACAACCGGGAAAATGGAGGCCGCTTCTCGCGGCGAACTCAGAAGCCCGTCAGGCGGACGCCGCACTTGGATGAGTGACGCCCGGGCGAGTGAGCTGCCGTGCAGCGGCTTGGTTCAAGTCCTGCTATGTCACGTACACCCGAACGGTTACCGGTAGCCTATCGAATGGCGGCGTCCGGCGAGAGCCCCAAGTCGGCGACGTTGACCCACGAAATTGTCCCGTCGGGGAAGAACTCGGCCGGAAGCCAGAGGTCAATTCGCATGTCGTGCGCGGGCGCCGAAGCTTCCTCCGAGACACCGGTACATCCGACAAGAGCCGATGACCGGTCACAGTTGATGTTCATTGGGAGAGTGATGTCGCCGTGACTGAAGTGGGCCACCACCGTTTTCGGCGTTCCAACGCGACCGTCGTTCGTCAGCGGGTTGTTCAGGTCAATCAGCAACCACACCGAAAGCTCGTCGCCCACGCATTGCAGCGTCCAGTCAGCCCCAAGTCCTTCATATCCGCCTTGCATGAAGCTCACCGGTTGGGCAGAATCGCAGCGAACCCATGTCTGCGTCATCGGCGCGTCTTCTGGCCACCGCACATTCGCGACGAGGCAGGGTGCTGAGTCGGCGTTGCACGCCTCGACAGGTGGTGCGAAGCTTGAGGAGTAATCCTCGTCTCCGTTGCCGGCGCAACCCAAGCACAGGGTCATTGCAACGGTGACCAGCGGCGGGTGGAAGGAGCGATCGGGCAACATAACTCCTCGATCCTAGATAGTGCGCTCAACATCACGGTTCAGTATAGCCGAAGTCGAAGTACGGTACGTTGTCGTATACGTGTGCACCAAGTGCGGGCGGGGCGTACGACCAAGCGCTGGCCTCGGGTGCGGAGCCAACCTTGACTGGTGGAGAATTCTCGCTGCGATATTGGTCCCAAATGTCTGTCCGAAACGTACCATTAGTCTCGTTCCAGGAAGTGAATGAGTAGATGAACATCGGGTCCGCACCGGGGATGGGGCGTGCCACGACACGTGGCGACATTTGGCCAGTTGCGCCCAGGGTGATCGGCGCGGAAATTGAGATCACGTCGTTGGCGCCAATGATGAATGGCCAAATCCGGTAGTTGCCCGAGAGTTGATCACCGCCGCCCGCTGGGGTCCGATAATCCTGCTTCGCGACCATGACGCAGTTGCGCAGCCAAACAGTATTCACATCAGGACTGCACGCGATGTCAAGTCCGCCGAAGACTTGACGATCTGATACGATCGCTTCATTAGGAACCGACGTCGATGGGCCGTAGGCCCCTGTCCCTGGGTTGACGGTTCGCAATGCCGGGATGCCTGTGCTACTGACAGTCGCCACGACGAACCGGTTGGCGACGGGGTCGTAGGTCATCGATACATATTGCCCAGCGTCAACCTCATTTCCCCATCGGCGACAATTACACTTCCCCATGCCGTATCCTCGAGACCCCGAGCGGAGAGGGCGGCGTAGCCGCACTCGGAGTCCGGGGTTCCGGCTCGCGCTGAGCGGCTGGACAGGGTCG
>CAINDO010000061.1 GCA_903847385.1 uncultured Myxococcales bacterium
CGTGCCGCCGGGCTCGACGCTGCCGCCGCCCCCGTTGCCGCCCGGGTCCACACCGCCGCCGCTCCCCCCGGTCAACGCGCCGCCTTCGCCCGCACCGCCGGCCCCGCCGCCCCCCGCGCCGGCCGTACCCGCGTCGAAGGGTGTCGTCTCGACCCCCGGGTTGCTGGCACTGCAGGCGGACACAAACAGGCCCGCCACGAGCGCGAGCATCTTCGTCGACTTCATCGATCACTCCCTCTGGGCCGCAGCGGGCAGGCCCGGCGCGGCGGATTCATGACATCGTCTCGACCCGAGCCCGGGCTCACGGGGTCGTGGTCTTGCCCTTGGGCTTGGCCTTGTGCGCCTTGAAGCGCGCGATGCTCGCGTCCACGTGGGTCCGGCAGGCGGGCGTCACGTCCGCCTTGCGCCCGACGAGGCAGGCCATGGTGCGGCCGTGGCCCGGCTTGACCTCGCTGCAGAACTTCTCCGAGTCCGCGGCGCAGTCGCGCTTCTCGGCCTCGGCCTTGTCGATCTTGGTGCGACAGGCCGGCGCGAGCGCATCGCGGTGCGAGAGCATGCACGCGCGCTGGGCCTCACGGCCCGAGACGCCCGGGCAGAGCCGCTCCTTGTCGGCCTTGCAGGCGCTCCCCTTGGCCTTCTTCCCCTTGCCGGCCGACGGCGCCGTCGCGGGCGCGGCGGACGTCGGGGTGGGCGTCGGGCCCGGCGCGGCGAACGCGAGATCGGCGACGAGCAGCGCGCAGGTGGCGAACGAGAGCTGCAGCGAGAACGAGACCGACATCCATGCACTCCTGATCTGATCGGCGGGGACTTCGCAGCTTCCTACGCCCGTTCGACCCCCGCGGGATCCCCACGGGCTCAATGCGTCACCTCGGTGACAGGCCCGTTTCATCCGCACGACACGCGTTTCGACGCACGGCCGCGCGGCCGTCGCGTTAGGATGCCCGCCGCCCGGCCGGGATGTCCCCGGGGGTGGGGGAGGTCGCGATGGCGGCATTGCATACGCGTATGGCGATGTGGGGCGCGGCCGGCGCCGGGGCCGGCATCGCCGCCCACATGGCGTTCGGAGACACGGACGTGCTGGCCGGCGTGCTGAGATACGGCACGCAGCCCCTCGGCCAGGTCTTCTTGCGTCTCCTGCAGATGCTCGTCGTGCCCCTGGCCTTCTCGGCCCTGGCCCTGGGCGTGGCCGAGGTGGGCGACATCCGCCGCTTCGGCCGCATCGGCCTGCGCACGCTCGTCTACACGGTGCTGGTGTCGCTCGTCGCGGTCCTCATCGGGCTGGCGCTGGTCAACCTGCTGCGGCCCGGGGACGGCATCGATCCCATCGCCCGCGAGAAGCTCATGGCCGGGCTGAGTGAGCGCGCGGCGGCCTATACCCAGGGCAAGCCGCCGCCCTCGGGCTTCGATCTCCTGCTCATGATCGTGCCCACCAACCCCATCGAGGCCGTGGCCAACGGGAACCTGCTGGCCTGGATGTTCTTCTCGCTGTTCATCGGCGTGGGTCTGCTGCTCGTGGACACGCCGAACACACAGCGCTTCAAAGAGACGCTGACCGGCCTGCACGAGATCACCATGCGCCTGCTCTCGGCGGTGCTGCGGCTGGCGCCTTACGGCGTCGCGGCGCTGCTGTTCACGCTCACGGCGCAGCTCGGGATCGACGTCCTGCTGCCGCTCGGCAAGTACGTCGGCGTCGTGCTGCTCGCGCTCGGTCTGCACCAGTTCGGCGTGTATTCGCTCTGTGTATGGTTCCTGGGCGGCATGCGGCCGCTGGACTTCTTCCGCAACGTGCAGGAGGCCATGCTCACGGCCTTCTCCACCGCCTCGAGCAACGCCACCCTGCCCACGGCCCTGCGCGTGGCCGAGGAGAAGCTCAAGCTCCCGGCCCCCATCGCGCGGTTCGTGCTGACCATCGGCGCCACGGCCAACCAGAACGGCACCGCGCTCTTCGAAGGCGTCACGGTGCTCTTCCTGGCCCAGTTCTTCGGCAAGGATCTGGCCCTCGGCCAGCAGTTCACGGTGCTCGTGGTCTGCGTGCTCGCCGGCATCGGCACCGCCGGCGTGCCCGCGGGCTCCCTGCCCGTCATCGCCATGATCCTGAAGATGGTCGACGTGCCCGTCGAGGGCATCGGCGTGATCCTGGGCGTCGACCGTTTCCTCGACATGTGTCGCACCACCCTCAACGTCACCGGCGATCTCGCCGCGGCCGTCGTCGTCTCGCGCGGACAGACGGACGCCCTCCCCGAGGTCGCCGAGGAGCCCCGGACATGAACGTCTTCGACTACTCCCACGCGCTGATCGACGAGTGGGCGGCGCTGCGGCCGACCATCGCCACCTTCATGGGCGTGCCCGGTCACGACCACCGGTGGGACGACTTCTCCCCCGTCGGCGCCGCGGCGAACGCGGCCTTCGTGGACCGCGTGCGCGCCGCCCTGGCCGCCCTGCCGCCCCCGCCGGACGCCTGGCACGCCCTGGCGGCGGACATGCTCACGGACTTCTGTGAGCTGGAGGCCGAGCGCCTGGAGAGCGGCGACCATCTGCTCGACTTTAATTCGATTGCCTCGACCTTCCAGGTCCTGCGCATGGTCTTCGACATGATGGACGCCGGCAGCGCCGCGGGCCGCGACGCCATGGTCGGCCGCCTGGAAGGCCTGCCCGCCGCGCTCGCTGGCTACCGCGCGTTGCTCGAGGCCGGGCTCGCGCAGGGCACCATCGCCGCCATCCGGCAGGTTTCGGCGGTCGTTGCGCAGGGGCGCATGGCCGCCGCACCCGCGGGTTTCTTCGCCACGCTGGGCGACACGCTCACCGCCGGCGACCTCGCCACGCCCGAGCGCGACGCTCGCGTCCGCGCCGCCGTGCCCGCCGCCCGCGCGGCCCTGACCGGCTTCTGCGACTGGCTCGAGGCGACTTACGCCCCCTCCGCCCCCCGGGCGGACGGCGTCGGCCGCGACCGCTACGTCCGCTTCGCCAAGCGGTTCCTGGGCATGACCCTGGACCCCGAGGAGACCTACGCCTGGGGCTGGACCGAGGTCCGCGCCATCGAGGCCGAGATGGCGGCGTTGGCCGAACAGATCGCCCCCGGTCTGGGCGTCGCCGGTCTGTTGGACAGACTCGCCACGGACCCCGCAGGCCAGGCGCCCTCGGCCGAGGCCTTCATCGCCGAGATGCAGGCGCGCCAGGAGAAGGCCCTCGCCGACCTCGCCGGCCGCCACTTCGACGTCCCCGAGCCCGTGCGCCGGCTGGACGTCAAACGCGCCCCGGACACGGGCACGCGCGGCGCGTATTACATGCAGCCGAGCGAAGACTTCTCCCGGCCCGGCAGCATCTGGTACGCCCTCTCCGGCGACGGCCCCGTGCCGCTCTGGGACGAGATCAGCACCGCCTACCACGAGGGTTTCCCGGGCCACCACCTGCAGATCGGCATCCAGGTCGCCCTCACGGCCAACCTGTCGCGCTGGCACCGCCTGGGCGATGGCTACTCCGGTTACGCCGAGGGCTGGGCCCTCTACGCCGAGCAGCTCATGCGCGAGCTCGGCTACTACGAGCGGCTCGAATACACGTTCGGCATGCTGGCCAACCAGCTCATCCGGGCGCTGCGCGTGGTGATCGACATCGGCGCCCACCTGGACCTGCCCATCCCCGCGGACGCCCCCTTCGGCGCCGGCGAACGCTGGACCTTCGAGCGCGCCGTCGACGCCCTGCACACCCGCGGCGGCATGAAACGCGACCACGCCGAGAGTGACGTCACCCGCTACTTCGGCTGGCCCGGCCAGGCCATCTCGTACAAGGTCGGCCAGCGGGTGATGCTCGCCCTGCGCGACGAGTGGCGGGCGAAACACGGCGACGGCGTCGAGTCCCTGCGCGCGTTTCACGCCCGCGTGCTCGGCTGCGGCAGCGTCGGCCTGGAGCGGCTGCAGCGGATGGTCAGGGCGTAGGCTTCTCGCCCGCCCCGGCGAAGATGAACGCCTGCACCCTCGGATCCGTGCTCGCTCGCAGCTCGTCCGGCGTGCCGAACGCCGCCAGCTCGCCCTGGTAGACCATGGCCACGCGGTCGGCGATGCGGAACGTCGAGAGCATGTCGTGGCTGATCACGATCGACGTGATCGGGAAGTGTTCGGCCGCCTCCACGATCATGTCGTCCACGCTGCGCATCATCACGGGGTCCTGCCCCGTCGTCGGCTCGTCGTAGATCATGATCTCCGGCTGCGTGACGATGGCCCGGGCCAGGCCCACACGCTTGCGCTCGCCGTTGGAGCACTGCGCCGGGTAGCGGTCGAGCAGGTGCGCGACCTTCAGGCGCTCGGCCACGCCGTCCACGGCGGCCTTCACCTCGGCCTTGGGGCGCCGGTCGCGCCGCTCCACGAGCGGGAACGCGATGTTCTCCCGCACGGTGAGCGAGTCGAAAAGCGCCGCGCCCTGGAACAGCATGCCGATCCGGGCCCGCAGCGCCAGCAGCGCGTCCGCGCCGAGCGTGGCGATGTCCTGGTCGAACACGCGGACCGTGCCGGCGTCGGGCATGAGCAGGCCCGTGATGTGTTTGATGAGCACGGACTTGCCCGAGCCCGACCCGCCGATCACCACCGTGATCTGTCTCGCCGGGATGTCCAGGTCGATGCCCTTCAACACACGGTTGTCGCCGAAGGACTTCTCCAGGCCGCGGATGCTCACGACGGGCGGGGCCGCGGCGGGCGCCGGCGTCGCCGCGGCCTCGGTCACAGGCTCGGGTGGCGCGTCCGCCGAGTCTCGCCCCATGCGCTCCACGACCGCGTTGGCCATGAACACCTGCACCAGCGGCTGCGCGTCTGCGCGCACGGTGTCGAAGTCCCCCACGGACACGATGCGCCCCTCGGCGAGCATCGCCATGCGATCGGCGAGGCGCCGGTTCGAGGCCATGTCATGGGACACGATGACACTGGTGATCTCGAAGGTCTGTCGCGTGCGCACGATGAGATCGTCCACGAACTCGATCATCACCGGGTCCAGGCCCGTGGTGGGCTCGTCGAAGAGCACGACCTCCGGGTTGCTCACCACGGCCCGCGCCAAGGCCACGCGCTTCTTCATGCCCCCGGAGAGCGACGAGGGCAGCAGGTCCCGCGCGTGGGGCAGGCCGAGCATCTCCAGGAGCTCGTCCACGAGCCGCGCGATGTCCGCCTTGGGCATCCGTGTGTTGTTGGCCAGCGGGAACGCGATGTTGTCGAACACGGTGAGCGAGTCGATCAACGCGTAGTTCTGGAACACCATCGTGCAGCGTTTGCGCAGTTCCGTGCGCTCGCGCTCCGTGACCTCGGCGAGGTTGCGCCCGAACAGCCGCACCTCGCCCTCGTCCGGGAGCGTGAGCCCGTTCATCAAGCGCAGCAGCACACTCTTGCCGCTTCCGGACTGCCCGACGATGACCGTCGTCTTGCCCGTGGGGATGTCCAGGTCGAGACCGGCGAGCACGGTCTTCTCGCCGAAGCGTTTGGTCACGCCCCGCAGCGTGATGACCGGCTGATCGGCGGGCCACCGCTCGATGTCGGGCAGCAGCAGGTTCCGCCGGGGCGTCGCGCTCAAGGTACCAGGTGCTGCGCCTGGTTGATGGGCCAGGCGGCGCTGACACCCTCGTCGAGCAGGAACATCGTGGCGCGGAACGGCCCGTCGGCATCGAGCCGGTTCAACACACCCGGAGCGGCGTCGAACTCGAGGCTGACCATGTCCGTGCCGAAGATCCCGTCGTCGGCCGGCTGCAGCGCCACGCCCTGATGCCGCACGCGGGTGCCGGCCGGAGCCACGAGCTGAATGATCGCCCGCCCCCAGCCGGTCGGCACGGTCACGTACGCCTCACGGGTCATGTGTTCGTCCGGCGTGGCCACGAAGATCGACGGGTCCCCCTCGGCAGGCTCCCCGCCGAAGCCCCCGTTGCTGACCTGCTGCCCGACCATCGCGCCGAGCACCAGCACCGGCGCCGACGCGCTGAGCCCGAAGGCGGCCCGCGTGGAGATCTCACAGACCTGGCCCGCGGCCAGCACGAAGCGGTCGGCCCCCGTGGCGAGCGAGAGGCACGACACGCTGCCGTTGGCCAGGGGGGCGCGCCCGCCGAGGTCACCGAGGTCGATCGTGGTCGTGACCATGGTATTGGCGCGGTCGGCGACGATGCGCCAGTAGGTCACGTCGTCCGGATTCCCGGGGTTGCGCACGGGGGCCGACACCAGCGAGAACTGGCTGCCCCAGCGGTCCGTGGGGGGCAGGAAGTCCTCGACGTGGTCACACGCGAGGATGGAGTGCGGGACGCGCGTGCAGACGTGGCCCGTGATGACCGACACGGGCGCGGTCGCCGTGATCGCCACGCCGCTCATGTCGGGTCGCGCGTTGGGATCCGCCGGGGCGACCACGGAGGTGAAGTTCACCGCGTCCCCGGGCTCCAGCATGACCGACCGGCGCGGGCCGTTTTCGACGACCCGGGGACCCGTGTCGGGGCTCGGCGCCACGGCGTTGCCGCCGGCCGTGACGTCCACGTTCGCCGCCGCGCCCGCGGGCAGGATCGTGAGGGTGCCGGGGTAACCCGCGGCGTTGTCCGCCATCCACGTGGGCAGGCCGAGGAACCGGAACGTGCGACCGGCCAGCGCCGTGGGCGGCACCGCCGACGCGTCGCTGGAGAAGTACCCGTTGCAGCAGATCGGGCTGTGCTGGGTCACGACCACCGGCTCGGTGCTGTTGACCTGCCAGGTGGCGCGCCGGACGGCCGAGTTGATCAGGTCCTGGGCCGGGTTCGGATGCGGCAGCACCAGCCGCGCAAAGCCGCCCGCCGGGATCGGGAATGTGTCCGCCCGGGCGATCTGGTCGCGCTGCAGCGCGCCGGCGGCGTCGTAGATCGCCGAGGTCACCACCTCGTTCTGCGGGTTGACGGCCGAGGGCGCCGGCGGCACCACCACCCGCGCCGTGAGCGCCATGTCCCGGGCGTCGGCGTCCAGGACCCGCACCGTCGCCGGGCGCGCGCCCGGGTTGCTCACGATCACACCGAACGGGATCGCGACGTTCCCTTCCCCGGCGCTGAAGATCAGGTTCGGGGTCTCGGACACCCGAAAGTCGCAGCCCCGCTCGCTCTCGAGCAACGCCACGTTCGCGCAGGACACCGGCACGCAGGCGCCCGCCTCGCAGACCTGCCCCGCGCCGCACTGCTCGTCCGTCCACTGCGCACCGACACAACGCTGCGCGGCGCTCGCGTCCCCCGGCCGACAGCGGCGTGCGTTCTCCGCGCAATCGCCCATGACCCCCGCGTCCGCGGGATCGCCCGTGTCACAGGCGTCGCCCCGGCCATCGTGGTCCGTGTCGAGCTGGCTGAAGTTGGGATCCACCGGGCAGTTGTCACAGACGTTCCCGATGCCGTCGTTGTCCGTGTCCGTCGCGTCGGGCGAGGGCACGCGGGGGCAGTTGTCCTGCCCGTCGGGGATGCCGTCACCGTCGTCGTCGCCGGGGACCTCGCAGGCGTTGCCGATCTGGTCGCCGTCGTCGTCCGCCTGGCTGAAGTTCGGCGTGGACGGGCAGTTGTCGCAGGCCTCGCCGACGCCGTCGTTGTCGCGGTCGAGCTGCTCGGGGTTGAAGACCGCCGGGCAGTTGTCCGCCACGCCGGGCACGCCGTCCGCGTCGTCGTCGTCGAGGTCGCAGAGGTCGCCCACGCCGTCGCCGTCCGCGTCCGCCTGGTCCGCGTTGGTGGTCGCCGGGCAGTTGTCGCACACGTCCCCGGCGCCGTCCGTGTCGGCGTCCGCCTGGTTGTTGTTGGCCGCCCCCGGGCAGTTGTCCTCCCCGTCGGGCACGCCGTCGTCGTCGCGGTCCCCCGGGGGCCCGGCGAATGCGTCCGGCTCGAGCATCGCGCCGCCCGTGCCCCCGGTGTTCGCGCCGCCGGTGGGGGTGCCACCCACTGCGCCACCGCCGCCGCCGTTCGCTCCGCCCGCGGCGTTCCCACCGGTGGGGCTGCCGCCCATTTCACCGCCGGCGCCACCGCCGGCGCCCCCCGCCGCCGCGCCCGCATCGGACACCGAGTCGTTCGCGGCCTGACAGCCATCCAGGACCACCGAGGTGAGCAAAAGCCCTGCGAGGGCCATTCCATGTCGCATGTCGTTCGTTCCTTTTGGCCGGGGCCGGCGCGCGGATCGCACCGAGCGTCGAGCGAGTCTCGCAGAATCAGGGCAGCCGATCGAAGGCCCCCGGCTCGAGTTCTTCCACACGCGCGGCGCCGGCGACGTCCGTCAGCGCCAGATCCATGAGCGTGCCCGTGTGCAGCGTCGAGACCACGGCGCCCGTCGCCAAGGTCTGCCAGCCGCTCCAGCCCATCTGCACGCCACCGATGGGCAGGATCTGCACCCACATCTGCCAGGCGATGGGCCGGTCGTCCGGCCCCAGGTGCCAAAGGTAGGCGTCCCCCGGCGTCACGCCGCCCGCGCCGTACTCCACCAGCAGACCCGGGCCGCCGCCCTCCACGGTCCGCAGCGACCGCCGCGTCCCGTCGTCGAAGAGCTTCACCAGCGGGTTCAGCCAGAACGTGTCGTTGCAGAACGCGCTCCAGGTGCTGGCGAGGGCCTTCTCCAGGTCCTCGCCGCCCAGCGGCCGACCGTCCTCGAAGGCCACGCCGCGTCGGTCCCCGGTGTGCATCAGCACCTCGGAGTCCCCGGAGCGCAGCCGGACGCGACCACCGCTCCGGTCCCACAGCCACGCGTGTCGGCCGGCGAACGTAAAGCGCACCGCGCCCGTACGGGCCCAGGCCTCGGCGGCGACGGCCTTCTCCACGCGGCGGGCCAGGGCGTCCGCCTCGGGGCTCGGGGCCGACTCCGGCCGCCGCTCGCTGATCAGACAGCCCCCGACGCCGAGCAGCGCCAGGAGCAGGAGCAGCGCCAGCGCCACGCGCCTGCCGCGACGCCGCATACCGCTCAGTAGTTGCCCGAGACGGTGAAGGCCAGCTCGGTCTCGTCGCGGTGCACGAAGAACGTGTTCACGATGCCGTCGCGCAGCACGTTGCCGCCGTGCTCCAGGCCCACGCCCAGGCTGAGGTACTTCACGGGGTCGTAGCCCACGTGCGCCTCCCAGTCATAGGACTGGTTCCAGCGGCCGCTCTCGGCCACGGCCGAGGTGTGGTCGTCCCGCGAGTCGTAGAGGCGCTGCCAGCCGGTGCCGGCCGAAGCGCCCACGCCCACGCTGCCCCAGCGGTCGGACTCCAGGAAGGTCCAGTCGATCCCGCCGTGGGCCCCGAGCTCCCACTGCACGTTCATCGCGCCGTCGTACCCCGCCCGCTCGGCATACTGATGCCAACGGTAGCGGACGTCCGGCGAGAACGAGAGCGTCAGGCCGTGCACCAGCTCGTACGAGGCGTTGAACACGTACTGCGGCGCCACGTACAGGTCCTGCGCCAGGCTCGCGCGGGAGGTGGGCAGGAAGAACGCGAGCTTGTGCGAGAGCGACAGCTCGTGGTTCTCCGTGAACTTGATGGCGTGGCCGTAGTTCAAGCCGATCGAGGTGTCCCGGAGTTTGACCCCGGACTCGGTCTGTTCGGCCACGAACCGCTCGGAGAGGCCGAAACGCACGAAGACCTTGCCGCCCTCGAAGACCCCGACGTTGCCGCCGAGGGACCAGAGGAGGACGCGGTCGTTGCGCGGATCGGGATCCGTCACGGCGAGCTGCCGGTACTGCGCCGAGGCGCTGACCGACCACTGCTTCTTCGGGCCGGCCTCCACCGTCTCCGAGACCCCGGCCGCCGGCGCCGAAGCGGGCGCGGCCGTGACGGCGGCGCCGGACTCCTGAGCCGAAGCGGGCAGGGCCGGGAGCAAGAGCCCCAGCGCAGTGATGGCGTGTTTGCCGAAGCCGCGCATGGCTCAGAACCCGACGAAGTTGTTGAAGTACTCGTAGTAGGCCAGGAGGATCTTCAGGCCGTAGTTGTCCGAGTCCGTGGCGGCATCGGAGCGCAGGCCCTCGTTGTACTCCTTCATGAACTGGAAGCTGACCGGGCTCTTGGACTTGCTGGCGACCAGGTGCCACGAGCGGTCCGAGAGGTACGAGTAGATGTACTCCTCGCCATCGCGCAGGAAGGTCTGGGGCGCGTTGTCCGAGCGGGTGGCCTCGGCCACGGTGCCCTCGCCGTAGATCTCCTCGAGATCCGCCTCGCGGTTGTAACGCTGGATGGCGATGCGGTCGCGGAACTGGATGTTGCTGATCAGGTTCGAGTTCGTGACGGACGCGAAGATGTTCAGCGCGTAGTACTTGAACCAGGGGAACGTGTCGTAGTTCGCGCCGAGCATGTCGTCGAGCACGCGCTGCGCCAGGGCGTCGTTCTGCGTGCCGAAGGCGGCGTCGTACATCGAGGCGTAGGTCGCGACGTTCGGGTTGTAGGCCGAGATGTCCTGCAGGTCCATGAACGCGAAGGTGGCGAACAGCTTGTCGATGATGATGCCGATGCGGATCACGTCGCCGTAGAACGGGTCGTACTCGGTCTGATAGTTCCGCGCGCTGGCCGGCTCGTTCAGGATCGAGTCGTAGAACGCCATCGTCATGCCGGTCGCGGCCGAGATGTCGTTGTAGAAGTCCATCGAGATCTCGTCGTACTCCTGGTCGGTCTTGACCGCCCCGGGGTTGTCGACCTGGTCCAGGCGCTTGAGGATGTTCTGCACGCCGCCGCCGCCCCAGTCGAACAGGGCGAGGTGCCACATGCGCTGGATGTCGAAGACCGCGCCGTACACGCCGCCCACGTAGCCGCTGGTGTCCCAGAACTTGCGGTAGGCGCGCTTGTTGCGCAGCTCGTAGAGCCAGTCGTACTCCTCGATGGAGTTCAGCACGATCTGAGCGGGCGTGACGCCGAGGTCGAAGGCCCGGCACAGCGGGGACCGCAGGCGGTGCTCGTCCGTGCAGTACAGGGGGTTCTCGGCGAGGGCGCCCTCCTGGGCGGCCTTGTCGCCGTAGATCCAGCTCATGGCCAGCTCGTCGTAGCGGCCCCAGGCGCGGGGCGTGGTGGCCTCGGCCCACGGCGCGACGTAGTCCATCACGGAGGCGGACACCTCGTCCGTCCGCATGTAGACCGGGTCCGCGCTGCCGTAGAAGTTGTGGCGCAGGCCCATGTTGTGGCCGAACTCGTGGATCGCCGTCTTGAAGACCACGCGGTCGATGATCCGGGCCGAGTACTCGGCGTCGCTCTCCCAGGTGAACTTGCCGTCCTCGCGGGCCATGCAGTGACGCGACGACTTGCCGATGGCCTGGATGGCGTCCGTGTCGTCGAAGACGTGCACGTTGTTGCGGGCGAGGAGCTGCTCGCGATCCTCTTTGAGCTCGGTGTGGACCTTCTGCCACTCGCGGAACTCGTCCATGAAGCCGAGCTGCGACTCGATGCCGTCGCGGGTGTAGAGCGCCTTGCCCTCGAACGGGTTCTGGTTGTTGGCGATGCGGTCGAGCTTCTCCTGGAACGCCCGGTCCTTGGCCATCTTGGCCTTCAGGTCCGGCAGGCGGCTCTGGTGGTCGCCGGTGCGGTACACGTAAGAGTTGTAGCCGGGCTCGGCGTAGCGCAGCTCGGGCAGGATGCGCTGGAAGTTCTTCTCGAACTCCGGCTGCGTCGCCTTGGGCACGAAGTCGTCCTTGGTGCCCGTCGCCGTGTCCTCGGGGATGTCCATCGTGCGGCGCATCTCGACGAAGAGCGCGCTGCCGAGGCGGGGCGTACCGAGGCACGCGGCCTCGGCGTCCTTGCCCTCCTGGACGCAGTCACGCTCGCCGCCGGCGTTGTTCTCGTCGCACAGCTCCGCGGCCTTCTCGCCCTCGACCGTGCAGTGCACGGAATCACCGGGCTTGACCGTCTCACCCTCGCGGCACTCGATCTCCTCCCAGGCCTTCTCGGGATCGGGCTTGGCCAGGCCGCCCTTGGCCTCGAGGAAGTTCTGGATGCGGTACCGGTAGATGTCGAGGCCGATGTTGTACAGGTTCAGCGTGGCGCTGATGACCTCGCCCGTGCGCGGATCGGCCGTCGAGGGGCCGTAGCCGAGCAGGCCGAGCGTGGTGTCGATGTCGTGGTGCCAGTTGACGAAGCTGTAGCGGATGTCGCCGTGTTTGCGGTCGACGCCGCCGTCGTCGAAGTCACGGAAGTCGACGCGGAGCTTCGAGTTCGCGTCCTCGAGGACCGTGTTCGTGGACTTCTTGATCTCGTCCGTGAACATGGACTTGTACTGGGGCGGGAAGCCGGCCGGGAAGTAGAACACCGCCGGCTCTTCGCGCTCCGGGTTCCACCGCTGCGCGATGGTGTTGCCCGAGAACAGACCCGTGTCGTGGTCGCGGAAGAGGTTCAGGATCTGGAACACGCCATACTTCTTGTTGGCGATGTCCTTTTCGGCGATCTCGAGGGGCAGGTAGCCCGGCTCGAAGGTCGTCTCGCCCGAGTCGCTCTCCGTGTTCGTGCCCGTCTTGGGGCGGTAGAACGAGAAGCGGTAGCGGACCGTGCTGGTGCCGGTGCCCGTGGCCAGCATGATCATGTCGTAGCAGCCGCCGGTGACGCTGAGCTGGTACGTGACCTCGACCTCGAAGCCCATCTCCTCGCTGCCCGTCTCCGAGCAGTTCAGGGGCGCCTTGCGGATCGCCTCTTTGGCGGCCTTGCAGTCCGCGCCGTCCTTGTCGTCGATGCGGTCGCAGGCCGACTCGTAGGCGTCGCGGCGGGCCTGCAGCTCGGCGTCGACGTCCGCCTGGTCGCAGGTCTTCTCCCAGTTGAAGGAGTCGGGCACGTAGTGGGTGGCCACCGTGCCGGCGCACCACGAGAGCAGCTCGCCGTAGAACCAGGCGGCGTTCGTGATCGGGTCGAGCGAGGTCGTGGAGAAGTCGACGCGGAACTTCTGGCGCTCCTGCCAGGGCAGCTCCGTGTTCTCCTCGAGCAGGTTCGTGCGCTCACCGTCCAGGCTCTCGTGGAGCTTCACGTCCACGTGCTGGCCGGAGAACTCGAGCAGCACGTTCTGCTCGGTCGTCACGAGGTCGTCGTTCGGGTCGTCCGGACGGTCTTCCTGCAGCTGATCGGCGGAGACGATCTGCAGGGCGTTGTCACGGAAGCGGAACTTGACGAGGCGGGCGCCGCCCTCGATGCCGGGGAAGGCGTAGTCGCCGACGACGTTCGGGGAGCTCGCGCCGACGACGGTGACCCGGTAGAGCCAGTTGTCGTCGTCCGCCCGGGTGTGGCGGGTGTCCGGCGAAGTCAGGCCCTCTTTCTCGAGGTAGACCGACTCGGTGCTCAGGCCGTTGCGGATGGGGCGGTGTTCGACGCAGGCCGAGGTGGCCAGGACCGCACCGCCGGCGATCAGGAGAAGGCGAGTGTTCATGTTCTGGATCTCCCTCAGCGCCAGATGTTGGCCTGGTAGGCCCGGCCGTTGCTCGCGTAGAAGCTGACCTGGTTGGTCAGGGACGCGACCTCGTCGAGCACGTTGCCGTTGGCCGAGTAGTTGAAGACGATGTCGCAGGCCTGCCAGGCGGCGGCGCCCTTGGTGGCCACGAACTCCTCGACCTTGCCGCGGAGGTCGTCGCCGAAGGAGATCGAGAGGCCGGGGCACAGCTCGATGGGGTGCTTGAAGCCACCCTCGGAGATCTTGCCGATGCGACCGTCGGCCTCGACCCAGAAGAGCATCGAGGTCTCGGAGCCGTTCATCTGCACCACGTTGGCCGGCACGAACTCCCAGCGCTGGCCGCGGATCTGCTTGAGATAGCCGTTGCGATCCTCGATGGGGTCGCCCTTCACCGTCAGCGAGAGCTTCTCCGAGGAGTCCTCACCGACGGCCTCGTAGACCTCGACGTCCAGCGTGTTCAGCTTGCGATCGTAGGCGCGGACCAGGATGCCGGCGGCGCCGAGGGCCAGGTAGTTCTTGGCCGCGTCGAGCTTGGCGAGGTCGATGCCGTAGTAGGGCGACTTCTCGCCGAACTGGGGCTTCTCGCGGGCGCGCTCGTTCCAGCTGTTGAAGATGTCGTCGTAGGTGGTGAACCCCTTGGTGACGCCGACGTAGGTCAGCGCGTCGAAGTTCAGGCTGAACTGCACGACCATGCGGAAGGGCACGCCGTCGACGACGAAGTGCGCGTAGCCGACGGACCAGCGCCGGTCGTCCGTGTTGAAGAACCGCGTGACGGCGAGCTCGTCGTTCACGTGGCCGTGGCTGAAGACCTCGAGCACCGCGGCCGTGAAGGACTCGAGCACCCAGGAGCCCTCGATGACCTTGGGGTTGACCTGCGCCTGCTGCTCGGGCGTCAGGGCGTCGTACTCCTTGCGGATGTTGGCGACGACGTCGCCCACCCAGTCGCGCGTCGCGCCGCGGAGCTTGTAGGTGATCTGGTCGATGGGGCGGGGCGTGTCGGCCTCGTCCGTGAGCAGGTCGTTCGGGATCGTCAGCGTCCACGCCTGGAAGGGGTGGGCGACGGCGACGGGCGGCTCGACCGGGGGGGCCACCGCGGCGTCCGGCGCGACGGGCTCGACGGCGGCATCCGGCGTGGC
>CAINDO010000062.1 GCA_903847385.1 uncultured Myxococcales bacterium
CGCGGCCGGGCCGGGCTCGCCGCCCGCGGACCCGGGCTGCCCGCCCGCGGCCTGCGCCGTACCGCCCTCTGGCGGTTTGATGCCGCCGCCGGCGCCGCTCTGCGTGCCGCCCTCGGGCCAGATCATGCCGCCCGTCGGCGGGGCCGCGGAGGGCGGGCCGTTGGCCGTGTCCGTGCCGCCCAAGGGCGCCCCGCCTGCGGGTCCCAGGCTGCCCCCCAGCGCGTAGTTGACCCCACCGGCAGCCTCGACCCCGGCGTCCGCCACCGCCGACGCGGTGTCCCCCGCCGCGCAACCGAACGTGAGCAGCCAAAGGGGCGTGAGCTTCAGGGACGTTCGCATGGGATCCTCGGCGGGCAGGGTCGTTCATGTTAACAGACGTCCGGAATCGCGTCGCGTCCGTGACTTCCCGCATCGGCTCGGCAGCCCGGAACGACGCACGACATGGGCTCCGAACGAGCCCGGATGCGCAGGAGTGGCCATCGTGGAGGCGCCGACCTTCGAATGCAGCGTGTGCGGGCACACCCATCTCGGCGAGCTCCGGATGCGCACGGCCGACGGTCGCGTCGCCTGTCCGGAGTGCGTCGCCGTCGAAGGGGTCGAGTCCCCGCCCGCGCCCGCGCAGCGCGGCCCCGCGGCCGGGTGGTTCCAGCGTTCGCCTCGACCGATCCGCACGACCGCGGACTTCTTCTTCGGCGTGTTCGCCGCCTTCGCCGTGCCATACTGCACGCTCCGTCTCGCCTCCGGATGGGACGCGGGCTTCGGCGGGTGGGCGGCGGCCCTGCTGCTCCCCGCGCCGGTCATGTACATGTACGGCGCGCTGTGGCTGAGGCGGCAGTCCTTCGGGAACGGTGTCCTGGCCGGCTCGGCGCTGGCGATCGGCCTCGTCGTCCTGTTCGCCGCCTTCTGGGCGCAGGGCTTCGGCGGCGCGCTCTGACTCGCCCCGGGGCTGACCCGGGTCATTTGCATGCGCCTGCCCCGACCCCGTAGCGTGGGCGCCCCCCGTTCACGCCGGAGTGTAGATGCGTTCGATCCGCTCGCAACTGCCCGCGCTGCTCGCCACGAGCGCCGCCGGCCTGTGTTTCCCCGCCGCCGCCCTCGCCTGTGGCGGTCTCTTCTGCAACAACAGCACACCCGTGGTGCAGCAGCAGGAGAGCATCCTGTTCGCGGTCGACGGCGGCACGACGCACATGCACGTGCGCATCGTCTACGCCGGCCCGCCGCAAGAGTTCGGCTGGCTCCTGCCCGTGCCCCGCGGCGTGGAGACGACCCTGTCGAGCGAGGGCATCCTGGGCGCGCTCGACGCCTTCCAGGCCAGCTTCGGCATCGGCAGCTGGGAGCGGCAGGTCGAGTGCGAGGAGCTGCCCCCGCCGCCCGAAGGCCAGCCGGGCTCCAACGGCGCGGACGCAGGCGTGTCCGGCGGGGGCGACGGCGTCCAGGTGCTCAGCCGCGAGCCCGTGGGCCCCTACGACCGCGCCATTCTCGACGCCCGCACCGTCGAGGACCTGCGCGAGTGGCTGGACGCGAACGGCTATCAGATCCCCGACGGCACGGACGACAAGCTGCGGCCCTACGTGGACCAGGGCGCCGTGTTCGTGGCCATCAAGCTGCTGCCCGGCGAGGACGTGGGCGACATCGTGCCGCTGCACCTCAGCTTCCCCGGCGACGCCCCGACCATCCCCATCGTGCCCACCAGCGTGGCCGCCGCCCCGGACCTGGGCCTGGCGGTCCACGTGCTCGGCCAGAGCCGGGCCGTGCCGCTGAACTACCTGCACGTGCAGATCAACGAGGCCGCCATCGACTGGCGCGCCTACGGCCCGAGCAACTACACGGCCGTCGTGGCCCAGGCGGCGGACGAGGCCGGCGGCCAGGCCTTCGCCACCGACTACGCCGGGCGCCTGACGGACGAGACGACGCCCCGGTTCTGGGTCGTGCCGGACGAGCTGCTCGCGCGGCTGGCCGACGTGCACACCATCGCCGAGCTCGGGCCCGTGACCTGCGAGCTCAACCTCTTCGACCCCGACATCGCGCGCCTGCTGCGGTCGATTCTGCTGCCGCCGGACTTCGAGGGCGGCCAGGAGCCCACGTTCCTGGACTGCGCCGGCCCCGTGGCCAACCCGCCGGACGAGGTGCTCGACGGCGCGGCCCTGGCCGAGCGCATCCGGACCGAGATCAACGAGCCCCGCACCGAGGTCGCCGTTCTCTTCGCCAGCCAGCCCTACCTCACGCGCTTCACCAGCTCGATGAGCGCCGAGGAGATGACCGAGGATCCGGCCTTCGCGTTCAATCCCGACCTCGCCGATGTGTCGAACCTCCGGCAGGGCACCGGGATTCTGTATCAGTGTGACGCCGAGGGGTATTACGACTACACCAACATCAAGGTCCGCACGCCCTCGGGGCTGATGCTGGACTACTCGGCCGGCGTGGCCGAGGCGGACATCATCGCCCGCGACCGCGGCATGACGATTCGCCAGGGCGCGGAGCCGGGCGCGGCCGTGATCGAGCGGTTGCCCCTGAGCGGCCCCGCGGTGATCCAGGAGGATCGCACGGCGGAGATCGCCGCGCGCCACGCGGGCTCCGGGGGCGCCGGTGGGTCGGGCGGCTCGGGTGGCGCCGGCGGCAACGGCGGCAACGGCGGCGAGACCACGGGCACCGGCGGGGACACCACGGGCGCCGGCGGTCAGGCCATCGGCGACGCGGACGCCGGCATCGGCACGGTCTCCGCCGACGTCGGCGGCGACTCGGGCTGCGGCTGCCGCACGACCGGCCGCGGCGGTCTCGACCCCGCGGCGTTCGGCCTGCTGGCCCTGCTGGGGCTGGGTCGGCGGCGCGTGCGTTCGCGCCGCTGAGGCCTCAGAGCGCGGCGAGCGCCGCGGTGTAGTTGGGCTCCGTCGTGATCTCGTTCACGAGCTCGACGTACTTCACGATGCCGTCCGCGTCGGCGACGATCACGGCGCGGGCGAGCAGCCCGGCGAGGACGGAGCCCTCGAGGCGCAGGCCGTAGGCGGCCTCGAAGCCGGCGTCCCGGAAGGTCGACCCGGTGACGACCTTGTCCAGGCCCTCGGCGCCGCAGAAGCGCTTGGCGGCAAACGGCAGGTCCTTGCTGATGCAGAGGACCACGGTGTCGGCCAGGTCGGCGGCCTTGGCGTTGAACGCCCGCACCGACATCGCGCAGATGCCCGTGTCGATGCTGGGGAAGATGTTCAGCACCAGCTTCTTGCCGGCGTAGTCCGCCAGCGTGGCCGTGGAGAGGTCACCGCGGACGAGGCTGAAGCCCGGGAGCTTCGAGCCGACGGCCGGCAGCGCGCCGTTGGTCTCGACGGGGGCGCCCTTGAAGTGGGTGGTGGCCATGCGAATTACTCCTGCTTGGTGATCACGAACTCGACGCGGCGGTTGGCTTCCTGGCCGGCCTTCGTGCGGTTGTCTTCGATGGGCATGGTGTCGCCGTAGCCGACCGACTCGAGGGTGGCGGCGTCGACGCCCTGGCCGGTCAGGTAGCGCAGCACGGAGTCCGCGCGGGCCTGGCTGAGCTTCTTGTTGTAGGCCGGCCGACCCTTGCTGTCCGTGTGGCCCTCGACGCGGATGCCCTTGATGCGCGGGCTGCTCTTGATGACGAACGCCACCTGGTTGAGCAGCTCGAAGCTCTGGGGCTTGATGGTCGCCTTGTTGAAGTCGAAGTAGACCTTCTCGAGGATCTCGATCTTGGCCGCGGTCAGCTTGACCAGGCCCTGGTCGGGGCACCCGTCCGTGTCGTCCACACCGTTGACGACCTCGGCCTCGTTGGGGCAGCGGTCGGAGACGTCCAGGATGCCGTCGCGGTCGTTGTCCGGATCGGGGCAGCCGTCGGCGTCCTCGAAGCCGTCCTTGTCCTCGGGATCCTTCGGGCACTTGTCCTGGGGATCGAGCAGGCCGTCCTTGTCGGTGTCCGGGATGGCGTCCGGGCAGCCGTCCGTGTCCTGGAAGTTGTTGAGCGTCTCGGGCTCGTTGGGGCACTTGTCGTCCACGTCCAGGATCTTGTCCTGGTCGTTGTCCTCCTCGGGGCAGCCGTCCTCGTCCTGGAAGGCGTCCTTGTCCTCGGGGACCATGGCGCACTTGTCCGGCCCGGTCTCGTAGCCGCGGATGCCGTCCTCGTCGGCGAGGTCGCTCTGCACGGCGTCGTTCACGCCGTCCTTGTCGTTGTCCACGTCCGGGCAGCCGTCCGTGTCCTCGTAGCCATCGCGGTCTTCGGGATCCTCCGGGCACTTGTCCTCTTCGTCGAGGATGCCGTCCTTGTCCGCGTCGTAGTTGCGGTCGTGCCAGGCGAAGCCGAAGAGCAGGCGAAACGTGGGCGAGCCGTAGTCCGCCACGATGCCCGTGCCGCCGCCGACGGTGAAGACCGCGCCGACGTCCGTGAAGATGCGGAAGCCGAGCAGGGCCTCGAGGGGGCTGGCCTTGGCGTCCGCCGAGATGTCGGCGACGGGGGCGGCGCCGAAGAGCTCGGCGAGGAGCAGGGCGTCGTCCGAGCCGAGGTCCACGCCGATGCCGGCGCCGTAGGTGACCTCGGTGCCGAGCTCGAGCGTGGTGTTCTCCACGGGCTTCGTGTCCGGGCGGACCTTGACGCCGCCGTTCGCGGCGAAGCTGAAGCCCTTGGCGCGGGCCTCGAGCACGAGCTTGGGGTTCACCGTGAACTGGTCGGCGCCGATGAACTTCTCTTTGTCGCCCGTGGGGAAGTTCATGGGCACGGAGATGGCCATGCCGAAGCCGTGGTCCTTCTCCAGACCGAAGAGGCGCAGCTTGGGGACGAGCCGGACGTCGCCGAGGGCGAGGCCGTCCGTACCGTTCTCCTTCAGGACGTCACCCGTGGCGCTGCTCACCGGCAGATCCACGGTGAGCTCGAAGCGGTCGAGGAAGCCGGTGGTGAGCAGGATGTCCGTGGTGGTCAGGTGCTCGACGACCGTTTTCTGGATGTCGCCGCCCTTTCGGGCGACGAGCGGGTTCTGGCCGTAGTTGACGACCAGGGCGGGGACGAGCACGTGCTCGTGCCGGATGACCCGCGCGCCTTCGACGCTGAAGTAGTTCCAGGTGCCACCGGCGGGTTTGAAGTTCTGGATGTCCTGTGCCGCGGCGGCGCCGGCGAACAGCGTACCGGCGGCGACAAAAGACCAGAGATTTCGGCTCATTGCGTGCTCCAGACGGGCAGTGGTCACAACGGACCGCGGCACGTTACAAGAACGCGGGGGCCAAATCAAAGCTCACGACCGGCGCCGACCCGCGACCTCAGCGCTTGAAGGCCAGGAACGTCTTGGCCGGGCCGCGGACGACGAGCATGCGCACGTACTCCCCGGGGCGCACGGCGTCGAGCGCCTTCGCCGCGGCCTTGGGCGTGTCCACGCGCTGGCCGTTGATCTGCACGATCACGTCGCCGCGCTCCAGCCCGCCGCGGTCGGCCACGCTGCCGGGCTCGATGCGCAGCACCTGGGCGCCGTCATCCAACCCGGGCGCCCCGGGGCCCCCGGGACCCCCGGGCCCCCCGGCGCCGTCGTCGCCCCGGCCGGCGCGCAGCCTCGGGTCGATGGCCCCGAGCGTGAGGCCGATGGCCGCGGACTCGCCCCGATCGGTGTCGTCCCGCGGCGCAGCCCGGTCACGCCCCTTGCCGACGGCGTTCTCGCCGGGCATCGCCTCGAGCGTGAGCCGCACGCCCATGGGTTTGCCGTCGCGCCACACCTCGAGGTCCACGGCGCGGCCCACGCCGGCCGTGCTGGCCAGCCAGGGCAGGTCCTCGTCCTTCTGGATGGGCGCGCCGTCGAATTTCGTGACGACGTCGCCCTCGCGCAGGCCGGCCCGCGCCGCCGGGCCCCCGCGCACCACGGAGGCCACGAGGGCACCGCGGGGCCGGTCCAGGCCGAAGCTGGAGGCCAGCGCGGGCGTGACCTCCTGGATCTGGATGCCGATCCACGAGCGCGACACGCGGCCGTCGGCCTTCAGCGAGGGCAGCAGCGTCTTGACCATGTTGATCGGGATGGCGAAGCCGATCCCCTGCCCGTCCG
Source organism: uncultured Myxococcales bacterium (assembly GCA_903847385.1). Lineage (GTDB taxonomy): Bacteria > Myxococcota_A > Bradymonadia > UBA7976 > UBA1532 > CAINDO01. The sequence goes on from CAINDO010000062.1 coordinate 6,024, forward strand.
CGCGGATCGCCGTGTTGATGCCCACGACCTCGCCACGCGTGTTGAACAGCGGCCCGCCGCTGTTACCCGGGTTGATGCTGGCGTCGGTCTGGATGAAGTCGGCGTAGCGCAGGCGGCCATCCGGGCGCACGTTGCCGCGGTGTTTGGCGCTCACGATGCCCGCCGTGACAGTGTGCGACAGGCCCAGCGCGTTGCCGATGGCCATGACCCACTCGCCGATCTCCAGCTTCTCGCTGTCGCCCAGGGGCACGACCGGCAGGCTCTCCTTGCCCGGGTCGACCTTCAGGAGCGCCACGTCCGTGGCCGGATCACGGCCGATGAGCTTCGCCTCGAAGCTGCGGCCGTCGAGCAGCTTGACCTCGATGCGCTCGGCGTTCTCGATCACATGGTTGTTGCTCAACACATACCCGTCGCCGCGGATGATGAAGCCCGACCCGGCGCCCTTCATCGCCTCGGGGCCGCCGAAGCCGCGGCCGCCGCCGCCCCCACCGAAGGGTCCGCCACCGAAAGGCCCGAAGAAGAAGGGCATGTCGTCGTGGCCGGGGGCCTTGCCCTCGATCTCGATGCTGACGACGGCGGGCGCGGCGTCCTTGGCGAGCGCGCTGAACGCGCCGAACGTGACCGGCGTGGTGGGCTGGATGGCCTGGCTGGCCGCGGACGAGGCGCCCTCGGTGTAGAGCTTCTCGGCGGTCTTCTCGCCGGCGGGCACGACGGTGGGCAACGCGAGGCCGGCGGCGAGTCCGGCCGCCAGCGCGAGCATGGGCGTGAACTTCATGGGGTGCTCTCTTTGCCTGGGTTTCAGGCGGGAGAACCACGGCGGGCGCCCGGGTCATTCCCCGGGCGGTGTCCCGGGGCGGGCGCGGCCCGGCGGCGGGGCGTCGCGCAGGGCGGCGGCCAGCTCCGTGGCTGCGGGGTCCAGGGGGGTGACCTCGGCGTCGTCGACGGCGAACTCGACGGGCGCGGCGTCGCCGAAGCGCACGCCCACCCGGCAAGGGCCGAAGACCCAGGCCGGCGCCTCGGCCTCGAACCGGATGGCGCCCCGCGCGCGGGTCAGGCTGCGAAAGCTGGCGTCGAAGCGCGTGTGCCGCCCGGCGCCGAAGGGGTGCGCACGGAACCGATCGATCGCCACGGCCTCGCGGTCGGCGCGCAGATCGGCGGCGTAGGCGGCGAGCCCGACCGCGGCGCAGGCGCAGAGCGCGAGCGTGGTCAGGCCGGCGCGCAGGCGGGCGTTCAATCCCGGGCGTGCGTGCGGACGAGCCGATCGAGCTCGGCGTCGTCCGCGGCGGTGGCCTTCTCCAGGGGCGCGCGGCGATGCAGATTGTCGGCGACGCGCACGCCCTTGGGCCGCGCCGGCGGGGTCGCCGCCGCCTTGACCGGGGTCTGGGCGGCGGGCTCGCGGAGTCGCGGCGTCTCGGCGTGCCGCGGCGTGGCCGGCGCGCCCGTGCGGACGCTCGACGGCTTCTTCTCGGCGCCCTTGCCTTTCTGGGCGTCGGGCGCGTCGTCGCCGCCCTGCAGACCCAGCGCGTGGACGAGATGGGTGAAGGTGGTCTTGCCGGCCACCGGCACCATGAAGAAGCCGGCGATGGCGGCGATGATGACCATGCCCAGGACCATGCCGCGCAGCGCGTCGCGGTCCTTGCCGCTCGCCTTCCCGCGTGTCGGCTTGTCCCCGCCCTTCGGCTTCGTTCCCTTGCTCTTCGGTTTGCTCATGTGCAGCTCCTGCGGGTGGGACAGTAGACTACACTGACGCAAAGCTCAAGAATCAGGGGACGCGTCGGTCGCCCTCGTCCGGCGGGGCCGACGCCGGCGAGTCCTCGGGCTGGCGGGGCAGCGTCGCGTTGGGGTCGTCCATCGGCGGGATCGCCCGCGGCGAGGGGCAGACGCCGCCGTTGAGCAGCTCGCAGGCGGCGTTGTACACGGCGTCGCCGCCCCGGGCGTGGGGGCCGCGCCACTGGTCGCCGGCGTTGGGGTGCCGCGCCAGCTCCACGGGCACCACGCGGTCGATGCCCAGGCGGCGCTCGTCGGCGAGCACGAGCTGGTCGCCGGGCGCCACGCCGGCCAGGCCGAAGTCCGTGGACAGCGCGAAGGCCCAGGGCCCCGGCCCCAGCACGAGCCCCTGCCCCTCGCCCCGAACGCTGCCGTCCGGCGCCTCGACGCGGAACCGGGGTGACTCGCTCTGCTCGAGCCCGGGCTCGGCCGAGAGCGCCAGCAGGTGCCCGCCGGGCAGATCCGCCAGGATCTCGGGCAGCTCGGCCGTCACCTGCGGCACGAGCTCCGCCAGGGAGAGCGTGCGGTCGCAGTCGTAGCCCTCGAGGCAGAGATCCAGCGCGGCCAGCTCCGGCGCCGAGGCCAGCAGCGCCTCGAGCGGCCTGGCCTGACCCTCGTACACGTTCACGACATCCGTCGCCGCACGCAGCGAGCCCAGGCCGCCGTTGGTCCGCCCCAGGAGCCACGTCGTGGGGTCCTCCAGCGGCTGCAGGGGCGCGAACCGCTGCGGGTTGAGCGGCGCGCCGATGCGCACGGGATCGGCCAGCGCCACGTCCCGCGACGGCAGCAGGATCTCCGGGTCGTCGGCGTCGATCACGCCGTCCAGGTCCAGGTCCGTGAGGTTGCGGCTCTCGGGATCCGTGAGCGTCAGCGTGCTCTCGGCCCGGCCCTGCACGAAGCCCTCGTCGAGGCCGCCCGGCGTGGTCAGGAGGCGCACGGCGCCGAGATCCACGCGGTCGAGCCGGTAGCGCAGGCAGCCCATGGCCCCGCAGGCGGGCGCGGTGGTGGCCGCGGCCCACACGGGGGTGGTCCGGCGCCCGGCGACCCAGTCCGAGAGCCCGGGCACCACGCCGAGACGCGCGGCGAGGTCGTAGCGCGGGTTGGTGATGGTCAGCCAGGCATAGCGGGCCTGGACCTCGAGCGTCGGGGTCTCGCCCACGGCGTCGGCCAGCGCACGGCGGGCCGTGCCGACCACGAGGCGGGCGAGCGCCGCGCCGGGCTCGGCCGCGGGGCCCTCGCCGGGGTGACCGCCCTCGTCCGTCTCGGGCACGCGGGCGCCGGCGCCGGCCAGGACCTCTTCGGAGCTCGCGCCGGTGATCCAGAAGCCGAGCGCGCCGGGGTAGGCCGCCTCGAGCCCGGCGCGCACGCGACCGCCCAGGTCCGCGCTGAGCCGCCCCTCGGCTCCACCGACCGCGGGCGTGGCGCCCCACACGGCCAGCACTGCCAGGGGGGCGCCGTCGGCCGCGTCCAGAGCGGCGACGCGCACGTCCAGGTCGCGCTGGAGCGGGAAGCGCACGTCGTGCGAGTAGAGCGTGGGCTGGGCCAGGCGCGCGACGACCTCGGCGGCGTCCGCCGACCACGAGGCGGGGGCGTCCCCGGCCGGACCGCCCGGCGCGCCAGGGGGCTCGGGCAGGCGTCCGCGACCGGCCCGCAGCGTCACGGGCTTCACGTTGGCCAGGGCCTGCTGCGCGGCCACGGCGATGCGGCGCCGGACCTCGCGCCACCAGCCCCGGTCCAGCCCCGTCTCCACGGGCACCTGGGCCAGCAGCGGGATGGTGCTGGCGTAGGGCCGCAGGGCGCCGAGCGGGCCCTCGGCGAGCGCCAGCGTCGGGCCCCACATGCCCACGGCGTCCGGCGCCGAGCGCACGCCCGTCGCGTGGACGGCGATGCGGCCCTCGGGGATGCCCAGGCGCAGCTGCAGCCCGCGGGTCAGCGCCTGCAGGGGCTCCGGGCCCACGGCGTACACGTCCAGCGTGACCAGGGCCCAGATCTCGGCGTTGCGCTGCACGAAGAGCACGCGCCCGGCGGGCGGGTTGTCCTCGTCCACGCCCGCCGCGGGGCGATCGGCGCCCGAGCCGGCCATCCACACGGCGTCGAAGTGTCCGTCGCGGTCCACGTCGTCGAACAGGTCGTCACAGGGGCCGGGGGGCGTGTCGTCCACCACCAGAGGGCCGTCGTAGGCCCCGGCGCGGTTCCCCTCGCACTCGGGCCCGGCGCGATCCGTCCACGGCTCGAAGAAGACCGGCGCGACGTCGAACTTCGCCGCGCCGGCGCGGAAGACGCCGTCGTCCAGCGCCGGGAGCAGGGCCACGGCCGGGTGGCAGGCGCCTTCTTCGCAGTAGGCGCCCTCGCCGCAGCTCTCGTCCGCCTCGCAGCCGACCAGGGCATCCGGCGTCCCGGCGTCCGCGAGGGGCACGGGCACGTCCGCGCCGGGGTCGGCGTCCGCCACGCGGCCCCCGACGCCGGCGTCCACGCCGACATCGACCACGGGCCCGGCGCCGCCGGTGCCGCCCGCCGAGAGCCCGTCGCCCGCGTCGTCACCGCCCGAGCACGCGAGCAGCCACAACGGCACGAGGGCCGCTCGGATCGGCAGAGAGAGCGCGGACTTTGTTCGGGGCGAAAACATCCGCCCGCAGCATAAGCGCGGACGCCCGTTTCGTTCAAAATCCCCGCGGGCCCCGCACCAGGCGCCGATCCACGGCGATGCAGGTCAGGCAGCCCAGGCCGTACATGAGCACGTCGCTCCAGCTGAAGGTCGCGCCGAGCACGATGTGACCGATCGACCCGCGCTCGAACCCGAGGGCGTCCGCCAGGTGCAGCGCCTGCGCGATCTCGACGAGCACCGAGAAGGCGAAGACCGCCGCGGCCAGCCGGCGGGGCGGAAAGGGTCGGAGCGCCAGCGCAGGGAAATACAATAGAAACACGACCAGGTAGTCGCCCAGGCTGCTGCGGACGAAGTGCCAGTGGGCCAGCCGCGTGGCGATCAGGACCTCGACGCCGAAAATCACCACGGACAGGGCGAGGGCGCGGCGCCGTGCTGGGGCGTGGTCGATGTCCATCGGGGGAGCGTACGGGAATCGCGCGGCCTCGAAAACCCGGCCGCGACTTGACCCAGATCGGGTCGGCCCTCGCGGCACCGGGCGGCGGGGTTTAGTGTCCTCCGGCGTGTTGCGTGGAAGAATCCGAGACGAAGAGCGAAGGCGCAGCCTGTATGCGCGGTCGGCCCTCTTCGTGCTCACGGGGAGCGGGGCGTTTTTCGGCGCGCTCTTCGTGCTCTCGGCGCTGATCGTGGACGACGCCGAGCGCCGCCTGCTGCACGAGCGCAGCGGCCTGGCGCAGATGGCCGGCACGTTCCTGGAGAGCCGCCTGCTCGAGGCCGCGGACCACCTGGTCGGCGCCGCCACCCCCCTGCTCGACCCGACCTCGGCGGGGGACCCGACCGCGCTGCGGGCCGCGGCCGCCCACGTCTTCACGGAGGGCGCCGTCGTGGTGGATCAGGACGGGCGCGCCCGGGCGGCGACGTCGGGCTCCCCGGCGGCCTTCGCCGCTCGCCTGGATCTGGCCCCGCTGCTCGCCCGCGTGGTGGAGCGACAGGCCCCGGTGGTCGCGCCCCGCGAGCGCCTGGACGGCCTGCCCGCGCTCGTCCTGGCCGCGCCCGTGAGCGGGCCGAACCCGGGCTACGTGATCGGCGTTCTGCGCGCCGGAGATGGCGACCTGCTCGCCCCGCTGCGTCACCGCTCGTCGGCGGCCCGCCCGAAGGCCACCACCCTGACGCTGGTGGACGATCAGGGCCGCGTCGTCGCTTCGACGGACGACCGGCGCCCGCTGGACGCGGCCGACCACAAGGGGTTCCTGACGCGGTCGATCTCGGCGCGCCGGCCGTTTCAGGGGCGGTGCCACTCCTGCCACGAGGGCGCGGCCACCGACGCGCCGCTGCGCGAGGTCGAGGTCCTGGCCTTCGCGCCCCTGCCGACGCTCGACCTGGGCCTGGGCGTGCTCGAGCCCGAGTCCGCCGCCCTGGCGCCCGCGCGGGCCCTGCGCTCGCACCTGTGGCAGATGGGCGCGGCGCTGGTCGTGCTCTTCATGGTCTTCACGGCGCTGGCCGTACGCAGCGTCGTGCGACCGATCCGGCGCCTCACCTGGGCCGTCGCCGCCGCCGAGCGCGAGCACGGGGCCCTGCCCGCCGCGCAGTTCGGGCGCGACGAGATCGGCGCCCTGGCCACGGCCATGGAGTCCTGGCGCCGGCGCATGCTGGAGTCGCTCGCCGCCGCCGAGGAGAGCCGCGAGGCGCTGCGGATCGAGGGCGTGATCGTCGACCGCCACGTGGCCGCGCTGCGCGAGATCTCGGCCCTTTCGTTACGGGGCCCGCCCCTGGAGGCGCTGGTCGAGGCGAGCCTCGCGCGATCACTGGAGTCCATGTCGCTGGCCGCCGGCGCGCTGCGCGTCGTGTGGCACGGCCGGGAGACGCGCGCCGTCCGGGGCCTGGACCCCGAGGTCGCCGCCGTGTGGCTCGACCGCGCGGAGGCGCCGGACGCGCCCGCGGAGCCCCTGCTGCGCCTGCTCACCGCCCCGGTGCCTGGCGTCTCCGCCGCTCGCGTGGCCAGCGTCGCTCCCATCGAGGACCTGCGCATCACCCTGGTCGTGGTCGAGCCCGAGACGCGCGGCGACGAGGACCCCACCACCGCCGGCCTTTGGCTCGGCGCGCTGTTCCGGCAGATCTGCCTGTGCACCTCGCAGGTGCTGGTGCACGAGGCCGACGCGGAGCGGCAACAGACGCAGCGCTCCGTCCTGGAGCGTGTGCTGGGCGCGCAGGAGGCCGAGCGGGGCCGCGTCGCCCGCGATCTGCACGACACCGTGGCGCAGGACCTGGCCGCCCTGCGCCTGGAGCTGGAGCGCCTGGCCGGCCGCACCGCCGAGCCCGACGCCCGCGAGACGCTCGCCGCCCTGGAGACCCGCGCCACCGAGATGCTGGCCACCGTGCGGGCGATCCTGCTCGACCTGCGGCTGTCCATCCTGGAGACCCTGGGCCTGGTGCCCGCGCTGCGCTGGCTGCTGGAGCGCACCACCCGCGAGCGCGGCGTGCCCACGCACTTCATGCTCGACGGCGACGAGAGCCCGCCCGTGCCCTACGAGACCGGCGTGATGCTCTTCCGAATCCTGCAGGAGGGCCTGCTCAACGCCGTGCAGCACGCCGCGCCGGACCACATCTTCGTGACGCTGCGCCTCTCGCCTTGGGAGATCGAGCTGCTCGTCGAGGACGACGGCCAGGGCTTCGATCCGGCGATCCTGAGCCACCCCCACCCCGCCGGCCCCAGCCGCGGCCTGGGCCTGCACGGCATCGCCGAGCGGGCCCGCATCCTGGGCGGCACCTCGACCTTGACCTCGACCCCCGGCGAGGGCGCCACGCTCTGCGTGCGCCTGCCGCGGCCCCGGAGTGACGCCCCATGAGGCAGACCCAGAACCAGACGATCCGACTGATCCTCGCCGACGATCACACCGTCCTGCGCGCCGGCCTGCGCGCCTTCCTGACCGATCAGAAAGATCCGACCATCGCCGTGATCGCCGAGGCGTCCTCCGGCGAAGAGGCCGTCGAGGCCGTCGAGCGCCTGGCGCCGGACCTGCTGCTGCTCGACCTCTCCATGCCCGGCCTGGGCGGGCTGGGCGCCGTGATGGAGCTCCGGCGGCGCGGCTGGACCACGCCGATTCTCATCCTCACGCAGCACGCGGAGTCCGTGTCCGTGCAGCGCGCGCTCGAGGCCCGCGCCAACGGTTACATCCTCAAGACGGCGCGCGGCGAGGACCTGGTCTCGGCCATCCGCGCCGTGCTGAGCGGCGGCACCTACATCGACCCGACCCTGGCCGGCGCCCTGGTCATGGCCCGCACCCAGCGCGGCGCGCGCCCCCCCGAGGACGACGCCTTCGACACCCTCACCCCCCGCGAGCGCGAGATACTGAAGCTCATCGCCGAAGGCTACTCCAACAAAGACATCTCCGACGCGCTGTCCATCGCCGTGAAGACCGTGATGGCTCACCGGGCCAACCTGATGGACAAACTCGACATCCACAACCGCTCGAAGCTCGTGCAGTTCGCGATTCACGTCGGTCTGTTGCCGATGGAGTGAGCGGGGCGAGGCCAGCGCGTCGGGGTCGATGCCCAGGCGTCGGAGTCAGGCTACGGCCAGCGGGCGCCGCCGACTTGCGCCCGGCTCCATCACTCGGGCAGTCTGCGCGTCGATCATCGCGCCACCCGCCCGCCCGCCAAAGAGGACTTCATGCCGCATCGCCCTCGGCTACGACTCGTGAGTCTCGCGCTCTCGGCCGCCATCGTGTCCGGCTGCCCCGATTCCGGTGGAGGTGGGGCAACGGTCGACGCCGGCGGTCCGGGCGAACCGAGGCGCGACGCCGGCGCGCCCGACGCGGCGGGCGGGCGCATGCCCACGGGGGGGACCGGCGGCACGCCCACGGGGGGAACCGGCGGCACGCCCACGGGTGAGAGCGGCGGCACGCCCACGGGTGGGACCGGCGGCACGCCCACGGGGGGGACCGGCGGCACGCCCACGGGTGGGAGCGGCGGCACGCCCACGGGGGGGACCGGCGGCACGCCCACGGGGGGGACCGGCGGCACGCCCACGGGTGGGACCGGCGGCACGCCCACGGGTGGGACCGGCGGCGAACCCGGCGGTGGCGCACAGTTCGGCGGAGCCGGCGGCATGCCCGTCGGCGGCACACCCACGGGGGGGACCGGCGGCGAGCCCATCGGGGGCGTACAGGTCGGCGGAAACGGGGGCGCGCCCGTCGGCGGCACGCCCACGGGGGGGACCGGCGGCGAGCCCCTCGGCGAGTGCCGCGCCGAGGTCTGCAACGGTCTCGACGATGATTGCGACGGACTCATCGACGAGGATGCGGACGCCGCCCCCTTGACCGAGTCCTGTTACCGGGGGCCGTTCGGCACGGAGGGCGTCGGCGTGTGCCGGGCGGGACAGGCACAGTGCACCCAAGGCGCCTTCGGACCGTGCATCGGAGAGTCGCTGCCCGGCCAGGAGATCTGCGACGCGGCGGACAACGACTGCAACGGCTCGAGCGACGACGTCGCCGGCGGCTGCGGCTGCATGCCCGGCATCGGACGTGGTTGTTTCTCGGGACCACCGGGCACCGCCGATGTGGGCGTCTGTCGCTCCGGCCGGCAATTCTGCGACCCGGACGGCCGTGGATACGGCCCGTGTTTCGATGAGATCCTCCCGACGGGCGAGCTGTGCGATGGCCGCGACGACGACTGCGATGGCGCGGCGGATGAAGACTTTGGAGCGGGAGAAGCCTGCGAGACCGGCGTCGGGGCCTGTCGTGCGAGCGGCGTGCTCCAGTGTGCGGCCGGCGGCGAGGTGATCTGCAGCGCGGCGCCGACGCTCCCCGCGGCAGAGATGTGCAATGCCGTGGACGACGACTGTGACGGCGCCGTGGATGAGGGCGAACTCTGCGGCCTGCGGGAGGTCTGTCAGGCGGGCGCCTGCCAGGCCGGGCCGCCCGGGCGCTTCATGCTCTGCGGAACGAGCGACCGCGACGTCGCTGGTTTTCTCGCGCCGGCGGACGACTACGTCCTCGAAGCGGGCTGTCGACCCGACGCCGGCACGCGGACGCTGCTCGTCTCGCGCAACGGCCCCTTGGGCGCGGACGCCCAGGGCTGGCGGGCGTTCCTCGAGCAAGGCGGCAACATCGTCACGGAGCGCACCAACTCCGACGAGATCTTCAACGCAGTCCTCGGCGCGCAGGTGGCCGAGGGCGTCCCGGTCGGGGCGTGCGTCGACAATGTGAACCCCGCGGTCCGTCACACGCCGGACGACCGATTCTGGATCGCGCACGCCGACCTGTCGCTCCAGGCGCCTGCGGAGACGGGCTGTGGCAATGCCCTGGAGCATTTCCCGGGGATCACCCCCTTGGGCGGGCCCGACCCGGCTCATGTCACCCTCGCCTACATCGACGTGGGCTTCGGGCGCCTGTGGCTGGTCGACCAGGACTGGCAGGACCTGGACGCCGCGCCCGGTGCGTGGAACGACGCGTCCCGAGCGCTCATGCGGGACATGATCCTCTGGGACGGCCGCCCCCACGAGGGCAGCCTCCGCCTCTCGGGTGCCGGCGTTCCGACCGAAGGTCGTGTCGAGGTCTACCACGACGGGGCCTGGGGAACGGTCTGCGATCCGGGATTCGATGCCGCAGCCGCCGAGGTCGCGTGTCGGCAGACGGGGTTTCGGGGGGCGGCGGCCGCCCTGCCCGGGTACGGCGGCGGCGTCGGCCCGATCTGGCTCGGCGAGCTGGGTTGCGCGGGTCCCGAAGCAAGGCTCGTCGATTGCGCGCACGGCGCCATCGGGGCGCAGCCCTGCGACCATCTGCAGGACGCCGGAGTGCGATGTTTGACTGGACCGGGAGACGTCGGTGCGGACTGCGGGAACGACACGCACTGCCTGGCTCCCTTCGTTTGTGCGGGCGGCGTCTGTCGCGAACCGCCACGTTGCGGTGACGGCCACGTCGATCCTCCGGAGATGTGCGACGACGGAAACGACGTCGACGCCGACGGGTGCTCGACGATGTGTCTCGACGAACGCATGGACGCGCTGGTGCCCGGCGTCCGCCACAACGTCGGCAGAGCCGAGCTGACTGCGCGCGCGTGGGTGGAGTGTTACTCCCAGGCGTACTCCGAGGGCGGCGCGCCCTTGCAGGTGATCCTGAACGCCTGCCAGGGGGATCTGCTCATGATGGGGTGCCGGCATACGGGCATGATCAACCCGGCGCTCATCGTCGCCGCCGAAGGCCTCTACAGCGAGGTCACGCGGAACGTCGGCAACAGCGCCGACGCCGTGAACACACACAACGGCGTGGACTTCTACTTTTCGGGCAACGCATCCTGGGGTTTCGCGCCGGGCGGCCTGGGGGTCACGCGTGACACCTGCGATCTGGACGCGGAGCGCGCCGAAGATCGGATGTGCTGGCATACGTCCGGTGACACGTTCACCCCCGGTTGGAGTTGCGGGCTCGACCGCGGATTGGGCGGTCTTGCGGGCGCCGGCTTCGAGCGTGTCCTGTATCGGCGCACGCTGCCGCAGCGTCGCGGGCGCACCGAATTGATGGTCTGCGGTCAGAGCCAGCGCGATCCGGCAACCTTCCTCGACCAGGGCGACGGGCTGCAGGTCGTGGCCGGATGCGCCCCGACCGCGCTGACCCACACCCTGCTCGTCACGCGAACCGGCGCCGGGAGCGTCGCCGCCAACGCCGTGGGCCTCCGAGCCTTCGTGGAGGGCGGCGGCCTGGTCATCACCGAGTCCGGATCGAGCGACGAGGTCTACAACGCGGTCTTCCAAACGAACGTGGTGCAAGGGCCGCCGAACGGACTCTGCACGGACGAGATCAACCCGCGGTCGCGCGACTCGCTGGGCGATCCGTTCTGGGCCGACGCCGCGCGGACCCCGTTCCCCGCGGCCAACGCCACCGGATGCGGGATGGACATGGCGGGCTGGGCGCAACCACTCGTGCGGCTCGGCGGCTGGTCGGCCGGAACGACCTCACTCGCCTATCGCGACGCAGGCCTCGGACGCGTCTGGCTGGTCGAGACCGACTGGCAGGACGGCGACGCAGGATTCGGCTTCGTGGCCCGGAAGATGATGCATCACATGGTCTTCAACGGCTGGCGCTTGCCGGCACCTTGACCGGCCGACCCGCGTTCGAGGCCCATCGGGGCGCGGCGACCACCCCCGCTCACCGAGGCCCGGCGAGGCTGATCTGATCGACGCTCCCCGCGGCCCGGTTCTCCGGGAGCAGACTCCAGGCCCCGATGCCCCGTTCCATGTATTGGAGGGACACGATCCGGCGCACGCCATCGGTGGCGCAGTATTGGACACTGTCCGGGGCGCCCAGCTCGTCGAGGTAACACCGGAGGCTCATGCCGACACCGAGCCCCCGCGGGTCGGTCGCGTCGGCGCCGGCATGGACGAAGACCAGACTGGTCGCGTCGTCCGGATCCGGCTCGCCGTCCGCGTCCGCGTCGTCGTGGATCGTCACGACGCCGCCGGTGGCCCAGAGACAAAGCGAATCGGTCTCGCCCTCGTACTCGGAGGGCCGACACGCCCCCTCGGCGCCCGTGGCTTCGACGATCTCCGCGTAGGTCATGTCGGCACAGATCCCGTCGACGCAGCCGGCGGCGAGATCGATGCGCTCCGAAGGTGCCGCGAGTTCGCAGGCAGGCAGGGCGTCCAGCAAGGCCTGGACACTCTCGTGATTCCCGTGGAATGTGAAGCCGCAGCCGGTGCCGCCGGCCGGGGCGCCGGTGCCGGCGTCGGCCGTGTCATCCGCCGAGGTGTCGGCCTCGCCACAGCCGGCGAGGGCCGCGGCGAGGGCCAGGCAGCGCAGGGCGCGCGCGCCGGAGACGTGATGGGAGAGGGACGTGAGCGAGAGGTGATGGGCGGACATGGCGGCTCCTCGTGCAGGTCGTCGGTTGAAGGTTCCGACGGCCTGTTGGCGCCGTGCCGTCCGGTTCTTTCGCGCCCGCGTGAAGATTTCTCTCGGGTCGACCGGATCACCGCGGCCGTTCGCCCCGCTCCAGGCCCTCGAAGATCATCTCGGCTTCTTCCGGGGGCAGGCGCGTGACCACGAACATGGTGAAGCCCTGCACCAGCGGCCGGGTGTGGGTGTGCCAGCCGGTCGGGCAGGGTTCGGCGTCGGGGTCGGCGGCGGGCAGACAGCCGGCGATCTCGTGCGGAGCGCCGGGGCGCGGGCCCTCGGCGGCGCCCATCCAGAGCGCGAGCTCGCCCTGCGCGGCCGAGATGCCGAGCCACCACGCGCGGCCCCCGGCGCGCCGCCAGCGGATCTGGGCCGGCGGCCAGCGCAGCGAGGCGGGGAAGTAGGTCGGCGACATCCGCGGGCCCAGGTCCGTGGGCAGGTCGTCGAGCAAGGGGACTTCGATGAACCCCCCGTGCGCGCGCGGGCCACCCAGGCCGCGGTCGAGGAGCAGCAGCCCGCCCGCGAGGGCGGCGGTGAACGCCACGACGCCGAGCCAGCGAATCGGGCCCTGCTCGCTCATCGCACGCCCCCCAGCAGCAGGGCGAGCAGCACGGCGCCGAAGAGGACGGCGGCGGGGCCGGGCGTGGCTGCGTCCGGTCGAGCGTCGAGCAGGGCGCGGACGCGGGTCTCCAGGAGCTTGCGGTCGGCGCGGGCGGCCGTGGTACGGGCGGCGTTGGCGGCGTCGGCGGCGGCGCCGGGCTGGGCGCGGTGCACGGCCATCAGGGCGCTGGCCAGGGCGGCGGGTTTGCCGGTGACGCGGGCGGCCAGGGCGTCGCAGGCCAGTTCCAGGCGCGCGGTGAGGCTGCGGAACAGCACCAGCGCGGCGGGGCTGTGGGCCTGGAGCGCGCGCAGGAGCCAGAGCATCAGCAGGCGCCGGTTGCCGCCGAGCGCGGCGTGGGCGAGCTCGTGGGCGAGCACGCCCTCGAGCTGGTCGGCGTCCAGGCGGGCGACGAGGCCGCGCGAGATGAGCACGGTGGGCGCGTGCAGGCCGGCCAGGAGCGCGACGGGGCGGTCGAGGTCGAGGGCGGCGACGCCGGGCGCGCGCTGGCGGCGGCCGTAGAGGCCCTGGCGGCGGAACTCGGCGACGAGGCGCTCGGCGAGGGCCGCGAGGGCGGGGTCGGGCACGCGCTCGGCGCGCTGCCAGCGTCGCACGCCCAGCACGGCGCGCAGCAGCTCCTGGGCCACGAACAGGATGACCGTGCCGCCCAACAGCGTCCAGGCGAGGGGTGCCACGGGCGGCGCGGCCACCCGTGCGGCCTCGAGGGCGGGCCCGACCCGCAGCAGCGTGAGCTCGCCCATCTCCGCCCCCAGCGCGGGCGAGAGCAGGCCCCAAAGGCCCGCCAGCACCGGCACGGCCAGGCCCAGCGCCAGCGTGTGGGTGGCCCAGATCGCCGAGCGCGGCGCCAGGAGCCGCTGCACGCCGGCGATCCACACCAGCGCGAGCAGGCCGTGGACCACGTTGGCGACGAGCAGGACGAACACGGCGGGGCGCTCCGGCGGAGGGTCGCGAAGACGCCCGATTGTCGCCCGGATCGACCCGGCGGAGCCACAACTGGCTGCGAATCCGCCCGAAAACGGCCCCTCGGGAATCGAAGTCGTCCAACTAGGTACTCGAACCGAGGGGAACCCGGGCATCGGCCCGATCTGAGAAATCCCCGGGGGGACGATAGTCACAGTCAGAAAGAGCGCAGAAACGCGAAAGCGCCAAAGCGCGGAACCAGAAACACCCCAAGGGAGAAACACGATGAAACGCTTCCAGAACGAACAGAACGCCCCCTCCGGTATCTACGTCTCTCCCCGCCACTTCGACGTCCGTCTCGTGGACCGCGGTGACGAGCGCCTGCACGGCAAGACCGACGCGACGTACTACCGCGTCCCGTTCAGTCTTCTCATCGTCGCCGGCCCGATCCTCGGCGCCATCTTCGCCATGGCCTTCCCGGTCGTCGTGTTCTACGCGCTGGTCTCCGGCATCGTCGAGCGGCTGGCCTCGCCCAGCAAGCTCCTGCCCGACACCTGCGACGCCGGCCAGAGCGTGCGTGAAGGCGTGTACGTCGGCGTGACCCACCTCGGCGCCCGCTACGTCAGCGCCCCCGACGAGGCCCTCGAAGGCGAGCCCGGTCAGCGTTTCGTCCGCGTGCCCACGGCCCTGATGCTCCTGGCCAGCCCGTTCGTCGGCGCCGCCTACGTGGTCGCTTTCCCCTTCATCGCCGCCATGGCGCTGCTGGGCATGCTGGCCCACGTGGTCACCGACGCCGCCCGCAACGCCTGGGAGGAGCACGCGCACCTCGCCGACCTGCGCTGGTCGCCGGCCGCCGCTTACCTGGTCCCCGAGTCGCCCGAGTCGAAGAACACCGCGAACGCCGACCCGACCCAGACGCCCGCCCCCGCGGCCGAGCTCGACCCGACGCTCGCCGCCCTGAACGCCGAGATCAGCGCCCGCCGCGAGGGCGAGACCGTCGACTCGACGACCGCCGCCGCTCAGGAAGGAACCAAGTAATGAACGCCCGCCTCACCAGTCACCGCCCCTGCCGGCTCGTCTTCGCCGCAGCGTTTCTGGCGCTGCTGGTGGGGCCACGCGCCGCCTCCGGACAGACCCTCGACCCGCAGCCGAGCCCCGACGCCGCCGCCCCGGACACCTGCGAGGGCTGCCACGCCAGTGACCGCGACGTCCGCGTGAGCTTCCCGGACGGCAGCAGCCTGCCGGCCTTCGTGGACCCGACGAGCTTCGCCCACTCCGTGCACGCCGAGCGATTCACCTGCGAGGACTGCCACCGCGACACCGGCGCCTGGCCGCACGCGCCGCTGCCCTTCGCCACGGCCGCCGACTATCGGAAGGACGCCGAGGAGATGTGTCGCCGCTGCCACGCCGAACACGGCGAGCTCGCGGCCGATGGCATCCACGCCCGCGCCAAGGCCCTGGGCAACCCCACGGCCCCCGGCTGCACCGACTGTCACGGCGCCCACGACGTCGCCGCCCCGGGCAAGTCCCGCCTGGCCGTCGCCGCCCTCTGCGGTCAGTGTCACACGAAACAGGCCGAGGCCTTCGGCAAGTCCGTCCACGCCCGCGCCCTGACCGAGGGCAACCCGGACGTGCCGGCCTGCACCGACTGCCACGGCGCCCACGCCATCGCCGACACCCGCGCCGCCGGTTACCACGCGGCCTCGTACACGGTCTGCGCCCGCTGCCATGGCGACGCCAAGATGATGGCCAAGTACGAGCTGTCCGAGAACATCCTCACGACCTATCTGGACGACTTCCACGGCTCGTCGAATCATCTGTACACGCAGGTCGGTTACCTGCCCGAGCGCCCCGTCGCCACGTGCGGCGACTGTCATGGTTTCCACGACGTGCAGTCCATCCGTGACACTCAGGGTCAAGGCGCGGCGGCCGTCCGCGAGCGCGCCGAGGCCATGTGTCGCAACTGCCACGAGGGCGCCCCCGAGGGCTTCTCCGGCGCGTGGCTGGCCCATGAGGTGCCCAGCATCGAGGCCGCACCGCTGGTCTGGGGCATCACCTGGGGTTATCGGTTCCTCATCCCGCTCATGATTCTCGGCCTCGTGCTCCACATCCTGCTGCATCTGTGGCGCCTGCCGGTGAAGGGAGTCTGACCATGCGTTCCCCCGAAATCATCCGACTGCCCAATGGTCAGGTCATGGTGAAGCGGTTCTCGCTCCCCCGCCGGTTCGAACACATCCTGGCCATCGTGACCTTCGTGGCCCTGATCGTGACCGGCTTCCCGCAGAAGTTCGACACTTCGAACTTCGGTCACTGGGTGCTGGGTCTGTTCGGCGGCCTGGACAACGCCCGATACGTTCACCGCGCGTTCGGCGTGGTGTTCTGCCTGCACGCCATCACACACCTGATGGTGGCCATCCTCGGTGCGCTCCGCGGCACCATGCGCATGTCGCTGCTGCCCGTCACGCAGGACCTGCGGGATGCCTGGCAGAACCTGCGCTACTACATGGGTTACCGGGAGCACGGCCCCAAGCTGCCCAAGTTCGACTACCGGCAGAAGTTCGAATACATCGGCCTGGTGCTCGGCGGTCTGGTGATGGTGGCCAGCGGCCTGGTGCTGATGTACCCGATGCTCCTGGCGCAGTTCCTGCCCGCGTCGCTCATCCCGGCCGCGCAGGTCGCCCACTCCAACGAGGCCATGCTGGCCTTCCTGGTCCTGGTCATCTGGCACATCTACGGCGCCGTCCTGTCGCCCGAGGTGTTCCCCATCGACCGCTCCATCATCACGGGCTACGTGAGCGCCGAGGAGCTCGAGGAGCACCACGCCCAGGAGTACGACCGGCTCTTCCCGCACGGCCACGGCCCGCATCACGGGCACGCCGCCGCCCCCGCCGTCGTCGCCCAGACCCCGCCCGTCGCGCAGCAGGTTGCCAGCCGCGCCGAATGAGGCGATGATCGTTATGTGACCATCACCTCCCTCGTCCTGCTCGCCGTCGCCGTCCTGGTGATCGGCGTCGTCGTCTCCATCATCACCCGCTCCGAACATCGCCGTGTCGAGGTCGAGGCCCACCGCCGCCGCGCCTCGCAGCTCCGGGCCATCCTCGAGGGGGTACCGCCCCGGTTCATGGGCTTCGAGGTCGCGCGGTTCCTGCGCGCCGAGCACGTGCGGCACCTGGCGGTGGTCCACACCGTCTACCCGGGGGACCCGGAGAACAAGGTCGCCCTGGACGCCGCCCGCAGCGCCCTGGAGACGGTCCAGGCGGACGTGGTCGCGCCGGATGCGCGCCCCGTGGACGAGGCCGACGCCGTGGAGATCCGCCGCGTGCTGGCCTCGGCCGTGCTCACGCTGGACAAGGTCACCGGCGACGAGGCGAGCCGCTACAAGTCCGCGGCCGCGCACCTGCGCCAGGCGATCCTGCGCTCACGGCTACAGTCCTGGACGAACCACGCCCAATCGGCCCGTGCCGCCGGGGACAACACCCGCGCCGCGGGTTTCTGGCGCAGCGCGCTCGAGGACGCCGGCCACCTGCCCGCCGAGGAGGCCGCGGCCATGAAGGTGCGGCTGCAGGCCGAGATCGACCGGTCGGAGTTCGCCGGGCGCATGGCGTCGCTGGGCAAGGCGAACCCCCCCGAGGGTGCGGCGTCGTCGCCGCCCGGGGAGCACCCGCCCGTCGACGCCGAGGCCGGTCCCACGGGCGAGCGCGACGCGACGCCCGCGGGCACGTCCCTGCCCCGCGAGGAGACCGGAGGCGGCACGCCGGCCCCCCGCACGAACCCCGGCTTCGAGCTGGCCTGGGACTCGGGCCGCACGCCGGCCAACGCCGAGCGCGCGCGTTTCCCGACCGGCCACCGGCGGTCCGGGTCGCGCTGAGGCCCCGTCAGGGCGCGGCCACCCGACAGGCTTCGCACGCCACCTTCAGGCGTTGCTGACGCGACGCGGGGCTCTCGGCGGCGGGTCCGGCGAGGAACCAGGCGCGGGCGGCCCACTCGGTCCGGTCGTCACCCGGGGGCAGGCTCGCGACCGCCCGGTCGAAGCCGGCGAGCAGCCACGCGGGGGCGGCGGCGAGCTCACCCCGCAGGGCCTCGACCACAGCCACCGCCAGGGCGGACTCGACCTGGGCGTCCGTCGCCTGGGGGTCCGGCAGGGTCACGCGCCGCGTGAGCGAGAAGCGACGCAGCTCACCGAGGCGTGTGTCGTCGGCCACCAGGCGCACCGCGGCCACGACCTCACCCGTGCGCTCGGTGGGACCCACCGGAGTCGGGACACTCGGTCCGCGCTCGACGAGCACCTCGGGCAGCGCCTCGCACCGGTTCGCATCGGGCGGGGCCGCCGGGGCCGGAGTCCGCGCGGTCGCTTCGCAGGCGCGCCGCTCCGGGTTCACGCGCACGCGCACCGAGACAGGCGCGGGGGCCGCCGGCGCCGCGCGCGGGGCGGGCGTGTAACGCACGGTGTCCACGATCAGCGCGCCGGTCACCGCCGCGCCGCGGGTGGGGCCGAAGGTGGCCGGATGGGCCGCCGTCGAGACACCGAGCCATCCGCCGTGGTCGCCGACGAGGGCCGGCGCCGCCCACGTGAGCGCCGGGTCCGTCGTCGACAGGCGCAGGGCCGGCACGAGGCCCATCTGGCCCCGCACCGCCCCTTCGACGGTCCGGGCACCGAGCCGCGCGCGCTCCTCGGCGTCGAAGTCCGGCCCGAAGCGGCGCAAGAGCTCCGTCGATGCCCCACCGCCCCGCGCGGGCGGCGCCGATGGCCCCGGCGAGCTTCTGACCGGCGGCGGCGGCCAGCGCCTCGTCCAGGGGCGGCTGAAAGCCGGCCTCGTCGGGGAACAGCCGCTTCAGCGCGGCGACCCGAACCTGCGCGTCGTGGGCCCGACCTGCGGCGACGTCCGCCACCGTGACCCGCGCCGTATCCGCCACCAGGGCCCGCCGGAGCGCACGCTGCGCCTCGGCCAGGGGGGCGCGGTCCACGGCGCCCAGCGTGACCAGCCGGGCGGCGCGCCGCTCCGGGATCTCCGCGGGCCAGGCGCTGATGGCCGCCGCCCACGCTTCACAGGCGTAAGCGTCGGCCACGTCCTGCGGATCCGAAGGGTTGGCGCGCAGGAGCAGGGCCGCCTGACCGAGCCCCGCCGCCACCGCCGCCGGCTCACCCGAGGCTTCGACCGCACCGAACACTCGCGCCCGCTCGCCGGCGGCGCTCGCCCGCAGCGGCACCCCAGCCGCGACCACGGCCTCGTCTCCCGGCGCGAGTCGCTCCGCCGTCGCCAGATGGGCCAGCCCGGCGACGAGCCGACCACTGCGGGCCTCGACGAGGGCCCGCGCCGCCGCGTCGCGCCCGGCGAGCACACGCACCCGGTCGGCCATCATCGCGGCCTGCGGATGCCCGGAGATCGCCAGCGTCAGCAGGACCGGCTCGGCCGCCGCCAGGTCGCCCCGACGCGCGGCCAGCGCCGTCTCGGGCAGGCTGCGCAGTTCGGGCGGCGTGCCCGCCGGATCGAACGCGAAGGTCAGATCGACCGCCGCCGGCAGGCTCACGAGCAGGGCGTCCCAGGTCTCCGCGACGGCCACGGCCTGCACACGCTCTCCCCAGGCAGACTCCAGCGCGGCGCGCACGCCCGGCAGCCACGTGAGCGCCAGCGGGTGCGTGGCGACACGCTTGCGCGACAGGAAACGGGCCCGGTCGAGGCTGCGCTTCTGGGCCAGGTCCGCCAGCTCACGCGCCTCGGCGCCGAACGCCGCGGCCTCGCGGTTCAGCGCGTTGAAGTCCAGCGCCGGCTTGCGACCCGTGCGCATCTGATGGCCGTACCACGCCTGCCACGCCGCCGCCCACTGCCCGGCTTCGACGGACCGCGACGCCGAGGCCGCAGCGGCGGCGCAGCCCTCGGCCTCGGGCCGCCCCGCGAGACGCTCGCAGGCAAGCTCGGCGACGGCGGCGTCGACCTCGGCCACGGAGAC
>CAINDO010000063.1 GCA_903847385.1 uncultured Myxococcales bacterium
AGTCGCGCGCCTGGCTGTTCACCGACACATCGAGACCAAACGCGAGCAGGTCCTGGCCCGGGGCGTGGCTCGGCTTCAGACGCAGCACGTGGGTGCTGTGCGTCACGGGCTGCTCGTACCGATACACCGTGTCGTGGGACACGCGGAGCACGCGGCTCTCGGCCACGATCGTCGGGTCGAAGACCCGCGGCCCGCGCCCCCGCGGCGTCGAAGCGGCGGTGGCCGGCGGAACGCGGGCGGCGATGGTCTGTCCCAGGTCGGGACCGCTCGTGAACACCACCGCGCCGCGCCGCAGCACGACCATGTCACCGGGCGGGATGGCGTGCCACTCGCCGGGCTCGAGGGGGGTGCTGGCGACCAGCGCGAGCGTCCGGTTCGCGTCGAGCGCGTGGTCCAGGTTCAGCTCGAGCACGCCGTTGGACATGCGCGCGCCCTCGTGGGGGGGCTGGCGCCGACACAGGTGCAGGCTGGCGAAACCCGTGGCGTCCCGGTAGGCGACGACGTCGCGCCCGTCGCTCAGCAGCAGGTTCAGCGTGCCGTGCTGGTTGAGCTCGCGCAGCCACGCGTTGAGCGTGTCCCAGCCCAGGTCGGCCAGGCGCCGGGCGCCGAGGGCGCGGCACTGGTCCAGCAGCCAGCAGAGCACCCGCTCCGAGTCCGTGCGGCCCATCGGCAGGAACACGCCGTCCGCGGAGAGCGGCAGCGCGTTCACGAAGTCCGGGTCGAGGTCGCCGTTGTGCGCCAGCAACCAGTCGTAGCCGGCGTAGGTCTGGCTGAAGGGGTGCGTGTCGCGGTGGGTCGTCCGCTTGGCGGCGCCGCGCATGTGGCACAAGAAGATCGTCGACTGGAAGCGGTCCCAGTCGCGCAGGAAGGTCGACAGCGGCGTGTCGCCCGTGGGGATGGGGTCTTTGATGACCATCGCCGCGGCCGCGCTGTTGGGGTACCAGGCGAAGCCCCAGCCCGTCATCTCGCGGTGGTGTTTGACCGTCCGCGTCCAGGGCTCGAGGTGGATCGAGGGGCAACTGTCGGCGTCGAAGGAGAGGGCGAGGAGTTGACTCATTCAGGGGGCCGGCGCAAGTCCAGGGTCAGGGGGTGGTCATCGTGCCGCACGAGGGGCAAGACCGCCAGCCTCTCGCCGCCGGCCAGGCGCCCGGCGCTGTAGCCGAACGCGAAGAACCGCGCGCGGCGCCGGGACTCGGCCTCGTTGGCGTTCACGGGGAACCGCTCGAAGTTGCGGCCGCCCGGGTGCGCGACGTGGTAGGTGCAGCCCGCCACGGTGCGCTCGGTGTCCAGGTCCACGACGTCGAACACCAGCGGGCCGTGGGGCGGGATCGTGGGGTGCAGGCACGAGGGCGGCTGCCACGCGCGGAACCGCACGCCGGCGACCTGCTCCCCGTCCGCGCCCGTGGGCGACAGGGGCACGCGTCGGCCGTTGCAGAGCACCGCGAACCGCTCCGGCGGCGCGCCGCTCAGGCGCACCTGCACGCGCTCCAGGGACGAGTCGACGAACCGTGTCGTGCCGCCGACGGCGCCCTCCTCGCCGAGCACGGGCCAGGGCTCCAGCGCCTGCCGCAGCTCGAGCTCGACCTCACCCTGGCGCACGCGCCCGAGCACCGGGCAGCGGAACTCCAGGTGCGGCCGGAACCAGGCCGGGCTCAGGTCGAAGCCGTCCGCCCGCAGGGCGTCCAGCAGTTCGGCCAGGTCGGCGAACAGGAAGTGCGGCAGCATGAAGCGGTCGTGCAGGGCGGTGCCCCAGCGGCGCAAGCGGCCGCGCAGGGGCCGGCGCCAGAACGCCGCCACGAGCGCGCGCACCAGCAGCTTCTGCGCGAGGCTCATGTGGGCGTGGGGCTGCATCTCGAAGGCCCGCAGCTCGACGAGCCCCTGTCGGCCCGAGGGCGAGTCCGGGCTGAACAGCTTGTCGATGCAGATCTCGGTCCGGTGGGTGTTGCCCGTCGCGTCCACCAGCAGGTTGCGGAACAGACGATCCACGAGCCAGGGCGGCACGGCGGCGGGCGAACCGTCGGGCGCAGACGCCGGGATCTGCGCGAACGCCAGCTCCAGCTCGGAGAGCGACTCGTGGCGGGCCTCGTCCACGCGCGGGTGCTGGCTCGTCGGCCCGATGAACAGACCCGAGAACAGATACGACAGCGCGGGGTGGTGCTGCCAGCAGGTCACCAGGCTGCGCAACAGATCGGGGCGCCGCAGGAACGGGCTGTCCGCCGGCGTCGCACCGCCGAGCGTCACGTGGTCGCCGCCGCCGGTGCCCGCGTGGCGGCCGTCGAGCATGAACTTCTCGGCGGACAGACCGCAGACGCGGGCGTCGTCGTAGAGGTCGGTCACCAGGCCGACGAGCCCCCGCCAGGACGCGGCGGGGTGCACGTTGACCTCGATGACCCCGGGATCCGGGGTGACCTGGATCTGGGCGATGCGGGCGTCGCGGGGCGGGCCGTACCCCTCGATGTGCACGGCCACGCCCTGCTCGGCGGCGGTGTGTTCGACCGCGGCCAGCAGCTCGGCATAGTCCTCCGCGGCGGGCACGGGCGGCAGGAACACACACAGACGGCCGTCCCGCGGCTCGAAGGCGAGGGCGGTGCGCACGACCACACCCGGCTCGGTCGTCTCCGGCGTCGGCGGCGTCGACGCGCCCTCGGGCTCCGGGGCCGGCACGCGCATGTGTTGCCGGGGCGGCAGGGCCTCCCGCGGGGCGAAGGGATCGACGCCGAAGCCGGTCGGCCGCTGCGCCTCGGGCACCCAGGGCAGGGCGTTCAGCGGCAGGCGGAAACCCAGGGGGGAGTCACCGGGCACGAGCAACAGACGCCCGGCGCGCAGCCGCCACACCTCGCTCATCCAGCGGGGGGCCACGGCGGGGGCCTGGGCGCGCTGTACGGGCAGCACGAAGCCGCTCGGGTCGCTCGCGCCCGAGGCCAACACACGGGCGAGCCCCGAGCGCCAGGTGGGATCGTCCAGCCGCTCGTCCGTCAGCGACAGATTCTCCGGCGCGATCGCCTCGCGGTGCAGCAGCGCCAGCGGGTTCTCATAGGCCGGCGTGACGTACGTCGGCGGCAGGCCGAGTCGCTCGGCCACACCCTCGGCGAGGCGTCGCGCGCCCGCGACGGTCGGCGCGGCGTCCTCCGCCTCGCGGGCGATGTGTTCGGGCGCCTGCCACAAGGGCTCGCCATCGCGTCGCCAGTGCAGGCTGAAGGCCCAGCGCGGGAGCGACTCGCCCGGGTACCACTTGCCCTGCCCGTGGTGCAACAGACCGCCGGGCGCGAACCGCGCGAGCAGGCGCCGGGCCAGGTCGTCCGCCAGTCGGCGTTTGGTGGGGCCCACGGCCTCGGTGTGCCACTCGGCCGAGTCCGGGTCGGCGGTGGCCACGAAGGTCGGCTCGCCGCCCATCGTCAGGCGCACGTCGTCGGCCACGAGGCGGGCGTCCACGGCGTCCCCGGCGGCCAGGATGGCCTGCCACTCGGCCTCGGCGTAGGGCGCGGTGACGCGGGGCGTCTCGACGACGCGGCGCAGGACCATCTCGTGGTGGAACTCGACCTCGCACTTG
>CAINDO010000064.1 GCA_903847385.1 uncultured Myxococcales bacterium
CCTCGCCGCGGTTCGCCGCGGACGCCGAGCTGCGCGCCGTGATGCTCGCGCCGCGCCCGGACTGGGCCGCGCTGGAGCGCCTGGCCGGGCAGGGACACGCCCCCGGCGCCGCTCGCCGCGCGCGGGCGCTGCTCGGCGATCGCACCGTTCCGCTGGACCTCGTCGATCGGGCGGTGCTCGACGCCGCGCAGGCGCGACCCCATTGGGGCGTGCCCGAGGGGCCGGACGGTCCGTGGCAGCCGGGCTGGGGGCTGGACGTGCCGACGTGCCGCGCCTGGCTGCCCGACGGCCGCTGGGTGGAGCTGCAGACCAAACCGCAGCTCTGGCGGCTGCTGCTCACGCTGGCCCGCGCCGGCGAGGCCGGCTGCGACAAGGAGGTCCTGCTGCGCGCCGTGTGGAGCGAGGCCGACTACCACCCGCTTCGACACGACAACCGGCTCCAGGCCACGGTGCGCAATCTGCGCCTGGCCCTGGACGACGACGAATCCCCCAAGCGCGTGCTGACGCTCGCGGACGGCTATCGCGTCGCGGGGGCGCTGCGCCGCGCCGGAGACGACCCCAGAGCAAGCGTAACGCACTGAAACATCGAGACTTTTCGAGTTCAGTCGGTTTCAGCGGGCGAAGGCAATCAATCGCGGCCCTCGTTCGTCTAGCTTGACGCCACCCAAGAGCGAAACCCCGAAAGAGAAACGGAGCCTCCCATGAAGTCCATCGCCCTGAACCCGACCGCCCTGCTGGCCATTCTCGGCCTCTCCCTCGGCGCCGCCGCCCTGACCGGCTGCAGCAGCGACGACGGCGACACCGCCGCGGCGAGCTGCACGAGCGACAACGACTGCACCCGCACCCAGTACTGCGACTTCGGTCAGGCGCTCACGACCAGCACCGCCCAGTCGGCGCTGACCGCCCAGCAGTGCATGGAGGCCTGCGACGCCAACTGCGGCGGCGATCCGAACTGCCTCGGCGGCTGCGCCGAGGTGTGTGCGAACCCGAGCTGCGACGGCATCTGCAACTACCTGTGCCAGGGCGACGCCGAGTGCGCCTCGCAGTGCATCCCCCAGTGTGAAGCGGAGAGCGGCGGCGGAGCGGGCGGCAGCGGCGGCGGCGGCGGCGGTGAGCCCGGCTTCGGCGGCGACCCCGCGGGCGCCGGCGGCGAGTCCGGCTTCGGCGGCATCCCCAGCGGCGGCGGCAACACCGGCGGCATCCCCAGCGGCGGCGGGAACACCGGCGGCGGGAACACCGGCGGCGGGAACACCGGCGGCGGCAACAACAACAACGGCGCCGGCACGGGCTCCGGGAACAACAACAACGGCAGCGGCAACGGCGCGGCCAACACGCCCACCGGCGTCTGCCGCGAGTACCCGTCGAACAACAACGGGAACGCCGACGGCGGCGTGAACGGCAACGGGAACAACAACAACGGCAACAACAACAACGGCAACAACAACGGCGGCGGCGGCTCCGGCGGTGGCAGCAACTGCAACAGCACGAACCCCGAGGGCGCGTCCTGCGAGACGGCCGAGAACTGCCAGGTCGCCTGCTCGTGCGGCACGGAGATCGGCGGCTGCAACAACGGCGTGTGCGCGTCGGCGGCCGAGGCCTGTGGCCAGGCCTGCGGTGACAACTGGGACGGCGCCTTCTGCTTCACCGGCACGGCCGGCGGTGGCAACACGGGCGGCGGCGGCGGCGACACGGGCGGCGGCGGCGGCGCGACCCCGCCCCCCAGCGGCGGCACCCCGGCCCCCGCGGGCACCGAGTGCTGCTCGCTGTTCGACTGCGGCGAGACGATCCAGTGCGACTGTGGTGAGGTCCAGGGCTGCAACATCCCCAGCGGCGCCGAGTGCGGCTTCTGCTACACGGCGGCCGACTGCGACGCCTACTGCGCCTCGCGCTGAGTGAGCCCGGCGCCCGCGCGGGGCATCAGTCCTCGCGCCGGCGCAGTGAACCCGAGGCCTCGATGGCGTCCTTCAGGGCGCCCTCGACGTCACTGCACCCGCCTTTGCCGTCGGTGACCTCGACGACGTCCCCGGAGAACTCCAGGTCGCCGTCGTCGAGACAGGCGGTCAGGGGCAGGGTGGCGAACCAGGCGGCCGCGTCGAGCCCGAGCAGCAGGCTCGAGGCGGCGTCCGCCGGCAGCTCGAGGCTCCCCGCGGAGTCGAAGCGGGCGTCCGCGCTGAAGTCCAGGCCCAGCGTGAACCGCCGCGCCTCGCCCTGGTACTCGAACGTGCCCTCGGCGTCGATGGTCAGGTCCTGCAACGGATCGCCGGCCGGCGCGAAGTCGCCGCCGTCCTGAAAGCGCACCTCGGCGCGGCGCCAGTCCAGGGAAGGCAGCTCGGCCTCGGTCAGCGCCGCCGGCGGCGTCGGGTCGAGCAGGTCGACCACGAACCCTGTGCGCAGCCGGACCCAGTCGTCCCCCGCCTCGCAGACCCAGGGCGCTTCGATCGTGCCGGCGGCGAGGGCGTCGCAGCGCACGCCGTCGGGCAACTGCAAGCGCACCTCGCGCACCGCGGCCCGGGCGTGGGTGAGCGACAGCGCCGTACCGTCGGCGTCGGCCACGGGCAGGGCACCCTCGGCGGGCGCGCCCTCGGCGGTGAGCGCGTTCAGGCTGAGCGACACCACGCCGTTGCCGGTGTTGGTGCCCTCGGTGGCGATCTGTCCGCCGGTGCCGGCGTCGTCGTCGTCCGTGCCGCAGGCGGTCACGATGACGGCCAGACCCAGGAGGCCGGCGACCCGGCGGCGCATGCGAAGTCGTGTGTTCATGGCTGATTATCCCTTTTTCTGAGTCACGGGGACGATCTGGAAGCCGAGCGAGAAGATCTCACGCTCGGCGGGTGGGTTGGCGGGATCTTCGATGAAATCGAGGAGCTCTTCCCGAAAGGCCGCCACGCGGGCGCACACCGCCTCGTACTGACCGCGGCTCATGGCCACGGTGAGCGAGGTGATGTCGCGGGACTCGACGGGCAGGCCGTCGAGGGCCTGCGACGCGTGGGCCAGCATGGCCCGGTGGTAGTTGCGCACGGCGAGCGAGCGGACCTTGGGGGCCGTGGCGATCTTGGCCTGGCCGCGCACGAGCCGCCCCGACGCGTCGCGCGAGGCGAGCCCGGTCTGCTCCAGGAGCGTCAGCGCGCGCTGCGCCTCCGACGGTTTGATGCGGGGGTGCAGGCGGCGCGCGATCCACTCCGGATCTTCCACGAAGTCGGGCTCGGCGATGAGGTCGCGCAGCGGGATCGCGTACCAGAGCGAGTAGACCTCGTACTGGGCGCGCTCCAGGCGCAGGGCGGGGGGCGAGGCGTCCGCCGTGCGACGGAGTTTGCCGTAGAAGCGGTTCCGCTCGGCGTCGGTGGTGGCCTGCCCGAGCCGCACGAGCGCCTCGAACTGGTCGCGCTCGCGCTCGTCGAGGCCGAGGGCGTCGGCGAACTTCTGGATGGACTCCGGCGAGAGCTGGCGCTGCCCCTCGGCCACCAGCTTCAGGAAGTTGGGCGAGGCGTAGCCGGCGATCTTGGAGAAGTAGCGGTAGGAGAACTGCTTCTGCGTGCGCTTCAGATACGCGATCATCGCGCGCAGATAGGCGCAGTGGTCCGTGAAGCTCTCGGGCGTGGGCCGCCCGGTGGTGCTCTCGGTCTCCGTATCGTTCGCCGGCGTGTCACTCATGGTCGGTTCACCCCTGGGATTCGGACTCGGCGGCGTCGTCGCGGCCGCCGTGGCGACCGTCGTCGGCGGCCTCGTTCTCGGTCTCGGCCTCGGTCTCGGTCTCGGTCTCGGTCTCGACGCCGTGCTCGGTCTCGGTCTCGACCTCGACGCCGTGCTCGTTCTCGATCTCGCCCTCGCCGTGGCCGCCGTGGTCGTCGCCGGCCTCGTTCTCGACCTCGACGCCGTGCTCGACCTCGTTCTCGTTTTCGACCTCGACCTCGCCGTCGGCGTCGTCGTCCTCGAAGCCCTCGAAGGCCTCGGCCGCGCGGCCGCCGTGGTCGTCGGCCTGGAGGGCCTCGGGGCTCAGCAGCAGGTCGTTCTGGGACACCAGGCGGGCGAGATCGAGCGTCAGCGTGACCTTGGACGTGCGGGCCGAGGACAGGTCCACGGCGTCGAGGAGCGAGAGCGTGGTGCCGGCCGGCATCCAGGCCGTGACCGTGAAGGGGCGACCATCGAAGTCGCCGCGGAGCGTCACGCTGGCCTGGCCGGCGTCGTCGAGCACGACCTCGTCGTAGCGGCCGGCGGGCACCGAGGCGCGGCCGAGATCCACGAGGCGGCCGTCCAGGGGCAGCGCCGCGGTCGCGCCCTCGAGCAGGCCCACCGGGGCCTGGGCCGCCGCGGCGGCGTCGAGCATCAGGCCGCCGAGCTGCACGTCCACCTGGGAGACGGTCATCACGTGACGGCCGTCGCTGAGCTGCATGCCACCGGCCGTCGGGTTCATGCGAATCGCCGACAGCAGGCCCTGCACGCTGTTGGGCCGCGCCGCCACGGCCACGGAGACGGATCGGTCGCCGGACTCGGCGCCGCAGGCGGTCAGGCCGAGCAGCAGCGCGCCGGCGGCCATCAGGTTGCGGAGGGTGTTCAGGCCGGTCTTCATCGAGGTGTTCATCTTACGTGTCGTCCTTCTTCTGGGTCAGTGTCCTGGCGCGGCGCTCGTCGCGGACATCGCGGCGAGCAGCGCGTCGTCTTCATGACCTCAGAATACGGACTTTCCATGCTGCGACAAGGTCCCGCGACCAACGTGGCGCACTCCACGTATACGCACAGAATACAGCCGCGTCCATCCTGGAATACGCCCTCGCCGCCCGACGGGTTGCCAGACGCCCCACGCTTCTGCTCCACTCGCGCCGTGCCCGCCCCGCTCCGACTCTCCGCCGCCCGCGCGGTTCGCCGCCCGGCGCTGGTGCTCCTGCTCGCGCCCGCGCCCGTGTCCCTCACCGTGGAGCCGGACGCGCCCGCCGCCTGCCCCGACGCCGCGACGCTCGGGGCGCGGGCCAACGCCCTCGCCGGGGACCCGGTGATCGCCCCGGACGTCGCGCGCCGCCTGACCGTGCGTTTCACGGACGCGCCGCCGGGTTTCGTCGCCGAGCTGACGCTGCGCGAGGGCGCAGACACCCTGGGCCGCCGCCGCCTGGAGAGCGCCGACGCCGACTGTGCCGTGCTCGGTGAGGCCGTGGCGCTGGCGGTGTCGATCCTGGCGACGGCGCCGCCCGAGCCCGAGCC
>CAINDO010000065.1 GCA_903847385.1 uncultured Myxococcales bacterium
CGTCGGTGCCCCGGTCGGCGCGCCCGTCGGTGCACCCGACGGCCCGCCCATCGGCGCGCCGGAGGGCGGCGGCGGAGCGAGCATGCCGCCGTCCATCCACGGCGCGCCGCCGGGCCCGGGACCGGGTGCGCGCGCGTCGAGCTCGCCCGCGTCCTCCAGGTCGTCCGTCGCAGCCGCGCAGCCCGCGCCGGCCAGGGCGGCCAGCGTGGCGAGGGCGATCCGAGCGAGGGCGCGCGCGCGTTTCATGTGCACGTCATAGCGAAAGCGGGGCCGCCGAACCAGCTTCGCCCACCGGGGGCAGCGCCTTGAACGCCCGCGCGAACGCCGCGAGGCGCGCCGGGTCGAGCGGTTGCGCCCAGTGGCCGTCCCGCTTCACGTACGAGCCGACGATGATGCCGTCCGCCGCGGCGTAGTCCGCCAGGTTCTCCGGCGTCGTGCCGGAGCCCACGAGCACCGGCAGAGCCACGGCCCCGGCCACGTCGGCCACCTCGCGGGGGTCCGTCGCCCGGCCCGTCGAGGTCCCCGTCACGATCACGCCGTCCGCCAGGAAGAACTCCGCCGCGTGGGCCGTCTCGACGAGCGAGACGTCCGCGGTGATGGCGTGGGCGCTGTGTTTCTTCTTGATGTCCGCGAAGACGGCGACCTCGGCCCCGAGCGCGCGCCGGTAGCGCAAAAGGTCCGCCGCGCAGGCCTCGATCAGGCCCTCGTCCGCCACGTGCGCGAACACGAAACCCTCGACCCGCACGAAAGCCGCGCCGCAGGCGTGCGCGACCGCCATCGCCTCGAGGTTGGCCCCGGCCAGCACCTGCACGCCCAGGGGCAGCGGGCAGGCCGCCCGGAGCGCGCACCCGACGGCCGTCATCGCCGCGACGATCTCCGGGCCGACCGCCCCCTTGCGATACGGGCGGTCGTGCATGTTCTCGAGAATCAGCGCGTGGTACCCCGCGGCCTCGTACTGCCGCGCCTCGTCCACGGCCTGCGCGATGAGCTGCGAGAGCGGTGCTGCGGCCGCCGGCGTGCCGGGCAGCGCGCCCACGTGGATCATGCCGATGAGCGCGCGGGGGGCGCCGAAGAGTCGCTTCGTGAGGGCTTTCGTCTGCACGGCGCGGAGTGTACCCCAGGCGGCGCGGGCTTTCGCCCCCGGTCGCGGCGTGGTACCAGCGAGAGATGCAAACGGCCCTCGACCTCTGTCTCGGCGCCCTGCCGTCGCTGGCGCTGATGGTGTTCTTCTACCTGAAGGACCACTACGAGCCCGAGCCCCACGGCCACGTGGCGGCGGCCTTCGGGCTCGGCCTGCTGGCCTTCGCGGCGGCGTACTTCGGCGGCACGGCGCTCGCCGGCCTCGTCGACCCCGTGTGGCTCGCGCTCGGCGGTCTCCCGGCGCATCTGTTCGAGGCGGGGGTGCTCGCCGGCGGCGTCGAAGAGGTCGCCAAGTGGCTCGTGATGTTCGCCGTCGTCGTCCGCTGGGCGGAGTTCGACGAGCCGCTCGACGGACTGATCTACGGCGTCGCGGTCGCGCTCGGCCTGGCGACGGTCGAGAACGTGCTCTACGTGCACAGGGTCGGCCTCGGCCAGGGCATCCTGCGCGCGGTGCTGGCCGTGCCCGCCCACGCGCTCTTCGGCGCCGCCATGGGCACGCAGTTCGGGCGCGCCAAACTCGGCCGCGGGCGCCACGAGGGCGGCGCCGTGCCTCCGGGCGAGCGTCGGCGCGCGCTCGCGGCCTCGCTGCTCATCCCGCTCGCCTTTCACACGGCCTACGATCTGTCACTGCTGGAGCTGCGCGGCGCCGTCATGTACGGCGCCGTGGTGGCCCTGTCCGTGGCGCTCTGGGCCTACGTGTTGCGCCAGGTCCGCGCGCTGCAGCACGACTCGCCCTTTCGGCAGGCGTAGACGCGACCGCGCGAGATCGGTAGTGTCCTCGCCCGTGGGCTCACCCGAGCCCGGTTCAACCGCAGGGGGAGTCCGTATGTTCGGAATGCGCAGCGTGTGTGTCGCCGGTCTGTTGGGTGTGTTGATGCTGGCCTGCAGCGCAGCCTCTACGGGCAACGCCGCCTTCGACGAGAAGTGGGCCGCCCTGGAGAAGCAGGGTGGCACCCCGCTGATCGTGCAGGGCGGCGAAGGCCGCGCGCTGCTCGGCGAGGTCCGCGAGGCCGCCGGCACGCCCGAAGGCAGCGCCGAGCCCGCCCCCGCGGAGGCCATGCCCCTCGAGGGCGCCCTCCCCGACTCCGCCGTGACCTCGGTCATCAAGCGCAACGTGCGCGCCGTGGGGAGCTGCTTCCAGCTCGCCGCGCGCGAGGGCTCCGGTCAGGGCGGCAAGGCCATCGTGTCGCTGAACATCGGCACCGAGGGCCGCGTCACCGAGGTCAACGTCGAGGCCCCGGCCTTCGAGGGCACCTCGCTGCCCGGCTGCGTGCAGAGCCGCGCCAAGGGCTGGGCCTTCCCCAAGTTCACCGAGGGGCCCAAGCAGGCGAGCTTCCCGTTCGTGTTCGCGGGGCAGTGAGCGGGCGATAGAGGGTTCTGGGTGAATCAGACGGCGAGGGCGGCGGGGTCCTGGGCGGCGGGCACCGTGGGCTGCGAGTCGTCGACACGCGGGGTGGCGTGCGCGCGGCGCGAAGCCAGCCGGTTCCGCGCCTGCGCCTGGAGCTCGTCCAGGTAGGCGAACAGACGCGCGTCGATGTCTCGCGGCAGCGTCGAATCGACCTCGGCCTCGAGTCGCACGGCCTCGCGGAAGTGACGGAGCAGCGAGGTCGTCGCCGAGACGCGGGCCACCAGGTCGCCGGGCGTCATCTCGACGCCCTGCCCGGCCGACTCGGCCCGGATCCGCAGCAGCTCGGCGAGCTCCCGGCCCGCGGCGAGGTACGCCGCGAGCGACGCCTCCAGCATCCCGGCCAGGGCGGCGGGCAACGCCGCGATGGGCCCGCGCAGCGCCTCGACCTGGGCCTGGGCCGCCGTGAGGCGCGCGACCCGGTCGACGTAGGCCCGACCGCGCGGCAGGTCGACCGCCCCTCGAATCGACGCCGCCAGCCCCCCGACCGCGTCGCCCGGGTCCTGGAGTTCGAGCAGGTCCGCCAGCCGCAGGACCGCCGTGCGCCGCTGGTCCTGCAGACGCGCCGCGGCGGCGAGGCGCGCCGGGGAGACGACCGCGGGGGCGACGACCGACTGGCGCGCCACGTAGAGGTCGAGCGTCTCGCGGAGCTTCGGCACGAAGAGCGCCGCCGCCCGCGACCGCGCCAGGAGCTCGGCCTGACCCTGGAGCAGGAAGGTGAGGTAGACGGTTTGCTGATTGAGGGAGAGATGCGCCATGAGAGACCTCCACCGTTGGGGACCGGGCGTCGCGACCACCGCGACCGCCACGACCCCAGAGTGCGAGGGGGGCGTCTCAGGGGGGTGGACAGGTCGTGGGGGGGCGGTTGATTGGGGGTCGAGGTGGGCGGGGGGGCTCCTGACGGCGCCGGCATCGCAGCACCTGCGCATGGGGGGGCTCGTGGCGGCTTACGTCGCCGAAGGAGCGGTGATCAGCGTGCGGCGTCGCAGCGATCGGGCGAGCTTGTATACATGTGAACCGGCGGCCTGGGGCCAGCGGTCCGTCCCCGGTGCGTCCAGAGCAACTGCGCGGCGAATCGCGTCCTCGACCCCGGCCATGAAACGAGCGACGTCGGGTCGTGCCTTCTGCCAGGTGCCGAGCCGAGTTCGCAACGCCGACTCGAGGGAATCCGCGGTGGGCCGCTCGGCAAGCGTCCAGTCGTCCACGTGCAGCCACAGCCAGAATTCAAAGCAAGGTCGACTGACCGCGAGCGCAAAGGCACCGGCCGCCGCTTCGGCGGCGATTTCACTGATCTGGGCCTCGCCCCAGCGGTCGAAGTCGATGACCGCCCAAAGTTCGTCACCCTCACCGAGCTGGAACTTCCGCTCGAACGCCCGAAGGCGCTCGACGACGTGTTTCGGCGCCGATCGATTGTCCACGCTCGTCGGCAAGATCTCGACGTGGACGCGCGGCGATTTGAACGCCTCGAAGTAGGCCGGCTCGGTCTTTGCGCCCTCCGTCGCGATCACGAACAGCGACGCATCGCGGACATTGATCGCCCGATTCAGGGGCCGCTTGATCCGCCCGCTCATCGCCAGCCGAGGTCCCTGAGGTTGCCGAGGAACGGGATGGCGCCGAAGCGTCCCGACAGGTAGCCCTTCTCGATTTCCAGGTCCTTTCGGACGCGGAACTCGGCCAGCGAGGCCAACGAGGCGCGACCCCGTTCGTCCTTGGACGTGAACCAGATCTCGTCGCGCCGAAGCACGTCCAGGTCCAGCAGGTGTGTGTTGTGGGTCGTGAAGATGAGCTGGCCGGATGTCTGGGCGTCGCCGAAACGCCGGATGAGCTCTCGCGCGAGCACGGGGTGCAGCTTGCGGTCGATTTCGTCCACCAGGTAGACGCGGCCGGCGGCGCCCGGGCCGACGATGGGCAAGAGATTGGCGAGCCGCCGCGTGCCCGCCGACTCGTCCGTGAAGTCGAACTCGACGTCCTGCCCCTGGTCGTCCCGACGATGCGTCTTCAGCCGCACCATCACCACGCCCCCGGCCTTGCCGCGGCAGAGCGTGAACATCTCGCCCTCGTCGTCGGCCACGGAGAGGGTCTCACCGCGCTCGCACGCCTCGACGAGCCGCTGTCGTTCATCCTCGGGAAGCTCGCGCAGACGACCCACGTCGAAGGGCTGCTCTTCCGTGGTGACCTTCTCGATGCCGGTGTCCGCCGCGCCGAGATAGGGCCCGAGCAGCGCGCCGAAGTCGGGGTTGTCCCGGGCGTGCGCCGGCAGCGCGACATAGTGCGCCGTCGCGGGGATGGGCACGAGGACGTCTGAGAACCAGCGACGAACGACCGCGAAGAGCTCCACGTTGCGCTCGGCCCCCTCGGTCAAGAAGGGCTGGTTCATCCGTGTGCCCGCGGCCAGCACGCCGAAGAGGCCCCGCTTGAGCTTGGGCGCCGCCTTGCCCGCCTTCACGGTGGTGGTCCCGTCGGGGGCCGTCGTCCGAACGAAGACCGCCGCTTCGCGCCCCGCGCCCTCGCGGGCGTAGAGCCACTCGTCGTGGATGCGCCGCGCATCGTGGACCACGCCATACTCGTACTCGGCGCCCCCATGCTCGAACACGATCTCGAAGCGCGTCGGTTGGCCCCGGAGCGCCGACTCGAGGCGGAACGGCGTGTACCGGAGGGCCTGGTCCACCCGCACCCCATGGAGGACCAGCCGCTGGAGCGCCATTGCGGCCTCGACGAAGCGCGTCTTGCCGTGGCCGTTCGCGCCGTAGAGCGCCGCGAGCCGGAGCGACCGATGGCCTCGGCCCGTCGCCGCCTCGGCCTCCACGACGTGCCCGGGGTGCGATCGGTCCGAGGACGCGACCATGCTGAGCGTCGCCAACTCGGCGAAACAGGCGAAATTCTCGACGCTGAAGCGAAGGAGCATGAACGGCGGACCTCCACCGAAGGAAACGGTGTGTGCGCGGCTTCATATTCGCCCAATTCGCATCGAATCAACAAATGCCGAGACAAAATCTCGCAACCGAGACGATTGGCTCACTTTTTCGGCCATCAATGGCGTGAACCGCGACTCGCGCCCACCTCCCCGATGGGCGCGAAGGTGCGCTCGCTTCACCCGGGGCGCGCCAACCGCTTCCTGGGCGAGCGCGGCTCCGCGGGGGCGCCGGAGCCCGTCTTGGAGACTGATACGCTACACCATGATGCCGCGCGACTGGCGACGGCCAGGAGACGCGCGGGCCGCCGCGTTTGGTGCTGTTCACCGGTAGCGGCGGGGTCGACGAGGCGGTGAAGGCGGCCCGCGAGGCGGGCGAGGTCTAGGTTTTGACCGGGGGGGGGTGGTCGGGTAGCGGAGCCCCTCTTCCTGTTCGCGATCGCGGCGACTCGCCCAGCCCCGCACGACTTCGGACCGCCTCACGCCCGGCGCTCGAGGCGCCATGGCCGAGCGAGTCCGAGCGCCGCGAACGCTGGCTTGACCCGCAACAAGCCGAGGTCGTGGCTTCCCCACCCCGCGCCATGATCGGCATACTCCCCCCATGGCAGAACACACCGCCGAGCGCAATCCCCGGTTCCTGCGGCTGCTGCAGATGGTGCGGGCGCTCTCCGTGCGCCGCATGGGCATCTCGGCGTCGGAGATGGCTCGCCTGACCGGCGTGAGCCGCGCGTCGGTCTATCGGGACTTCGAGGCGCTCGAGGCCTGTGGGTATGCGCTCTCACGGCGCGAGGTGAACGGCGAGGTGCGTCTGACGCTGGAGGCGCAGGGGGCGCCGCTGCCCGAGAACGCCCCGCCCCTGGACGCGCGGCTCGCCTACGAGGCGCTGCGGGCGCGTTATTTCGCACCGCTCTCCGGTCTGGAGGCCGTGGACGCGCTCGACGCCCACTTCCGGCGGCAGGTGCTTCGGGCGCCGCAGGCGCTCCGCGGGCCGGAGCCGGCGACGACGCCGCGGCCCGCCGTGGTCGCGATGCGGCGCGCGCTTGGGACGGCGATGGCCGAGGGGCGTCGCGTTCGGCTGGTCACGCGGGATCCCCGGGCCAACGCGGACGTCACCGCCGAGGTCGATCCCAAGGGGTGGCGGCTGGTGCGCGGCCAACCGTACCTGCTGGTGTGTTCGCCCGAGTCGGGGGCGTCGCGCCTGGTGAAGGGCCGACGAATCGTGCAGGTCGAGGTCCTGGCGGACCTGCAGGCAGACGTGGCCGTGCGCGAACCCGCGCTCGGCGCCGCACCGGACGCGGCCTACGACGAGGCGTTCGAGGCGGTGGTGGCGTTCCCGGGCAACTTCGGCGAGCTCCTGGCCGAGTACCCGCTCAACGATCGGCAGGCGGTGCGTCCCCTCCCCGACGGCCGGCTGGCCGTGTACGCCCCGTGCACGAACCTGATGGGCGCCGTGCGGTGGGCGTTGGGCTGGGGGGGCGACGCGGAGGCCCTCGCACCGACCGCCCTTCGTGCGGCGGTCGCTCGCGAAGCCCTCGCCATGAGTGCGCGGTACCGGGCGGGGGGCGAAACTACGGGTCTCCTGGCATAGACGTGGGTGGCGGCTGGCTTGCCGCGTGGCTGAATGGGAGACGAATGCGGGCGCTGCGTCAACCAGCTGCGCCGCCACGCCTCCACAACCTCGACCCTTCGGGCCCGAATCGCCGCTCGTCCGCTCGGCTCCCGAGCGGTCTGTCCGCTCTCGCGCGAACGTCGCGGACACAGACTCCGTGGAGAGCCCGCGACCACCGTTCGAGACCAGCGCCAGCCCACGCTGGGCTCAGACCCATGACGGTGCTGTCCGCGCTGCGGACCAAACTTGGGGAACTTGCAGTCGAGCAGTCGGGCGTCTCTGGTCGAACACATGACATTTCCTGCGGTCGGAGTGCGTCGCTCTCCGGGGGGACACGACACTGGCACCTCGCCCAACGGCGCCGTTCAAGGCGAGCCGAGCGCCTCTACCACGCAGTCGAACGCGACATCGTCGCAGGTGTCGATGCAGGAATCGAGAGCCTCCAGGTCTGAGTAGTCCGGGTCCCCGTTTTCATCCAGCGGGATGCACGCCCGCCTGCAGGCGAGTTGGGTCTCAGAGCACGCCGCAATCAGCGCGGGCTCTGTCTCGCCTGCGCTCGCGTATCGAAGATCGACCGCCAGGACGATCACAACCGCAAACAGGAACGTGAATTTCACGAGTTGCTTCCTTTCCACCGAGTTGATCATGGCCGCGCCGTGAACTGGACCGGCCGTGTGCATGGACCAGCAATCGGCGGCGTCGGGCATTCGAGCAGGCCACGATGGGAAATCTGAAGGTTATCGTGCACATCGACTCGCATGGCGGGACCCAGCCCGCCCGCGTCTGCGTCACAGACATCCCAGCCACCCGGCGGGTCGTCCGTCGCCAGCGCCGGCGCGGGCCCCTTCATGCGATTCCACCGGATGAACCCGAGCGTCCCGCCACTGGAGTTCCGGAACGCGACGACGGGCCGCCCGATCGAGTCGATCTGTAGCGATGGGGTTCGACCCGCGTCGAGTCCTGGCCCCGCGACATGCTGCAGAACCTGATTCCATTGACCAATGGGGTCGCGTTCCCGCACCGTCAAGGCGGCGTTTGCGATGTCGTAGTAGGCTACCATCTCGCGGGTCAGACTCCCGAACGTTCGGAGGGAGAGCGATGGGTGGATCGCGTTCACGTTCAATTGGACGTCCGCGGGATCGCTGAATGCGTTCAGGGTGGTCCGTCGCGCGTATTTCACCTTCGCGCCGGAGACGAACGCGACCCGGGGTGTGGGTGCAGCCGCGCCGTCCAAGGCCAGAGACACAAAGGACGCGGGACCGAGCGCCGGAGAAGTCGCAATCGACCAGGCCCCGATCCCGACGCGCTCAGCGACATGGACCTGCGCGAGGTTATCGACCGACTTGAACCGCCCCGGTTTCATCGGAGACTCGTTTGCTTGAGTCACGCTGCCCGGGCTTGGGTGGCTTGACGTTGGTAGTATGCCTGTTCGAACTCCGCGGGGGGAACATATCCGATGGGTTCGAGCAGGCGGGTGTTGTTGAACCAGTGGACCCAGTCGAGGGTCGCCAACTCGACGGCTTCGAGGCCTTTCCAGGGACCACGCGGGCGAATGACCTCGGTCTTGTAGAGGCCGATGACGGACTCGGCGAGGGCGTTGTCGTAGCTGTCGCCGACGCGCCCGACGGAGCTCTCGATGCCAGCTGCGGCGAGGCGTTCGCTGTACCGGATGGACAGGTATTGCACGCCGCGGTCGCTGTGATGGACGAGCCCGTCACGGGCC
>CAINDO010000066.1 GCA_903847385.1 uncultured Myxococcales bacterium
AAGAAGCGCGTTGGTCGTGGTGAGTCGTCGGGCTGGGGCAAGACCTCCGGCGGCGGCGGCAAGGGCCAGACCGTCCGCAGCGGTCGCCGGAAGCCGCGTCGCGGCTTCGAAGGCGGTCAGATGCCCCTCGCTCGTCGCTTGCCCAAGCGTGGCTTCGTCAGCCGCAATCGGGTCGAGTACGCGACGGTGAATCTCGCGTCGTTTGCCGACGCGGCCGAAGGCACTGTGGTGGACCTCAACTGGCTGCGCGAGAACGGCCGGGTTCGCAAGAACGGCGACCTCCTCAAGGTGCTCGCCGAAGGCGACATCAAGGTCAAGGTCACCGTCCGCGCGCAGAAGTTCAGCAAGGCGGCGGTCGCAAAGATCACCGAAGCCGGCGGAACCGTCGAAGTTCTCGAAGCCTGAGGACTCCCTTGAACACGCTGGTCGCCATCACCAAGATTCCCGAGTTGAGACGGCGTGTGATTTTCACGCTCGGCCTGCTCGCAGTGTACCGCATCGGTGTGTTCTGTTCGCTCCCAGGAGTCGACCGGCACAACATGATGAAGCTCATGGCCTCCGATCAGGGGGGGTTTCTGGGCCTCTTCAACATGTTCAGCGGCGGCGCCATCGAGAATCTGAGCATTTTCGCGCTCGGCGTGATGCCCTATATCTCGGCCTCGATCATCTTCCAGTTGCTCACCGTGGTCATCCCGACCCTCGACCGACTCAACAAAGAAGGCGAGCAGGGGAGGCGGAAGATCAACCAATGGACCCGGTACGCCACGATCCTGCTATCGATGGTCCAGGGTTACTTCATTGCAATCTATCTTGAGAACTTGAGCTCCGGCGGCGGTGCCGGGCAGATCGTTCATAACCCCGGAACTTTCGCGTTTCGCGGGCTCACAGTCATCACCCTCATGGCCGGCACTGCGTTCATCATGTGGCTCGGGGAGCAGATCACCGAGCGCGGGATCGGCAACGGGATGAGTGTGATCATTTTTGCCGGTATCGTGAACGGGCTTCCCAGGGCGCTGCTTCAGATCAAGGAAAGCCTGGCCAGTGAGGGCATGAGCGTCTTCGACCTCCTGCTGCTCTGTGGCGTGGTCGCGGTGGTCATCCTTTGTATCGTGTTCATGGAGCGTGCGCAGCGTCGCATTCCGATTCAATACGCCAAGCGACTCGTCGGCAATCGAGTTGCTGCGGCCCAGAGCACGCACCTTCCGCTCCGGTTGAACATGGCGGGTGTCATCCCCCCGATCTTCGCCTCGTCCATTCTGATGTTTCCCGCCACTGTCGCGAGCTGGACCGACGTCGAATGGATGACCGCTGTTCGGAGCGCGATGACGCCTGGGACATGGCAGTACAACACGTGTTTCGTTGCCCTCATCCTGTTCTTTAGCTACTTCTACACCGCGGTCATGTTCAACCCGGTGGACGTGGCGGAGAACTTGAAGAAGTACGGCGGCTATATTCCCGGCATTCGTCCTGGGACGAAGACGGCCGAGTACATCGATCACGTACTCTCTCGACTCACCTGCGCAGGGGCGGTTTATATCGCCGCGGTTTGTGTGCTTCCGGTCCTCATGAGGGACAAGTTCAACGTCTCCTTCTACTTCGGTGGTACCTCGCTCCTGATTGTGGTCTCCGTGGCTCTGGATACGATTCAGCAGATCGAGAGCCACCTGATCACCCGGAACTATGAGGGATTCACAGAGACGAAGGGGCCCCGCCTCCGCAATCGTCGTGGAAGCGAGGCCTGAGATGGGTGCGCGTCGATTCATCCTGCTCGGCCCTCCCGGGGCAGGGAAGGGTACGCAGTCCGCGCTCCTCGTGGAGTCCCTCTCGATTCCCCAGGTCTCTACCGGCGACCTCCTGCGTGCTGCCCGTAAGGCGGGCACGGATCTCGGCCGAAAGGCGCAGTTGTTCATGGATCAGGGACACCTCGTTCCTGACGACCTCGTCCTCTCGTTGGTCGAGGAGCGACTGTCCAGGGACGACGCGAAGGGTGGCTACATCCTCGACGGCTTCCCGCGGAATCTTGCTCAGGCCGATGCGCTGGATTCTCGAGGGATCGTGGTCGAGTGCGTGGTCAACGTCGACGTTCCGTTTGAGATTCTGGTCGGTCGGATTGCTGGGCGACGCGTGTGCCAAGGTTGCGGTGCGACCTATCATGCGACGAACAGTCCGCCCCGAACCGAGGGCGTCTGTGACGCCTGCTCAGGGTCCGTCGGGCAACGCAAGGACGACGATGCGGCGGTGGTCGAGAGTCGTCTGAAAGTTTATGCGTCGGAAACGGCGCCGCTGATTGACTTCTACAAGAAGCGCGGCATTCTGCGCGATGTGAACGGACTGGGGAGCACCGAGTCGGTGTACCAGGCCGTGCTTGCGGCGTTGGGAAGTTGAAAGCTCGGCGCAGCGAACTGATCCTGAAATCGAAGCGCGAAATCGACTTGATGCGCGTCTCGGCTTCAACGGTCAGCGAGATCCTTGACGAACTTGAGTTGTTGGTTGTCCCTGGCGTGACGACGTTCGATCTGGACGCGGCCGCGGAGACCAAGTGCAGGGAGCGGGGGGTGACCCCGGCTTTCAAGGGACTCTACGGATTCCCCGCTTGTCTTTGCGTTGCCGTGAACGAGGAGGTCGTTCACGGGATTCCCTCGAAGAAGCGAGTGCTGCGTGATGGCGACATCATCGGGCTCGATTTCGGGGTCGTCTACAAAGGGTGGTATGGAGACCATGCACGCACTGTGCTGGTGGGGAGCGTCGACGCGGCTTCGCAGAAGCTGGTCGAGGTGACCCGCACTTGCCTGGAGCGGGCAGTTGCCGCCTGCGGACCTGGTGTTCGACTGCACGAAATCGGCCGTAAGGTCGAGGAGGGGGCAGTTGCTCAGGGGTATGGAGTGGTTCGGGACTTTGTTGGTCACGGCGTCGGGCGAAGGCTCCACGAAGACCCGCAGGTTCCGAACTACTTCGATGCGCATGACCGGCAGGTCCTGAAATCTGGTATGGTCATCTGCATCGAGCCAATGATCAATGCGGGTACGCACGAGGTCAGAATGCTCGCTGACGATTGGACGGCCGTGACGGCCGACGGAATGCGCTCAGCGCATTTCGAGCATACGATCGCGATTACAGACAACGGTCCGGAGATTCTCAGTCGGTCCGGCTTCGGGGCTGCGAAAGCAGTCGCGGGGTGAGAGAATCTGCTGTATGGCGAAGGAAGAAGGCATCGAAGTCGAGGGGCGCGTGGTAGAGCCGTTGCCGAACGCGATGTTTCGCGTTGAACTGGACAATGGGCACCAGGTGCTCGCTCATATCTCCGGCAAGATGAGGATGCACTTCATCAAGATCCTGCCGGGGGACAAGGTGACGGTTCAACTTTCGCCCTACGACCTGACGCGGGGCCGGATTACCTATCGTTCGAAGTAGTGTCGAGGAGCGCACGTCATGAAGGTTCGAGCATCCGTGAAGCGGATTTGCGAGAAGTGCAAGGTGATCCGGCGTCATGGCCGGGTTCGCGTGATCTGTGAGGATCCGCGGCACAAGCAGCGCCAGGGCTGAGCTCGGCGAACAGGAGAGTAAAGAATATGGCGCGTATTGCTGGTGTCGACTTGCCGCGTAACAAGCGGATCGAGATCGCTCTCACCTACATTCACGGCATCGGTCGGACGACTTCCCAGATGATCCTGGAGAAGTGCGGCATCGATCCGAGCCTTCGCAGTGACAATCTCTCTGAGGTCGACATCCGGAAGATCCGGACGATCCTGGACGAGAGCATCAAGGTTGAGGGTGACCTCCGCCGGGATGTGCAGCTCAACATCAAGCGGTTGATGGACCTGGGGTGCTATCGCGGTCTTCGTCACCGCCGTGGGCTCCCTGTTCGTGGCCAGCGCACGCGGACGAATGCTCGGACGCGTAAGGGCCCGCGTCGCGTGGTCATGAAGAAGAAGTGAGCCCGGAGCGATAATCATGCAGAAGCAGGCGACGGCCAAAGGCGCCAAGAAGAAGGTTCGCAAGAACATTCAGTCTGGCATTGCGCACATCCAGGCGACGTTCAACAACACGATCGTCACCATCACGGATGTGCAGGGTAACTGCGTGTCGTGGTCTTCGGCCGGTGCACGCGGCTTCAAGGGTAGCCGGAAGAGCACGCCCTTTGCCGCGCAGCTCGCAGCCGAGGAGGCAGCGCGTAAAGCGATGGAGCACGGCATGCGCTCCATCGGGATCTACGTCACCGGTCCTGGTGCGGGTCGTGAGGCGGCGCTGCGTGCGCTCCACACGGTCGGCTTCAAGATCACGCACATCCGGGATGTCACCCCGGTTCCGCACAATGGTTGCCGTCCGCCGAAGCGCCGGCGCGTCTGAGGAGTAGAGAGTCGTGGCCCGCTACGTTGGACCGGTTTGCCGCATTTGTCGGCGCGAAGGTTTGAAGCTTTTCCTCAAGGGCGAGCGTTGCTTCAGCGAGAAGTGTGCGTTCGATCGTCGCCCGTATGCCCCTGGCCAGCATGGCCAGGCGCGTGCGAAGCAGAGCGACTATCGCGAGCAGCTTCGTGAGAAGCAGAAGGTGAAGCGGATCTATGGCCTCCTCGAGCGCCAGTTCCGCCTCTTCTTCAAGCGCGCTGAGCGCATGCGCGGGGTCACGGGTGAGAACCTGCTGAGCCTGCTCGAGCGCCGCCTGGACAGCACCGTCTACCGTCTGGGCCTCGCGTCCAGCCGGATCGAGGCTCGTCAGCTCGTTCGTCACAACCACTTCATCGTCAACGGCAAGAAGGTGAACATTCCTTCTTACCTGGTGAAGTCGGGTGACGAGATTGAGGTGAAGGAGCGCAGCCGCAAGGTCGTCAAGATCAGCTCGGCCATGGAGAACTCTGACCGTCGCGGTCGTGTCTCGTGGCTCGAGTTGGACAAGAAGGCCTTCAAGGGGGTCGTCAAGGGCCTCCCGGTGCGCGAGGAGCTCACGCTGCCCATCAATGAGCAGCTCATCGTCGAGCTCTACAGCAAGTAACTTTTTCCTCAACTTCTGGGGTGGTGCCGGCGAGGTCAAGGAGAGGCTGAGCTGCGCGTGGGCCTGGAACGTTGGTGAGGTGAACTATGGAAATGATCTCCAAGAACTGGCGTGACCTGATTCGCCCGAAGGGAATCACGGTCGAAGAAGCCACCCCGACGTACGGCAAGTTCGTCGCGGAGCCCTTCGAGCGTGGCTTCGGGATCACGATCGGAAACTCGCTGCGTCGCATTCTGCTTTCGTCGCTGCAGGGGGCCGCGATCACTGCCGTTCGTATCGACGGCGTGCTCCACGAGTTCAGCAGCATCCCCGAGACGCAGGAGGACGTGACCGACATCATCCTGAACCTGAAGGAAGTTCGCCTGAAACTCCACACGCTGGAGCCTCGGGTCGTGCGCATTCAGGTCGAGGGTGAGCGCCGCATCACGGCCGGCGACATTCAGACGGACGGCATGGTCGAGGTGCTGAACCCCGATCATCACATTGC
The DNA here is from genome assembly GCA_903847385.1 of uncultured Myxococcales bacterium. Lineage (GTDB taxonomy): Bacteria > Myxococcota_A > Bradymonadia > UBA7976 > UBA1532 > CAINDO01. The sequence goes on from CAINDO010000066.1 coordinate 5,475, forward strand.
GACCCTCAATGAGGGTGGCAAGGTGAACATGGAACTGACCGTGAAGACGGGTTGGGGCTATGTGCCGGCGGATGAGAACAAAGCGCTGGGCATGCCGGTCGGCACGATCCCCATCGACGCGATGTTCTCGCCGATCCGTCGCGTGAACTACAACGTGACCAACGCTCGCGTTGGTCAGCAGACCGACTACGACCGCCTCGTGCTCGAGGTGTGGACGGATGGCAGCGTCGCCCCCGCGGACGCCATAGCCTATGCGGCGAAGATCCTCAAGGAGCAGGTGAGCATCTTCATCAATTTCGATGAAGAGGCTGAGCCCGACTACGAGGAGAGCTCCCCGCAGAATGAGATTCTCCAGAACGAGAACCTCTATCGCAGCGTGGACGAGTTGGAGCTCTCCGTGCGCTCCGCCAACTGCCTCCAGAACGCCAATATCAAGCTCATTGGCGAGCTGGTGCAGAAGACGGAAGCCGAGATGCTCAAGACCAAGAACTTTGGCCGTAAGTCGCTCAAGGAGATCAAAGAGATCTTGGCGACCATGGGCCTCGGACTCGGGATGAAGCTGGAAGGCTGGAATCCCGAGTCGCGCCGCAAGTAAGGCGAGGAGAAGAGCAATGCGTCACCGGAAGTCGGGTCGCAAGCTGGGCCGCAACGCCAGTCACCGGGATGCAATGTTCCGCAATCTGGTTACGTCGCTGCTCGATGTCGAAAAGGTGCAGACCACGGACGCGAAGGCGAAAGAGCTTCGTCGGATCGCGGAACGGCTGATCACGTTGGGCAAGCGCAATGCGCCGAGCCTCGTGTCCGCTGCTCCGTCGGACGACGAGCGCGCTCGCCTGACCGCGACCCGCGTGGCTGCCGTGCGCCAGGCCGCTCGTTCAGTTCGCAGCCGTGACGTGCTGCAGAAACTGTTCAGCGATCTCGCGGAGCGGTACCAGACGCGGCCCGGCGGCTACACCCGCATGGTGCGCGTCGGCCGTCGCGCCGGCGATGGCGCCGAGATGGTCATCATCGAACTGATGCCGGACGGCATTGGTGGTGGTGACGATGCTGCCCAGGTGACCGCCTGAGGCTGACGTTCGGGCTCGCTTGAAGTCCGCTGGAAAGGCCGCCTCGTGCGGCCTTTTTCTTTGGTTCTTCACGCGCTGGAGGACACGCCGACACCAGCTGGACGTTGCATGATGCCGTTCGCCGGGCCAAATTGGGAGGTCGTGCGAGCGCTGCGCGGTGAAGCGTAGCGGGCGCCTCGACGAGAGCGCGGGCGGATGTCGGGGGGCGGTCGGGGAGCGGGGTGGATCAGTCGATGTCGGAGAGGCTGCAGTTGTCGATGACGACGGCGGCGCGGGCGTCGTCGGGGATGCCGAAGCCGCTCTTGGCCGGTGCGTAGTACACGCACCAGTCGCCGCTGCTGCCGGCGTTGAGGGCGTCGCGCCACCAGAGGTTCTCGACGTCGAAGAGGCCGCACCCGAAGAGCTCGGTGAGGACGTCGATGTCGTCCTGGCTGAAGCCGGCGCCGGAGAGGGCGTCCGAGTCGCAGGCGAAGTCGGCGATGGCGGCGTTGTCGGCGGGACCGATCTGCGCCCGTTCGTCGGGTCCGACGAAGAGCGGCTCGGGGAGCGTCAGCGTTGCGCAGGCGTGGACCTCGGTCGACTCGACGTAGAGCGACCAGCAGTCGACGAGGACCTGAAGGAGCGACACGCGGTGGTCCTCGCCGGAGAGGGTGCCGTCGAGCGCGCAGTAGCCGCCCGGCGTGCAGACCTCGCCGCGGGCGCCGTCGCACTGGGCGTCGCCGAGGCATTCGACACAAACGTTGCTCGGGTGGCAGAGGAAGATGCCGGTGCAATCGCAGTCCTCGGCGCAGGGGCCGCCCTTGGCCTGGTAACAGGCGAGGCCGTCGGGGTTGCACGCTTCGAGTACGAGGCATTCGGCGCCGGTGCTGCACTGGGCGCTTTCTTCGCAGGCGGAGCCGTCGGCGACTCGGCACTCCGATGCCTCGAGGTCACAGCGCAGGCCCTGGATGGGGTCGCACTCGGCGTCGTCGCGGCACGGGGCACCGGGGCCGGAGACGCAGGTATCGTCCACACAGCGCTGACCGCGACGAGCGCACTCGTCGGTCTCGCCGTTGCAGTTGTCGTCGATGCCGTTGCAGATTTCGGCGGCGTCCGGGAAGACCATCTGGTTGTTGTCGTCGCAGTCGACGGTACCGCGCAGGCATCCGGGGCCGTAGCCATCGCCGTCCGCGTCCGTGCAGTCGCCATTCCCGGCGGGAGAGCAGCCTCGGTCGCCGCCCATGCAGTCGTCGTCCTTGCGATTGCCGCAGACCTCGTCGCGCCCCGGGTTGACACGAGGATCGCCATCGTCGCAGTCCTGGCCGAGGCAGCCAGTGCCTTCGCCGTATCCGTCGCGGTCGCGGTCGGTGCAATCGGCCCCGAGCTGCAGGTCCTGGCCGTTGCAGTCCTGGTCGATCATGTCGCCGGGGATCTCGCGCGCGCCGGCGTTCTGGTTGGAGTCGGAGTCGTTGCAGTCGGAGCCGAGACAGCCCGCGCCGACGCCGAACGCGTCGTGATCGGCGTCCTGGCAGTTCATCGGGCAGGGGAGGTCGCCACGCAGCGCCGGGTTGTTGGCGACGTTGTCGGCGCAGTCCTGATCGACGTTGTCACCGCAGACCTCGGCGACGCCGGGGTTGCGGCGTGCGTTGGTGTCGTCGCAGTCCGGGCCGAAGCAGCCGGAGCCCTCGCCGTAGCCGTCGTGGTCGTTGTCCGTGCAGTTCTGCAGGCAGGGGAGGTCGCCGCCCTGACAGTCGTCGTCACCGAAGTTGCCGCAGATCTCGGATGCGCCGGGGTTGATGTTACGGTTGTTGTCGTCGCAGTCGGCGCCGTTCGCGGGGTTGGCATTGCACGCGGCGCTCTGGAAGCCGTCGCGGTCGAGGTCGTCGCAGGCGGCCGCGCAGCCGTCGTTGATCATGCCGTTGCAGTTGTCGTCGAGCTGGTTGGCGCAGTTCTCGGCGCGCGCCGGGCTGACGAGGTTGTTGCGGTCGTCGCAGTCACCGCCCCGGGGACTGCCCGCCGCGTTGGCGTTGCACGCCTTGTCCTGGTAACCGTCTCGGTCGAGATCGGCGCAGCCGCCGGCCGAGGGCGCGGCGGTGGGCGGGGCTGTCGGCGAACCGGTGGGAGGCGCCGTCGGTGAGGCCGTCGGCGGGGCGACGCCCATGTCGGTGAGCGGCGAACCGGTGGTGAGCGAGTCCTTCTCGCTCGAACATGCGGCGGCGGCGACGGCGGTCACTGCCAGCAAACTCAAATTCCATCTCATCGTGTATTCCCCCAGAAAGTCCACGGATCGTGGAACATTCAGGGGCTGTCCCGCAAGAAGTCACGCCAATTCGGGCGGCTTCACGTGCGGATTGTCACGAGATCCGCCGCGAATTGGAGGGGCGTGCCCGCATTGGCCTGAAGTTCTTCGCGCGAGATGTCCGCGGCGATCTCACGGACGACGAATCCGGTCGGTGTGACGTCCAGCACGGCCATCTCGGTGAAGACCCTGTGGACACACCGCACGCCGGTCAGCGGCAGGGTGCAGCGCTCGACGAGTTTGGGCGCGCCGTCCTTTGCGCTCTGCAGCATCATCACGAAGACCTGACGTGCGCCGTTGACGAGGTCCATCGCGCCGCCCATGCCCTTGACCATCTTGCCGGGGATCATCCAGTTGGCCAGGTCGCCGTTGGCCGCGACCTCCATGGCGCCGAGGATGGCGACGTCGATCTTGCCGCCGCGGATCATCGCGAAGCTCTCGGCGCTGTCGAAGAAGCTCGAGCCGGGGATGGTGGTGATGGTCTGTTTGCCGGCGTTGATGAGGTCGGGGTCCTCGTCGCCGGCGTAGGGGAAGGGGCCGATGCCGAGCAGGCCGTTCTCGCTCTGAAGGACGACCTCGGTCCCCTCGGGGATGTAGTTGGCGACGAGGGTCGGCATGCCGATGCCGAGGTTCACGTAGTTGCCGTCGCGGAGTTCCCGCGCCACGCGCCGGGCCATGTCCTCTCGTGTCAGCGGCATGTCAGGTCTCCTCGGTGGGGCGGGTTCGGGTGGTGCGCTTCTCTATCCACTTATCGAAGTGATCGCCGACGATGACCCGTTGCACGTAGATGCCGGGCAGGTGGATCTGGTCGGGGTCGAGCTCGCCGACGGGGACGAGCTCCTCGACCTCGGCGATGGTCACGCGGGCGGCCTTGGCCACGAGCGGGTTGAAGTTCCGCGCCGTCTTGCGAAACACGAGGTTGCCGTGGGCGTCGCCCTTCCATGCCTTCACCAGGCCGAAGTCGCCGGGCAGGGCGTATTCGAGGAGGTGTGGGCGGCCGTCGAAGTCCCGCGTCTCGCGGCCCTCGGCCCGGGGCGTGCCGGCGCCCGTGGGGGTGTAGAAGGCAGGGATGCCGGCGCCGGCGGCGCGCAGTCGTTCGGCCAGCGTGCCTTGGGGACAGAGCTCGACCTCGAGCTCGCCGCCGAGGAGCTGGCGCTCGAACTCCTTGTTCTCGCCCACGTAGGACCCGACCATTCGGGTGACCTGCCGCGCCTTGAGCAGAATGCCGAGGCCGCAGTCGTCAGTTCCGGCGTTGTTGCTCACGAGCCGCAGGTCCCGGACGCCGCGTTCGTGGACCGCGCGGATGAGGTTCTCGGGATTTCCGCTCAAGCCGAAGCCGCCGACGAGCAGCGTGATGCCGTCGGCGAGGTCGGCGACGGCCGCGGCGGCCGAGGGCAGGACCTTGTACATGTCGCCTCCGCAGATGTGTGTCGTTCGCGACGCTATCACACGCAGCCGAGGGGCGCAGCGGAGCGCCGTGCCCTGGCCGCAGCAGGTCAAGCGGGGGGCGTCAGCGCCCGCTCGGGGCCGACTTCCGGGCGCCGAGCCGCTCGGCCTGGGCGGTGGCGCGCGCGGCGAGCTCCGACTTGCCGGTCGCGTCCAGGGTCTCGGCGAGGAGCGCCCAGGCGACGCCGTCCTCCGGTGCCCACGACACGGCCTGGTCCAGAAACTTGAGCGACGCGTCATGCTGGCCCGCCTGGCGCGCGACCACGCCCATGGCCATTACCGCCCAAGGCTCGCGCAGGCCCCGCGTGAGGAGCCCCACGGCCTCGTTGGCGGCCTTGTCCGACTGGCCGAGGCGCGCTCGCGCCAGCGCTCGTGCAGCCGTGAGGCGATCGAGGAGCGCGGGCGGGATTTGACCACGGCCCTGTACGGCCTCGAAGGCCTCGTCGATCGTCTTCAGGGCCTCGGGCCAACGGGCGAGGAGCGAGAGGAGTCGGTAGTGGTTCAGGCGCGCCGGGACGTGGAGCGGGGCGCGGCGCGTGGCTCGTCCATAGGCTTCCGCTGCGGCGTCGGCGTCGCGGTCGAGCTCGGCGAGCAGGCCCTTGGCCAGGAGGACATCCGGCTCACCGGGGCGCAGGCTCCAGGCGTGGTCGAAGGCGGCACGCGCCTCAGCCCGGCGCTGGAGGAGGACGAGGGCGTTGGCGCGGGCGAGGCGCAACGCCACGCTGTCGGGCTCCGTCGCGAGGCCGGCGTCGACGGCGCGCAGGGCCTCCGCGGCTTTTCCGGCCGTAAGCCGACTGGCGGCGGCGCCGCGGGAAATGCGGACATCTCCCGGCGCGAGCGCCGCGGCGCGTTCGATGGCGGCGTCGAGACCGGCGCGGTTGCCGGCGAGCTGTTGCATGGAGGCGAGGTCTGCCCACCCCTCGGCGCTGCCGGGGAGCGCCTCGAGGGCGCCCGTGAGCAACTCCGTCGCGCGCTGGCGGTCGGTGTCGATGTCGGGGCCGCCGACGCGGGCCGATTCGGCGTAGGCGCGCCCGAGGAGCAGGCGCCGATCGGGATCCGACGGGTTCGGCTCGGGGTGCGCGACCCAAACGAGGGGCCCGGCGGCGTGTTCCGGCGCGGACTGGGGCGCCTCGGGGCGGACGCGGATGAGGTGGTCCGTCATGGCGACGTGGGGGATGTCGCTCGTCTGGGCGCGGTGCATGTGGCAACCGGCGCAATCGTTTCCGCCCGCGCCCTTGCAGGTCCGGTGGGTCTCGCCATGGCATTGGCGACAGGCGGTCGAGCGGTCGGCCTCGCCGTGCGGGGCGTGCGGCGCGTGGCACTGTGTACAGGCGAGCTGGCCTTCGCCACACCGACTGCGCCGCAAACGTTCACCGTGGCTGGCGATGCCGAACGCAGAGCCGGGCTGCAGCCGCACGAAGATGGCGACGGTGTCCTCGAGGCGGTCCCCGGGCAGGTACTGGCCGAACGCGCGCCCTTCGCGCGCGAGCCGGACGGCGCCGACGAGGTGGCACTGATCGCAGACATCCGCGCGGCGCGCCGCGTCCAGGCGCGACGGCATGACCGGATCGTTGGTCTTGTGGCCGGCTTGGCGGTCGGCCACGTGGGCGCGCGTGTCACCGTGGCAGCGGGTGCAACCGATCGCCACCGGGGCGGGGTCGAGGTAGCGATTGAGCGAGCCCGTGACGTGGGGGGCCGGATCGGCGTGGCAGTAGAGGCAGTCCGGCTTGATCTCGCGGAAGAGGCCGGGGTGGTCGGCGACCTCGTAGCCCGGGCTGGCGCCCCAGACCTTGCGCGCGGGATACCATGTGAGCGGCGCTTCGAAGAGAGCGTCACCCTCGGCCCATAAGTAAGACCTTGTGTGTTCGCCGCTGCCGATGAGATAGCGCGCCGGCCGGGGGGCGGCCTCGGGCACGGCCTCGTCGCGAAACGTCGGGACGCCGCGGGCGTCGAGCGTGACGGTGAACTTCTGGCCGCCGCGGGGGGGCGCGTAGGTCGCCTTCGGCTTCTCGACGCGGGTGGGCGGGCGCTCGCCGCCGTACGCCAGCAGGCTGCGGCCCATGGGCGAGGCCTGCCAGGCCGTGACCTGGTCCGGGTGGCAGCCCACACACTCGGCTTCCGCGGCGCGGAGGGCCCCCCAGTCGAGCGCGCGGGCGGGGGCGACGGAGGCCGGCACAGTCGCGGCGGCGCTGGGGGCGGCGCTCGGCGTGACGGCGACGGCGCTCGCTGGCGCCGCGATCGGGGCGTCGGGCGACTGCGGCGAGCACGCCGCGAGATTGAGCGCGAGGGCCAGAGCGACGGCGACGGGGTCGAGAAGGGTCCGCATCGCCGGGCCTCGCGGGGGGTCAGGGGATCGGCTTGTCGCCGGTCACCACGCCGATGAACGGCAGGTTGCGCAGCTTGCGCGCGAAGTCGAGACCGTACCCCACGACGAATCGGTTCGGGATGGTGAAGCCGATGTAGTCGATGGGCACGTGGACCTTCATGCCCTCGGGCTTGTGCAGCAGCGACGCGATGCGCACCGAGGCGGGCTCGCGCGTCTGCAGGTTGGCCAGCAGGTACTTCATGGTCAGGCCGGTGTCGACGATGTCCTCGACGACCAGGACGTGTTTGCCCTTCACGGGCTCGCTGAGGTCCTGCGTCATGCGGACGATGCCGCTGGACTCCTCGCGCTCGCCGTAGCTGGAGAGGCCGAGGAAGTCGACCTCGACGGGGAGGTCGATGTGGCGGCAGAGGTCGGCGATGAAGGGGAAGCTCCCCCGCAGCACGCCGACGAGGACGAGCTCTCCCTTTCCGCGATAGTCCGCGGTGATCTGCGCGCCGAGCTCGCGATTGCGGGCGTCGAGCGTGGCGGCGTCGAAGAGGACCTCGATGTGTTTGGGATCGTAGAAGGGCACGCTTGCTCTCACACCCAGCTGTTGTTCATGAGTTCGCCGAAACCACCGCCGCCGGGGACGATGTACTGGCGTTCGTCGAGGCCGCTCTCCTCGCTCCAGCGTTCGCCGGGGATCGCGGCCAGGACGTCCGGCGGCGACATGCCGCGGTCGAGTCGAAGGGCATAGATGTGGACGTCCGCGAACTCGGACTTCAGCCGGCGGATGAACTCCGGCGTGACGATGAGGTTCAGCGTGACGACCTTGCGGGGCTTGCCGAGGCCGCCGTCCGTGTAGCTGTGGATGGCGGTGCAGAGGCTGCCACCGGTGGCGCCCATGGGATCGGGAAAGAGCACCACGCAGCCGTCGGCCGAGCCGCCGATCTTGCTGCCGGAGATGGCCGCACCCGTGACCTGGTGGGCCTGGTTCGTGGTGCGGGCCATGATCAGGTGGTCCTGACGGACGACCTGCGGGTCGAGCAGGTGGTTGAGCGTATCGAAACACACCTGGCTCGGCAGGATGCCGGCGCGGGCGATGTCCACCACGACCGTCGGCGTGCGCGTGTCGATGACCTCGCCGCGGAAGACGCCGTTGCGGTTGGTCGCGAGCATGCGGGTGGGGCTCTCGGCGGCGACGCGCGGGAACTCCACGTTGATCACGGCCCGGATCAGGCTCGTGTAGAGCATGGAGATCAGGTCGTTGAAGGCCGGCTGCTGCGTCTGCGGGGAGCAGAGGCGGGCGAGCTGCGTGGTCAGGAACGGGTCATTCAAGATGTGAACCCCGCTCCCGTAGCGGTGCTCGATCTCGCTGAGCTGATACACGTTCGGCATGGTCACTCCCTGAAGTTCATCGGCAGTTGCTCGGGCACCGTCGGTCGGGGGACCGACTCGGTGGCGATGGGCAGGGACTGCTGCTCGGGGGCCGACACGGGGGCGGCGTGGTGGCAGCGACGGCAGCGGGCCTCGTAGGTGTCGTGGGCGCCGATGATCACCCGACTCTCGCTGGCCGACAGGCGCTGCGAGCGGTTGGCCGGCGCGCCGCAGACCATACACACCGCGAGGGCCTTGGTGATGACCTCGGCGATGGCAAGGAGCTGCGGCATCGGCTCGAAGGGGCGGCCCTGGTAGTCCTGGTCGAGCCCGGCGCAGACGACCCGGATGCCGCGGTCGGCCAGGATGTTGACCACTTCGATCAACTGCAGGTCGAAGAACTGGACCTCGTCGATGCCGACGACGGCCGTGTCCGGGAGGACCCCCTCGAGGATGTCCTGCGCAGTGTCCACGGGGATGCCCTCGACGCGCAGGTCGCTGTGGCTGACCACGGCCTGGGCGTCGTAGCGGTCGTCGATGCGCGGCTTGAAGACCTGGACCTTCTGGCGCGCGATGGCGGCGCGGCGAATGCGGCGGATCAGCTCCTCGGTCTTGCCCGAGAACATGCTGCCGCAAATGACCTCGACCCAACCCGTGCCGGGTTGAAGATGGCCGGGAAAACCTGCGCCGGGGTACGTGCCGAACATCGGGCGCGGAGAATACGCGAGGCCCCCCCCGCCGACAATCGACTATTGCCGGGGTGTGACGGGACGCACTTCCCGGGCCATCCACTGCCGCAGACGCGCGTTCATCCGGGCGCGGACCTCGGGCTCCGTCGTCGCGAGATCCGTGCGCTCCTCCGGATCCGTCTCCAGGTTGAAGAGCGTGTACTCGTCGAACGTGATGCCCCACTGGTACTTCCAGGGCCAGTCGATGATGGCGCGGCGGTCGGAGTGATTGCTGTCCCGCACCATCTCGATGAAGACCGGCTCGCGCGTCGCGCCGGTGCGCGGGCTGCCGAAGGGCAGGAGCGAGTGGCCGGGCAGCTCGGGCGGGATCTCGATGCCCGTCAGGTCGAGCACAGTGGGGACGATGTCGATCAGCGCGACGGGTCGTTCGACCACCCTCGGCGGCAGGCCCGGGCCCACGAGGGTCAGGGGCACGTGCACCTGGTCATTGAACAGGTGCTGGCCGTGGTAGCGGTAGTCGTGCTCGCCGAAGCCCTCGCCGTGGTCCCCGTGGAGCATGAAGTAGGTGTTCTTCATCCAGCCCTGCTCCTCGAGAGCCTGGAGCAGGCGGCCGAGGTGCTCGTCGACGAAGCGGATCTCCTCGTCGTATCGGTCGGTGTCCTGGTCGCCGAAGTCCGTGGGCAGGTCATGGCTCTGATAGAAGTGATGCGGGTCGAAGTAGTGGATCCAGAAGTAGAGCGGGCCCTCGTCGGGTTTGTGTTTGCCCAGCCACTCCAACGCCAGGTCCGTCGTCTGTCCGCTCGTCGACACGTTGACCATGCGCGGCCCGTACTTGTTCACCAGCGTCAGGTCCCAGTCCACGAAACCCTGGCTGAGCCCGTAGGACGGCAGGAAGAAGCGGTGCGCCGGCAGTCCGGCCGTGTGGTAGCCGACCTCTCGCAGGCGCTCGGCGAGGGTCAGGTTCTCGGGCCAGATGGTGGCCCAGGAGTCCGGTGAGCGGTCGACCTCGGAGAAGTATCGGCCGGTGAAGACCGAGGGCATCGAGACCTTGGTCTGCGCCCCCTGCGAGAAGGCCCACTGAAACCGCAGGCCCTTGGCGATGAGGGCGTCGAGGTTCGGCGTGGTCGGCCGCCGATATCCCCAGGCGCTGAGCCGGTCCGCGCGCAGCGTGTCCACGGTGATGAGCAGGATGTTCGGGCGGTGCACGACGGGCGGACGGGGCAGGGCGGCGTCGTCCGTCGGCCCGCCCGGCGCGTGGGCCCCGGGCTCGTCGAGGCCCGGCGCGTCGCCGCCGAAGCAGTCGTCGTCCAGACCGTTGAGGGGGACCTCGGGCGCGCCGGGGTAGACGTCCGGGTTGTCGTCGTCGCAGTCGCCGCCGCCGAGCAGGCCAGCGTACCCATCGCGATCGGCGTCGAAGAACGGCTGGATCTGCTGCACCAGGGGTTTGAAGAGGAGCGTCTCCTCGAGCAGCGCGGCCTTCACGGGCGGGCGGGCGTCCATGAAACGGACGAGATCGCCCGTGCCGACGAAACCCAGGCAGGCGGTCACGGCGCCGACGCGGGCCAGCGTGGGATGGCTGAGGCGACGGCGGCCCAGGCGGTGCAAGCCGAAGATGGCCAACGCCGCGGCGATGGGCCACGAGACGAGGACCACCGGCGGCCAGGTCCCGACGCTCTCCTGTAGCGCCTCGTTCTTCAGGAAGGTCGCCATGGCGAGCGAGAGCACGAAGGCGAACACCCCCGCGCCCAGGGCACGGCTCGGCGTGATGCGGCCACCGCCGAAGCGGGTGTCCAGCCGGCCGAGGGCACCGCGCAGAATCGACCACAGGTAGAAGGCCGCGAGGCCGGCGACGGGGGCGAACAGCGACAAGGCGGTCGCGCCGAGCCCGCGGTGATGCGTGCGCGTCGCGACGAGGAACGCCGCCACGAAGCTGATGCCGGCGAACCACACCAGGGCGACCAGGCCGGCGGGGGAGTCGCTGGTGGGCGGCGCCGCCTCGGCGTCGAGCTCGGCGCGGGGTCGGGCCCGCGTCCAGAGGGCGGTGAGGAACGCGGCCGTCGCGCCGAGCGTCGCGCCCAGGGCCACGAAGGGGGCGGATACGTAGAGCGCGGCCAGCACCCGGCCGGCGGTGTCCAGGCCCTCGGCGGGGGCGCGGCCGAGCGCGATGGCATCGACGGCGCCGACGAGCGTCGAGGTGAGCAGGAGGCCGAAGAAGGCCGCGCGGGACAAGGAGGTCTGCACGGGCGGCACTATACCTCAGCGCGTCGCGGCGACTATACTCGCGGCCCCCATGAGACCCGACCTTCGCCCCGCCCGCCTCCTCGAGCACCTCGTCTCGGGTCTGTGCGCGGCCTACCTGCTCGTCTTCCTGGTCGTCGCCCTCAGCCGCCTGGTCTACCCGTTCGAGGTGGAGTGGATGGAGGGCGGCATGCTGACGCACGCGGCGCGGCTGCTCTCGGGGCAGCCCATCTACGCGGCGCCGAGTACGGACTTCGTGCCGTTCTTCTATACGCCGCTCTACCCAACCCTGCTCGCCGGGCTCTCCCACCTCACGGGCGGGCTGAGCTTCACGCTCGGCCGCGGCGTCTCGCTGGCGTTCACGCTCTACACGCTGGGCCTGCTCTTCTGGATCGGCCGTCGCGAGGCCGGGCCGCGCGCCGGGCTCATGGCCGCGGGCCTCTACGCCGCGATGTTCCGCCTCACCGGGGCCTTCTACGACGTCGCCCGCCCGGACGCGATGTTCATCGCGATCGTCCTGTCGGCCTGCACGCTGGTCTACTACGACCGCACATGGCGCGGGGTGCTGATCTCGGCGCTGCTCTTCGTCATCGGGCACTTCACCAAGCAGACCACCAGCGCGTTCCTGCCGATGGTCGGACTGTGGTTGCTCGCGCGGAACCCGAAGCAGGCCATCGCCTTCGGCGCGGTGGTCACCGTGCTCGGGATCGGCGCGACGCTCCTGTACGACCGCTCTACGGACGGCTGGTTCTGGACCTACATCTTCAAGGGGCACCAGGGGCACCTGTTCTATTGGAAGAACATCCTGATGGAGTACTGGCGGGATGTGCTCTTCCTGGCGCCGATCCTGTTGCTGCTGCCGCTGCTCTGGTTCCGCTACCGCATCCCGGTGCGCATCCTGACGCTGTTCCTGGTCGCCCACTGGGCGTATGCGTTCTGGTTCCGGGCCACGACGCTCGATTACGTGCCCCACATGTACTACCAGGAGCTCTGGTACGAGACGCCGCGCTGGGCGATCCTTGTGCCACCGGCGTTGATCGCGCTGCTGATGCTGGCCCATCGGCTCTTGCAGCGACCGCTGCCCGAGCCGGCGTCTCTGCCGACGAACACGTACTTCCTGTTGATGTTCGTCGCGGGTACGGGGTCGAGCGGGTTGAACCACAGCACGCAGTGGGCCTACGCCAACTGCTTCATGCCCATCGCCGTGTTTGCATCGCTGTTCATCGCGCTCGTGGTGCGGGATCTGCGGGCGCTCGGCGCGGGCAGCGCGCTCGTTTCGGGCGCGCTGGCCGTCCAACTCGTCGCGTTCGCGTATGATCCGCGCGCCCAGATGCCGGGAGCGGCCGACTACGCCGCGCTGGCCGACTTCGAGGCCGCCCTGGCCGAGGTCCCGGGCCCCGTCTTCGCGCCCGCGCACCCGTTCGTCGCCTGGCAGCGCGACGCGCGCGTCCACGTGCACCAGATGGGCATCCAGGACGTCGCGTTCATGGGTGGCGTGAAGGATCTCGAGCGGCGCCTGGCCGCCCACGAGTGGGCCGCCGTGGTGCTGGACGAGGACAATCGCATCCCGGGCCTGGAGCGGCACTACCGGCTCAGCCGAAAGTTCGACTGGCCGGTGAAGGATGCGTTGCGGGCGAAGACTGGGTTTCTGGTCCGGCCCCAGAGTCTCTGGGTGCCGAAGAGGTAGGGCGAGGGGGAGAGCGGGGGGAGGCGGGGGCGGTCGGGCCTTACTGGGCCGCGGTGACGCCGGTGATGTTGACGCCTTCCATCTCGACCTGGAGGCAGACGCCGATGGCGTTGCAGTCGTCGGGCGTCTGGGGGTTGCACTCCGAGGCCGCGCCGTCGCCGCCGACCTTGGAGTCGAAGCCGCCGAGGAACGAGCTGATCAGGCCGATGCCGGCGTCGCAGTTCTCGGGGGTGCAGCTGCCCGGGGGCAGGATGCCGTTGAGCGTGCCACAGAAGCTCGGGGGGTTGGCGGCGGCGCAGGCGGCCTGGAGGCCGGAGAGCAGACCGACGATGGAGTCCTTCGTCAGGTAGCCACCGATGAGGCCGTCGGTGAGCTTGTAGCCGAGGCCGCCGGCGCCGATGCCGACGTAGCCGGTGACCTGGGAGGCCTCGAGGGCGAGGGCGATGGGCAGGCCCTGCACCGGCAGCGTGAGCGCGAAGCGGGACGCCGGGGTGTGGAGCAGGCCGTTCGCGGCGATGCTGGCGCCGGGGAAGTGGATCAGGGGATCCTGCGAGCCCGGGACGAAGCTGACCGGGTCGACGGTCCAGTCGGCGCCGGCGGCGTCGCCGGTGAAGAGCTGGAGGTCGATGTCGCCCGTGGAGCCGAAGACCTCGCCGGGCATCGCGCCGGCCAGGATGCTGAGGAGCTTGAGCTGGATCTCACCGGCCTCGTCCGGCTGGACGTAGGCGGAGAGGCCCGAGTCGCCACACTCGCCGGGCTGCGGCTGGGGGGCGTCGGGGTTCAGCAGGGGGAGCAGACCGGCGAGCGCCGTGCCGTTCGAGGTGCCGAAGAGACGGCAGCCGACCTCGGCGCCGCACATCGGGTTGGCCGGGACGTTGATCCAGCTGACGCGCGCGGCCGGAGCCCACTCGCCGCCGTCGGTCCAGGTGCAGGGCTCGGCGTCGCAGATGGCCTGGCTCGGACCACCGGGCACGCAGACGGCGTCGCCGTCCTGGCAGCCCTCGGGGGGCGGGGGCAGCGCGCCGCCCTCGCCACCGCCGGTGCCACCCGTGGGGGTGCCACCCGTGGGGGTACCACCCGTGGGGGTGCCGCCCGTGGGGGTGCCGCCCGTGGGGGTGCCGCCCGTGGGCGTGCCGCCCGTGGCCTCGCCGCCCGTCACGCCACCGCCGGTGCCTTCGCCGCCAGCACCCTGGCCGCCCGCGCCGACACCCGTGTCCGACTTGTCCGAGGTGCTCGTGTCGTCACCACACGCGACCAGAGCTGCCGTGGCCAAAGTCGCAATCAGAAGCTCGCTCAGCTTCGCCATTGAATCCTCCCGCGCGGGCCAGAAGTTCCCCGCTTCCATACAAGTCTCTACGCCAGAATCAGGCGTCGGGTGCTTCTATCAGATTGACGGAGGACGGTGCAAAGGATCGATGAGGGTGGATTTCGAACCCTATCAGTTCCGCGCGACCTACTCGGGCTCGCCGTCCTCTCGCGTGAGGGCGAGATGTCGGAAGATCGTGCGCGGATCGACGCCCAGATCCCGCGCCGTCTTGGTGCGGTTGCCGCCGTTGAGGGCGAGGACCTGGTCGATGTAACGGCGCTGGAAGGCCTCTTTGGCCTCGGCGAGGGGGAGCACCCGGTCCGCCAGGACCTCGTCCCCGAGATCCAGGTCCATGGGCGAGATCTGGACGTCGTCGGCGAGCACGACGGCCTTCTTGATGCGGTTCTCGAGCTCGCGGATGTTGCCGGGCCAGTCGTGTTTGCGCAGCGCGATGATCGCCTCGCGGGTGAAGCCCTGGATCGGCCGGCCGTACTCCTTGGTGTACTTCTCGAGCAGGAACCGGGCGATCAGGACGACGTCCTCGTCGCGGGCGCGCAGCGGCGGCAGCTCGATGCTGACCACGTTGAGCCGGTAGTAGAGGTCTTCTCGGAAGCGGCCGTCCTTGATGGCCTGCTCCAGGTTCACGTGCGTCGCCGCGACGACCCGGATGTCCACGGGCGTCGGGCGCGTGTCGCCCACGGCCGTGACGACCCGCTCCTGGATGGCGCGCAGCAGCTTGACCTGCAGGTTCGGCGGCATCTCGCCGATCTCGTCCAGGAACAGCGTGCCGCCGTGGGCCGCCTGGAAGCTGCCGAGTTTGTTCTCGATGGCCCCGGTGAACGCGCCCTTCCGGTGGCCGAAGAGCTCGCTCTCCATCAGGTTCTCGGGGATGGCACTGCAGTTGATCGCCACGAACGGGGCGGACTTGCGGCGCGAGCGCGCGTGGATCTCGCGGGCGATGAGCTCCTTGCCCGTGCCCGTCTCGCCGAGGATCAGCACGCTGATGTCCGTCCCGGCGATCTTCTCGACCCGCCGGAAGACCTCGCGCATGAGATCGCAGGTGCCGATGATCTCGCCGAACCGCTTGCGGTCGAGGTCCTGGCGCAGCTCGGCCGTCTCGCGCCGCAACGCCTGCAACTGGATCGCATGCTGCAGCAGCAGCGACGCCTGCGTGGCGAACACCGTGAGCTGTTCGAGCGACCGGGGCTCGAAGAGGTTCACCACGTTGTCGTTGCCCACGTAGATGACGCCGAGCAGGTTGCCCTGGAAGATCAGCGGCACGCACATCACGCTGCACAGCCGCAACTGCATCACCGAGATGCTCGCGTTGAACTTGGCGTCGTTCAGGGCGTCGCTGACGATCAGCGGCTCGCGCGACTCCAGCACCCGGTTGATGATGCTGTCGCTCACGTGGTCGATGCTGGCGGCGATGGTCTCCTTGTTGACGTTGCGGGCCGTCCGCACGCGCGGCTCGCCGGCCTGCATCATCAGCAGGAACCCCTTGTCGGCGCCCGTGAGCGCCACGACCTCGTCCATCAGCGTCTCGAGCAGCTCGTCGACGCCCACGCGCAGGGCGAGATGGTTGGAGAAGGCCGCGAGGCGCCGGTAGGCCTGCAGCTCGTCCACCGCGGGGCCGGCCTCGCGCTCCGATGTGGTCCGGTCGTCCCACAGGTGGAACTTCATGGCCACCTGACCGATGACCAGCGCGTCGCCGTGCTCGAGCACGTGTTTCTTCACCGGCTTGCCGTTCACCAGCACCGGGTGCAGGCGCGGATCCCGCGGGAAGAGCACGAAGCGGCCCTCTTCCAGCCGGATGTGCGCGTGCGTGGCGCCCACGCCGGGGCCGGCGACGACGACGTCGTTCTCGGCGTCCGCGCCGATGGAGGAGAGCTTGCGCACCAGGGGCAGAGACCGCCCCCCGAAGATCAGACTGGGCATGTTCGCGTCCGCAGGGCCGGTGTCATGGGGGTCAGAAGCTGAACGAGAGTCCCTGTGCCGGGGTCGGGGCGGCCGGCGGTGGCCCGAGATCGGGCTGCACGCCGGGGGCGCTGCGCTCGCGGTTCACCTCGGTCGCATCCCGGAAGGTGAGCTGCGCGTGCACGATGCCGCCGATCGCCACCAGCAGCGCGGTGTAGCCGCAGCTCAACTGGGCGGCCTGGTAGCCCTCGGCGCGGCCGACGTCGGCGCGGGCGTAGCGGCCGGAGGGCTGCCGCAGGTTCTCGGCGGCCAGATAGAACGCGCCCGAGAGTCCAGCGAGCACGACCTGTGAGCCGAGCAGGAGGCCGCCGAGCACGGGGCGTTCGTCCTGGAACTGACCCGCTCCGAGCGGCATGGCGGCCACCAGGCGGTTGTTCCGGCGCAGCTCCAGCTTTTCGACGACGATGTTGGCCTGGCGCCGGCGCTCGTCTTCCTCGGCGAGCTGCTTCTGCAGCGCCTCGCGCTGGCGGGCGAGCTCGTCGGCCAGCGCCGTGCGGATCTCCTCGTAGAAGTTCACCGCCGGCGGCGGGACGGCGAGGGGATCCAGGTGCTTCTCGGGCTCGAGGCGAACCAGGCGTTCGAAGTACTTCCGCGCCTCGGTCTCGCGCCGCAGGTAGAAACACGAGAGCCCCAGCAGCTCGTAGCTGCGGGCCAGATCGCGTCGGTCCGCGAGCTGGCTCGTCGGGTCCACCAGGGGGGCGAGGCGCTCGATCACCCCGGCAAAGTCGCCGTAGACGAACCAGCCCTCGGCGTCGCGCAGCACGTCCACCGGGCTGGCGCTCGCCCGCAGGGGCACCACGCCCGCGGCGACGACGGCGACGATGGCGGCGCAGCGCCTCATGCGGGGCCGACCGCCTCAGACTGCGTGGGGGGGCTCGAACCCATGCGCGCTCAGAAATCCACCGCTTCCGTGGTCGCTTTGCCGGCGGCGAGGCCGACTTCGCGGGTCTGGAGGCTACCCCCCGGGTCGCCGATCGTCAAGCGCAGGGCCGCCCGCAGCTCGGTCATCGGGACCAGGATGTCGGCGTTCGTCTGGCCGAGCAGCACCCCGTCGGCCTTGCGCCTCACGGGCGCGTCCCGGTTCGAGGTGATGCGCAGGCGCGCCGGCAGGGGTTTGCAGTGGAACAGGATCTCGGGCACGACGGACTGGCCGGCGGCGATCTCCACCGGGCTCATCTGGCGCTCGCAGGCCGGGTGCCGGAAGTCGAGCACGTAGCGCCCCGGCGCCAGGGGGATGCCGCCGGCGCTGCGGACCTCGTAGGCGTAGCCGTGGCGCGCGCCGTTCACGAAGACCTCGGCGCTCCACAGGTCGGCCTTCACGGGCACGGCGATCGGCTTGGGCGGGGCGGAGACGGGCGCGACGGCCGTGTTTGTCGGCGGCGCCGAGGGCCGGGGCCTCACGGGGCGCGGCGCGTCGGACCCCTTGGCGGGGGCGGTCGCCGGGGTCGGGGGCGCGGTGGGGGCCTGGGTGGGCGCGGCGGTCGGGGGCGCGGTGGGGGGCGCGGTCGTGGCCGGGGCCCGCGCCCCGCCGGTGACCGCTGCGACGTCCGGGCCGTCCACGGGCAGCGTCGGGGGCGTGGGCCAGAGCGTGATCGCGGCGGCGGCCGCCCCGGTCGCCAGCACGCCGGCGCCCAGGCCGAAAAAGAACCGCTTGCGCCGACCGCCCCGCTCGATCTTCTGCAGCAGCGCTCGCGCGTCCGGGTGCTGCTCGTCCAGGGCGAGGACGCGGTCGAGAAAGTCCATCGCCCGGGCCGCCTGATCGGCCTCCAGGGCACGCCGCGCCGCCGCCAGGTACGCCGGGACGATGCGCGCGGGCAGGGCGTCCTCGTAGGCCGTCGGGTGATCGAAGTAGGCGGCGAGCTCCTTGGCCGGATCCGTGAGGCTGGCCTCGGCGAGCTGCGCGCGCAGGGCGTCCGCCACGACCTTGGACCGCTGCGGGCGGTCGTCCGGGTGCTTCTGCAGACACTGTTCGATGAGCCGGGCCAGCGGCTTGCCGGCCGTGGGGCGCCGCTGCAGGACCGGGTCGAAGCGACACTCCAGGATGCGGCGGAAGAGCGCCGCCGGGTTCGGGCCCGAGAAGGGGAGCACGCCGCAGACCAGCCAGTAGAGCACCGTGGCCGCGCTGAAAACGTCCGCGCGGTAGGTCACGTCCTGACCGTCCACGACCTCGGGGGCCATGTGCGCCGGCGAGCCGAGGATGGTGCCCGTCTGCGTCAGCGTCTCCATGTCCACGAGCTGCGCGATGCCGAAGTCCATCAGGATCGGCACGCCCGCCGGCGAGACCATCACGTTCTCGGGCTTCACGTCGCGGTGCACGATGCCGGCGAGGTGCGCGTGCTCGAGCGCATCGAAGATCGGCACCATCATCATGGCCGCGACCTCGGCCCGACGGATCGGGTGTTCGTCCACGAACGCCCGCAGGGTGGGGCCGTCGATGAACTCCGACACGATGTACGCACGCTCGGAGTCCGGCGGGGCGTAGTCGAAGACCTCGAGGAGGTTGGGGTGGTGCAGGCGCGCGACGGCCTGCGCCTCGCGCTCGAACCGTTCGCGGGACTCGGCGCGCGAGGCCAGGTGCGGGTGCAGCACCTTGAGCGCCACCGAGCGACCGAGCGCCGGATCCCGCGCCTTGTAGACGACGGACATGCCCCCGCGGCCGATCTCGCGATCGATCTCATAGCGTCCGAGGCGGGGGGCGATGGCGGGTTCCATGCGGGTGTCGCGCAGCTTACGTCCGGCGGGGTGCCGGGCGTAAGGTGTCATGGGTTGCACTTGCCCGGTGCGCAGGGTTTACAAGGATGCGCGACGGGTGGATATTCGAGGCCGAACGGCGCCCGACGGATGGTTCATGGCCGAAGAGAAGAAGAACATTCTGGTGATCGAGGACGAGACCCACGTCCGCACGCTCGTCAGCCGCCTGCTCGAAAAGAACGGTTACGCCGTGCGCACGGCGGAGGACGGCCTCGACGGCCTGCGGGCGCTCGAGACCTTTCGCCCCGATCTCATCATCGCCGACGTCATGATGCCCAACCTGGACGGCCTGACGTTCACCAAGGCGCTGAAGAACCGGCGCGAGACGAAGATGATCCCGGTCATCTTCCTGACCGCGAAGACGGATCCGCTCTCGATGATCGAGGGCATCAACGTCGGCGCGAAGTTCTACATCACCAAGCCGTTCCAGATTGAGGACGTGCTGGCGAAGGTGAAGAAGGTCCTCACGGAGCGCGGTCACCGGATCGATTGAGGCTCGCTGCGGCCGGCGCCTTGCGCAGCACGACGATCTCGACGCGTCGATTCCGCGACTTGCCGTCCTTCGACCGGTTGTCGGCGATGGGGTCGGCTCCGCCGCGACCGACACTCTCCAGTTGGCCCGCGGGCACACCGCGCGCCTCGAGTCGGGCGCGGACGGACGCGGCACGCGCCGCGCTGGTCTCGACGGCGGCCTCGGCGTCGGCGCGGGCCTCGGTGTGGCCCTCGACACGGATGGGCTGCGGGCCGGCGCCGCTCAGGAGCGCGCCCACCTGGTCGATGAGCGCGAGGCGGTGGGGCATGATCTCCGTCGAGCCATCGGCGAAGAGCTGACGCACGGTGAGCACGAGGCCGCGCCCCTCCAGGCGCGCCTCGACCTCGGGCACCCGGCTCGCCCGCGCCAGCAGCTCGCGCAGACGCGACTCGACCGCCACGCGGCGTTTCTCGTCCTCGAAGCGCGGGGTGACGTCCGCCAGCAGTCGTTGGCAGTGCAGCACGGCGCGATCCACCGCCAGATCCGTCTCCGGCGTGGCGCGCCCGGCGGAGAGCGCCTTGAGCGCGCCGTTCAGGGCGTTGACGGCCTGGAGCTCGTCGGCCGGTGCCAGGCGCGCGGCGTCGCGGGCGTAGGATGCCTCGAGGTCGGCGAGCGCGCCGAAAATGCGCTGGGCCTGCGCGGCGTCCGGCAGCGCGCGGGTGCGCGCGGTCATCTCGGCCATGCGCCGCGTGCGCTCCTGCGCCTCGAGCGCCGAGCGTTCGCGCTGCCGCGCGTCCGCGAGGCGTTCGTCCAGAAGGCGCTGGCGATTGAGCGTCTCGGCGAGCCGCATCTGCTGGATCTTGCGCTGGCTGTATGCCTCGGCGGCCAGAAACTGGTAGCGGGCGAGCCGGGCGAGGTGTTCGGCCTCGGTGGTGCGGCCGGCGTCCTCGGCGGCCAGGGCCTCGGCGAAGCGGGCGTCGGCCTCGCCCGTCAGTTTGGGCAGGCGCTGGGCGACGTCCTCGCCGGCCACGGAGAATCGCAGGCGCTTGTACTCGCGCAGGTCGACGGGCGCGCCGACGCCGCCGCAGGCCAGGAGTGCCGCGGCCAGGGCCACGCCGCCGAGCGTCTTGCGTCCGGCGCGTTTCACGGCGGGGTGCTCCCCGGGGGGCCGCCGCCCGCTTCGGCGGCACGGGCGCGGGCCTCGGCCTCCGTCAACACGGTCTGCGTCTGCGCGAGCTGCGCTTCGGCCTGAACGAGCGCCTGGTCCAGCTCGGCCCGGGACAGCAGCGCGTCCACGTAGTCCATCTGGGCGGCGATCTCGGTCCGCAGGGCCTCGAACTTCGCCTGGGCCACGGCGACGCGACCTTGGGCCAGCGTGCGCGCGGCGGCGCTCCCGGCCTCTCGCGCGGCGGTCTGGGCGTCATCGAGCTCGGCGAGCACGAGCTCGGCGGCCTGGAGGTCCCGGCGCACGCCCGTGAGCGGTGCGCCGAGCTGTTCCCGCGTCTCCAGCGCGTCGAGCCGGGCGAGCTCGAGCAGTTGCTCGACCAGGAACGCGCGGGGCGACTCGGGGGTCGGCTCCGCCGCCGCCCGCGAGAGTAAGGCGAACGTCAGGATGGCGCCCCAGAGCGCCTCCCGCCCCCTCACGGCGCGCGGTGGCGCAGCTTCAGCAGCGAGCCGACGACGTCGCGCGCGACGTCCCGGTCATAGCCGAAGTCGTGCTCCAGCCGGGTGAGCGTCTGCTCGACCTGCGCGCGCTCCTCGTCGGACAGGTGTTTGCCCTCGTCCACGATGTGCGCCAGCAGGTTGTGTTTGATGCGATCCGCCGCGGCGCGCTTCTCCTCGTAGAAGGAGTCCGTGAGCCGCGCGTGCTGGTCGGCGAAGATCTCGGTCAGATCGAACAGTGCCTCGGGGTGGTCCATGCGCCATGCGGCGACGCGGTGCAGCACGCCCTGGCGCAGGTCCGCGGGGTTGCCGTCCTGACCGAGCCGGCGCTCGACGTCGCGCATCAGGTTCTCGTCCGGATCCTCGTAACGACCCGTCAGCGCGTTGAGGCGCTTCTCGTTGCGGACGAAGTGCGTGACGTGATCGACGTACCGCTTGAAGAGGTCCGCCGTGCGATCGGTGTCGATCAGGCCCATGGCCACGTGGAGCTCTTCTTCGACCGTGGCCAGGTACCACTCGCGGACGACGTCGACGAAGGCCTCGGGTTTGCCGAAGTCGCCGTCCCCCTCGACGCGCAGCCACTCGTACACCTGCGTCTGCTGGCACAGGTCGCGGAGCTCCTCGAAGAGCGAGATGGGCGAGAGGCAGCGGTAGCCGTCGCGCCGTGCGGCGCCGAGCAGGGCGGCCTTGACCTCGCGCGGGCTCGCGCCGATCCGTCCCTCGTAGGGCTTGCCCGGATCGCGCTCGTGGAACAGCGCCGGGATGTGGGCGCGCAGCTCGTTGGCGATGTCCCGCGCCAGGCCGGCGGGCATCTTGGCGTGGGCGTACAACTCGGCCTTCTGCAGCGGCGTCAGCTTGGCCAGGGCCTTGCGAAGCGGGGCGGGGAACGACTCGGGCGCCGGGCGCCGCAGACGCGTCAGCACGGCCCAGAGCGCGGCCACCGTCTCCGTGTGCGGTGCGATGGTGCGACGCAGCACGTTCGGTGTGAGCTGCTCGCGGTAGATGCGCGCTTCCTGCACGTAGTCGGTCAGGTAGGGGACCTGGACCAGCTCGATGCGCGCCTTGAAGCTGGCGAAGTCGCCCATCTCCATGAAGGCGTCCAGGTGGTTCGCGTTGCTGCTCCCGATGAACACGGTGTCCAGGTGCAGCGTCATCATGTCGAGGCTTGCGGTGCCCTTTTCGCACGTCGACAGGATGTACTTGAACGCCTCCAGCGGCCGCTTCAGGAGGTCGTTGAACTCGAGCATGCCGCGGTTGGCGTCCACCAGGTCGCCCACGGCCTCGTACAGGTTCAGGTTCTGCAGGCTCGGCGGCAGCGACGACGCGCTCCGGTCCGCTGTGATCTGGCGCGCCCCGGCGTCCACCCGCATCTGGGGGTCCACGGTGACGGCCGCGGCGCGATACCGGCGCGAGAAGTGGAACCGCTCGACCTGGATGTGCCGCAGGACCTCGCCCAGGTCGCCCTGGTTGGCCTTGAGGAGGGCGTCGTAGATCGCGCGGCTGCGAGGCGAGAGGTCGCCCTCGGTCAGGGAGTCGGGCAGGGCGGCGTCCGGGCCGAGCACGCTGCGCAGGAACTCGATGCGCGCCTCGCGGGGCAGCAGGAGCAGGGGGTGGTCGCGCAGCTCGCAGCGCAGGCGGGCGTCCACGTCGGCGTCGGACAGGTGCGCGAAGGTCGACAAGTTCTCCGTCGCCTTGGCGCCCCCGAAGCCGATGCTCGTGCGCTCGAGCTTCCGGGTGGGGAACACCCAGTTGAACGAGTAGATCGCGCCCTCGGCCTCGCGGCTGTAGTGCTCCAGCGCGCGCAGGATGCAGGCGATGAAGCTGCTCTTGGCGCTGCCGTTCGGGCCGTGCAACAGGATCAGCTTGTTGACCCGGCCCTCGCGCACGAAGTCGGAGATCAGCCCGAAGACCTGCTCCTGCACGGCCTCGTGGCCGATCAGCGGATCGCGGCCGCCATCGAAGGCGCAGTCGAACAGCTTGTAGCGGGTGAGCTTGCCGTAGGGCCGCTCGACCTTCTCCGTGCCGTAGTGCAGAAAGCAGTCCCGAACGTAGGCGGCGGCATCCCGCGCCTGAAGCGCCGGTTGCTGGCGCACGACCTCGAGATACTCGGAGAAGGAGAGCAGGCTCTTCTCGGCCACGAACCGTTCCCGTGTGCGGGCGATCGTCTGGTCGAGAAACGCCCCGGTCTCGCGGGCTTCGGTCGGCTGGCTCATGTGCGGTTCACCTCGAAGCCCGGTCTCAGGGCTTGACGTCGACGTCCCAGGACAGCTTCTCGTCGCGGATGAGCTTGCAGGTGGTGTCATTGCACACGGAGAAGTCGCCGAGGCCGGCGAGCGTGACCTTGCCCGCCGCCGCGGCGCTGAAGGCGACGCTGAAGCGGAGCATCTCGTTGGTCAGCTCGGCGTCTTCCTTGGCGAGGTCCGCCTTGGTGACCGTGACGCCCGCCGCGGGGCTCACGCGCAGGCGGGCGGGGAACTCCAGGTTCATGTGGAAGCCGGCGGCCGGGCGGACCTCGAT
Organism: uncultured Myxococcales bacterium; assembly: GCA_903847385.1. Classification (GTDB taxonomy): domain Bacteria; phylum Myxococcota_A; class Bradymonadia; order UBA7976; family UBA1532; genus CAINDO01. The sequence goes on from CAINDO010000066.1 coordinate 29,247, forward strand.
CACGCTGGTGGCCGGCTTGCCCGCGGCGGCGTTGCCCGCGGCGATGTGGATCGTATACGGGGCCGACTGCGGCGCGGCGGCGGCAGCGGAGACCGGCGCGGCGGTCGGCGCCGCAGAGGCGGCGGCCGGCTGCGTGGCCGGCGCCTCGGGCTTGCGCGCCTCGGGCGTGCCCTGGCAGGCGAACGAGGTCGCGAGAACGCAGACGGCAGTGAAGGCGATACGGGACATGCACTTTACCCTGGCCGGTGTCGGCCTGTGGAAGTCGCCCCCGCGGCGGCCGGCGCGCCATGCGCCGCCCCCTGGGGAAACGCCGCGGGATCTAGCACCGGGGGCCCCGGATTGCAACGGCAGGGCAGGCGCGGTATCCGTACCGCATGCGAAGGCCCCGCTGGCTCGGACCCTACCGCCTGCTCTACCGGATCGCCTCCGGCGGCATGGCCGAGATCTATCGGGGCACGCGTACGATGCCGGACGCCTCCCTCTGCCCGGTGGCGCTGAAGTGCATTCTGCCCCTCTACACGAGCGATCCCGAGTTCATCGAGATGCTCAAGGACGAGGCGCGCACCTGCGGCCTGCTCGACCACCCGAACATCGCGCGGATCTACGAGCTCGGCAACGTGGAGGAGCAGTGTTTCCTGGCGATGGAGTTCGTGGACGGCATGGACCTGCGCTCCATCGTGCGGCGGGGCCGGGAGCGCGACACCGAGCTGCTCGCGCCCTGGGCGCTGTACGTCCTGGAGCAGGCGCTGCGTGGCCTGCACGCGGCCCACGAGCGCGGCATCGTCCACCGGGACTTCAGCCCCTCGAACATCCTCGTCGGGTACGAGGGCGAGGTGAAGCTGATCGACTTCGGCATCGCCAAGGCCGCCCACAACCGCTCGCAGACACGCAGCGGGGTCATCAAGGGCAAGGTCAAGTACATGAGCCCCGAGCAGACGATGGGCAAACGGCTCGACGCGCGCTCGGACGTCTTCGCCGCCGGGGTCGTGCTCTACGAGGCGCTGACCGGCAATGCCCCGTTCCACGCCCCGGACGACGTCTCGCTCATGGAGGCCATCCGGCTCCAGGACCCGGACCCGCCCTCACACCACAACCCGCGCCTGCCCGCCGCCCTCGACGCCGTGCTGCAGCGCGCGCTCTCCAAGGACGTCGCCTCGCGGTTCCCGACGGCCGCGGCCTTCGCGGACGCCCTGGCGCCACTCCTGCGCGAGATGGCGCCGGGTTTCGAGCCGTCGGAGCTCGGCGCGTTCCTGTGTCGCATCTTCGCCCGGGAACGGAGGGACGCCGAAGAGCAGCTCAGCGAGTTCGACCTGGACATCTCGCCGGACGACCTCACCCCGACGGGCGAGCGGCAGAGCTATACGCGGCTGGTGGCGATCGGACCGTTCGCGGACGCCCCGGCCGAGGTCCCCCCCGAGAGCCTGCGCGACGCGGTCGAAGAGTGGCTGGCGGCGCGCCGCGCGGCGCAGGGCACGGACGCGCCCGCCGAGGCCGGCGCCGAGTCCGTCGAGTCCACGGCCTCCACGGGGCAGGGGGACGTCTGGTCCTCGGAGTCGCGCCCGGGCTGGGTGGACGAGACCGGGCGGACGCTGGAGCTCGAGGCCATCGGCGGCCGCGAGATCGAGACGGGCGAAACCGAACGCCCCGATACCGGCGTCTTCGAACGTGAGAACGAAACCACCACCCGGACCCACGATGACTGAACCCGCGCGCAGCGCGCTCTTCGGCGACGACGCCCCCGACCGCTTCGACCCTGAGCTCCCGCGCTCCCGGGCGCCGCTGTTCGAGGCCCTGCGGCGCGTTTTCCGCCACGAGGTCCGCGGGCTGGAGCACATCCCCGAGCGCGGCCCGGCGCTCTTCGTGCTCAACCACGGCCCGTGTCCCGTGGACGCGGTGCTGTTCTGCCACACCCTGCAGCGCGAGCGCGGGCGGTGGCCCCGGTTCCTGGGCGAGCGGCTGATCTTCGAGCACCCGGCGGTCGAGCGTCGGCTTGCGCCCTGGGGGGTCGTCGAAGGCAACCACTACCAGGCGCGGCGTCGCTTCGAGAACGGCGACTTCGTCGGTGTGTTCCCGGGGGGCGCGAACGAGGCCTGGAAACCGGCCAGCGAGCGGCGGCAGGTGCGCTGGGCCGGGCGCAGCGGCTTCGCCCGCCTGGCCTTCAAGTCGAACGTGCCGATCGTGCCCGTGGCGTGCCCGCGCGGCGAGGACCTGTATTACGTGCTGAACGACGGCATCGCCTGGGGGCGCAAGCTGCTGGGCACGGACAAGAACCTGCCCCTGCCGTTGTTGCTCGGGCTGGGGCCGCTGCCGATCCCGTACAAACTCGTGCACCACGTGGGCGCGCCGATCCTGCCGGACCGGCGGCGGGGCGAGAGTGCGGATGACGCCGTGGAGCGCCTGCGGGCGACCACGGAAGCGGCGATGCTCGAGCTCCTGCGGCGGTGACTCAGCCGCCCGCGCGCTCGCGGCAGGCGTACTCGCAGCGGCGGCGCTGGCCGCAGTCGTAGGCGCAGCCGGCGGCGTCCGCGAAGGCGTGCAGGCGGGCCTCCGCGTCGGGGGCGTCCCCGGCCGCCTCGCGCACCGCCGCCGAGGCGACCGCCAGGGCCGCGCCGTCGGGGGCGTAGGGCGTGCGCAGGAATCCGAGCCGGAACAGCGTGTCGCGCGCGGCGCGGTCCGGGAGCGCGGTGAAGGCCGCCAGGCCGGGCCGCTTGACGATGCCCGCGGCCTCGAGCTCGCGCAGCATCCAGAGGAGCTCCAGCCCGAGGAGACCGCGGCCCAACGCCGTGTCCAGGGTGCGGAAGACCTCCTCGGCCGACGTCTGCCGGTCCAGCTCGGCGGCCAGCTCCGGCAGCTCGGCGAAGCGGCGGGCGAGGAGCGAGAGCCACAGCAACGCCTGCGGGTCGACCTCGGCGGGGGCGATGTCCGGCGCCGAGCCGTCGTATAGCGCGTCGACGACGCCGGCGGGCTCGAGGTGCGCCCAGGCGGCCTCGGCGGCGGCGGGCCCCAGGCGCAGCACCCACGTCGCCACGACGGCGAGGCGGTACAGGCTGCGCTCGGCGTCCTCGTTCCACGACTCGGCGTCCAGCCCGAAGGCGGCGGCCGACGGGGTTGCGTGCGTCAGCGAGAGCTCGCCGGACCAGGCGGCGATGCGGGCCCGGGTCTCCGTGAGCACGGGGTCGGCGAAGCGGTCGTTCGTCGCGAACCGCGCGGGCGGCACGGCGCGATCGCGCCCCAGCGGGGAGGCGTGGGCGCTCGTGACGCGGCGCGGGGCCGGCGCGGGGGCGGGCCGGGCGGCCACCGGGGCTCGGGGCG
>CAINDO010000067.1 GCA_903847385.1 uncultured Myxococcales bacterium
GCCGACGCCGCCGGGCCTGGGAGGCGCCGTGGCCCTGCCGGACCCGCCCGATGCCCCCGACGCCGCCGCCGCGCCCGGCACGGAGCCCGCGCCCCCGACGATGGCCCCGACCATGGCGCCCACCATGGCGCCGACCATGGCCCCCACCGCGCCCCCCTGCGTCGCCGAGACCTGCAACGGCCGCGACGACGACTGCAACGGGGTGGCGGACGACCACGGCGCGTGCGGCCCCTGGGTCGAGCGCCAGTGCCGCCTGGTGCTGGGCTGGGCCGACAGCCACAACGGACCCGCGGGCGCCTCGCCGGCCTGGGGGCCGTGCCCGCAGGTCGAACAGGGCAACGTGGGCGAGAACCTGCGCTGCGACAGCACCGGCGGCGACGGCCTCTTCCTGAACATCGACCTCGCCGGGAACGTGAACGACGACGACCAGCTCGGCGTGGCGCTGCTCTGCGAGGACGCCGCCGCGCCGGACGTCGCCGCCTGGACCCAGACCCACTGCGCGCTCTTCCTGGGCCACGCCGACAACGGCGACGGCGCACCCGAGGGCAGCCCCACGTGGGGCGCCTGCCCGGACTCGGTGCACAGCAACGCCGGGCCCCTGCGCTGCACCAGCACCGGTTTCGACGCCCGGTTCCGCGCCCTGAACCTCTCGGGCGACGTGGACGACAACGACGACGTGGGCGTGGCCTGGATTTGCCGCGATCCGGGGGACGCCGCGCGCGCCGCCGCCGTGCAGGCCGCGGTGGAGGTCTTCTTCGGGCAGGCGGACGAGGACCTCGGCCCCCCCGATGGGTCCCCCACGTGGGGGTCGTGCCCCGGCGCCCCCAACGTCGCCCGCGGCGAGCTGCGCTGCACCGGCACCGCCGGCGACGGCCGCTTCCACCGCTTCCGCATGGAGGGCGACGTGGACGGCAACGACGACCTCGGGCTCGCGCTGAAGCGGCGGTTGGTGCCATGACCGCGCGCACCCCGCTCCTGCTGCTTCTGACCCTGGGGTGCACCGTGGACATGCCGAGCCGCGGCGCGCTCGGAGACGCCGCCGCCCCGGACGACGCCCTGCGCGCACGGACGGATCGCGGCCCCGCCACGGGCGACGCCCGACCCTCTCCGGACGCCCACCCGAGCGGGGACGCCGGCGCCGGCGGCGAGGCCGGCCGAGCCGATGCGAGCGCCGCGGGCGGCGAGGCGCGCACGGACGCCGGGCCGGTGGGGGGCGGATTCGTCAAGCCCGACGCCTTCGCCGCATCCGACGCCGACACCACGGACGCCGGCCCCGCCGACGCCGCCCCGCCGCCGCCGCCGGACGCCGCCCCGTGCCCGGGCGTGCCCGAGACCTGCAACGGCGTGGACGACGACTGCAACGCGATGATCGACGACGCCGCGGGCTGCGGCGGGTTCATTCAGACGAACTGCCGCACCTGGATGGTCTGGTCCGACGGCGTGCAGCCCGAGGTCTCCCCCACGTGGGGGAACTGCCCCGGCGCGCCCGAGGATCTGGACGTCTTCGAGGAGCGCTCGCTGGTGTGCGACTCCACGCGCGGCGACACGGCGTTCTACTCGGTGCCGTTCTCGGGAGACGTCGACGGCAACGACATGCTCGGCGTGGCGTTCACGTGCGACCCGGCCGCCGGCCCGGCCGCGACGTGGCTCCAGGCCAACTGCCGCGTCTTTCTGGCCCAGATCGACGCCGTCTCCACCGACCTCGTGCCCAACGACACGGCGTCGATCGCGGGCTGTCCCGCGGTCAACAGTGGCGTCGAGGGGACCACGCGGTGCGTGGGCAGCGGCGGCGACGGGCTCTTCCACGCCATGCAGTTGCTGGGGAACGTCAACGACGACGACCGCTTCGCGATCGCGTTCCGGTGCGACGCCCCGGCGGCCGAGGGTGACGTCGGCCTCCAGCGTGCGGCCCTGATGACGGCCTCCGTTCGCGTCTTCCTGGCCTACACGGCCGGCCTCGACTTCGACGACGTCTCCCGCTACGACACATGGGGCGAATGCCCCGGCACCGACCGGGACGACAGCGGCGACGACCGCTGCGTCTCCTCGGCCCGGGACGGCCGCTTCCACGCGATGAACGTCGGCGTCTGGTGGAACCTGGACATCGACTGGGACGACGAGTTCGGCGTCGCGATGCTGGCCGCCGACCCCGCTCCCTGACCGCCCCCGCGCTCAGTTCCGGTACACCATCGGCGCATCCGGCGCGGCGGCGCGGGCGGCGAAGTCCTCGCGCAGCGCAGCACCCAGCGGCGCCGTGAAGGCCGCGTCGCCGGACAGATCGTGCCGCTCCCCGGGATCCGCCGCCAGGTCGTAGGCCTCCACGATCCTGCGGCGGTGGTCCACGATGACCTTGTGCTCGCCGACCCAGAGCGCGCGCCGCTGCCGGCCCTCGGCGACGAGCGGCCGGGTGAATCGCGCCGCCTCGCCCCGCAGCCACGGCCAGAGCGACTGCCCGTCCATCTCGGCGGGGACCGGCGCGCCAAAGGTCTCCAGGATTGTCGGCGCCAGGTCGATCAGACCCGCGGCGGCGTCGACGCGGCGCGGCGTGATCCCCCGCCCCCAGAACAGCAGCGGCACGCGCACGAGCTCCTCGTAGAGCGTCTTGGAGTGCTCCGTGGTGCCGTGTTCGCCGAACGCCTCGCCGTGGTCCGCCGTGACGATCAGGAGCGCCCGACCGCGCAGCGCCGGCGTGTCGAGCACCTGCAGGAGCTGCTCGAGCCAGCGATCGGCCTCGGCGATCTCGGAGAGATAACACGCGCGGGCCGGCCCGACCTTCAGCCGCCCGCGGTCGTACGGCGCATGGGGCTCCGTCAGGTGTGCGAAGTAGAAGCCCGGTCGTCCGGCCGGTGCGGCGCGCAGGCGTTCGAGGAGCGGCGGCACGACCTTCGTAGCCGGGGCGTGGGTGCGGCCCGTGGCGACGATCAGCTCGTCGGCGAAGCCCGGCGCCACGCCGAAGTCATTGCGCAGAAACGTCAGCGCGCCGACCTTGCTCGTGAACACACCGGCCTCGGCGAGCAGCCCGGCGAGCCGCGGCGCCGGGTCCGCCGCCGGGTACAGAAACCGTGTGTTGCCGACGCCGTAGGGGGCCCACCGCAGGGCGCTGAACGACCGGCCCGAGAACAGTGCCGCGAGGGACACCGCCGTCTGGCTGCCCGGCGAGCGCGCCTGCGTGAACGCCGCCCCCTCGCGGTACAGGCGCTCGAAGGCCGGCAGGTCCGCCCGCTCGTCGGGCGCGTCGATGGCATCCGCGCGCACGGCGTCGATGGTCACGAGCACGACGACGGGCGGCGGCGCGTCCGGGTGCGGGGCGCGCGCGTCCGGGTGCGGGGCGCGCACGTCCACCGCCGGCGCCGCGTCGAAGGTCGGCTCGGGCCACCACGCCGCGGCCGCCACCCAGGGCGCCACGACCCCCGGCGACCCGAAAAGCAGCCGGCGCACGTCGTTGGGCGGGGCCACGAGCGCCAGGGCGACCGCCGCCGCCCCGGCGAAGACGCGACCCCGCCGGGGCGCCGCTTGCCCGAGCCGCGCCAGCGCCGGCCCGACCAAGAGCGCCGTGCCCAGGGCCACGGCGGCGTGGACCTCGAAGTAGTCGTCCGACAGGATGCTCAGGTTGGCGGCGTGGGTGGCCAGGGCGAGCGGCACCGGGCGACCCGCAGAACGGCCCGCGAACGGCCGGCCAGGAACAGACCGACGCCGCTCGCGGCGACCAGCGCCGCCCCGGCCAGCAGATGCAGCCCCCACGTGAGCGCGATGCCCCCCGCCCCGGGCCGCCACGCCTCGCCCTGCTGCTCGAGATTGCGCGCCAGCAGCGCGCATCCGGCGGCGACGCCCAGCGCCCACCCCGACGCCCACCGCAGCCCGGGCCGGCCCGGCAGGCGGCGCCGCAGGGCCTCCGCGCCGGCGTCCACCACCAGCCCCAGGGCCACCGCCAGGGCGAGCGCCCAGGCGAGGTGCAGGGCGCGGGTGTCCGCGGCCGGCGCCGCCGCGGCGAGCCCTTGCGCGAACAGGACGTCCACCAGCGCGAGCAGCCCGGCGCCCCAGGCGAGCCCGGGGTTCAAGCCGCCGGCGGAGCGGTCGGCGGTGCGGCCGGGGGCACGCCGGCCGACGCGTTCTGCGCCCGCTTGTAGCGCACGAAGTGACCGACCGCGGCGGCCACCGCGCCGAGCACACCGCCCGTGACGAGCTGCATCTTGACCAGGGCCGACGCGGCGTCCCTCACCTGGTCGCCGCACAGGTTGTTGATGGCCCCGACGTTGCCCGGGGGCGTCCACCACCACGAGATGAGGCCGGGGCCCCAGAACATGCTGGCCAGCAGGCCGAGGCCGGCGCCGACCAGGAGCAACGTCGCGGTGAACTTGAGCTGTTCTTTCATGGGGGGATCTTTGCAAGCGCCCATCGGCGTGGCAAGACTCGCGGCATGCAGAGCGCCCCCGACGCCGAAATGCCGCCGCTTCTCCGCTCGTGGCGCGCCCGCGTTTTCGCCGCCACGTGGCTGTCGTACGTGGGGTTCTACTTCTGCCGCAAGCCGTTCTCGGCCTCGAAGTCGGCCATCGGGGCCGAGGCGGGCTTCGATGCGACGACCCTGGGCAACATCGGCGCCGCCTATCTCATCGCCTATGCCATCGGACAGTTCCTGGCCGGCGGCCTGGGCACCCGCTTCGGACCCCGCCGCAGCGTGCTCACGGGCATGGCACTCTCCATCGGCGTCACGCTGGCCATGGGCATCACCCTCACGGCCCCGATCCTGGCCGGCCTCGTGGCCATCAACGGCCTGGCGCAGGCCACGGGCTGGTCGGGCAACGTGGGCACCATGGCCTCGTGGTTCCACCGCCGCGAGCGCGGCAAGGTCATGGGCAGCTGGGCCACGAACTTCACGGTGGGCTCGCTGACCTCGGCCTGGGTGATGTCCTGGGTGCTCTCGCGCCACGCCCCTGGCGAGCCCGCGCCGTGGCGCGACACGCTCTTCGCCGGCGCCGGCGTGCTCGGGGCCATCTGGATCGTCTTCTTCTTCTTTCAGCGCAACCGCCCCGAGGATCTCGGCCTGCCCCCCGCCGAGACCTTCGCCGCGGACGCGGAGACACGCGCCTCGGTGCAGTCCGAGGTCGAGGGCGAGCGCCCGCGCGGCGCGCTCTTGAGCCGCCAGGCCTGGACGAACCTGCTCCTGATCGCCGGCTTCTACTTCTTCGCCAAGCTGGTGCGGTACGCCATCTGGAGCTGGGTGCCGTTCTTCCTGGAGCGCAGCTACAGCCTCACGGGCTCCGCGGCCAACGTGTACGCCACGGCCTTCGATCTCGCCGGCATCCCCGGCGTTTGGGTCACCGGCTGGATCAGCGACCGCTACTTCAAGAGCCGCCGCGGCGAGGTCGCGCTGATCATGATGCTCGGCATGACCGTGGCGTGCGGCCTGCTCATGACCTTCGGACACCAGGGCGTGGGCGTCTTCGCCACCCTGCTCGCGCTGGTGGGCTTCACGCTCTACGGGCCGGACGCCCTGCTCACGGGCGCGGGCGCCATCGACGTGGGCAGCCGCCGCGCCGCGACCTTCACCGCCGCGGTCATCTCGGGGTTCGGCAGCCTGGGCCCCATCGTGCAGGAGCTGGTCATCGGCCGCATGTACGACGCCAAGGGCGGCGACCTGACCTCCGTCTTCGGCCTGCTGTTCGGCAGCGCCGCGCTGGCGGCGGCGTTCTGCGGCGTGCTGGTCTGGCGCAACAAGAAACACGGCACGGGCGTGTGAGCGCTACCGCCGGGGCGAGATGTCCCGGATCACCCGCGCCGGCGTCCCGGCCACCAGCGTGTAGGGCGGCACGTCGTCCTTCACCACGGAGTGCGCGGCGACCACGGCGTGCCGGCCCAACGTGACCCCCTCGAGGATGCTGCATCGGATCCCGATCCAGGCGTGGTCGCCGATCCGCACGGGGCGCCCCTTCGTGGGCGGCAGCAGGATCGGGGGCAGCTCCACCCCCTCGAAGGTGTGATGACAGTCGGAGACGAAGAGGTCCGAGGCGGTCATCACGTGGTGCCCGAACTCGATCGACTGCGTGCAGATGATGAAGTAGCGGTCCCCGAGCGAGGTGCCGTCGCCGAAGACGAGGTCCGCCGGCCGCCCCTCCTCCTGACCGGAGAAGTCGTACCCCGCGGCGAGCTCCGGGTAGTGGAGCCGCGCCAGGCGACCGGTCGTGCCGGCGAACACCCGCCCGGGCAGCATCACGATCTTGCCGTAGCGCCCCAGGCTGACCCAGTTCCCCACGGTGATGCAGCTCGGGTGGGTGATCTCGCAGGGCGTGCGGATCCGGGCGCCCGTGCCGAAGTAGGCGAAGGTGTCCTGCTCGGCGGCGTCCAGCGCCGCGAAGCCGCCCACCTCGAGGCTCGCCCGGCGTCGGGCCTGCGCGGCCGCCGCGTGACGGGCGGCGAGCTCGTCCCGGGCGATCTCGCCGCGGGGTGTCAGCGGGAGCCATCCGGCGCGCACGATCTCCACCGCCGCGGGCGGGCCGCTCTCGGCGAGGGCGGCCTCCACGGCGCGGCGCAGGGCGCGCTGGTCGTCCACGCGCGTGCCGTGGAACTCCGCGAGGAGCACGGGTGTCGTCTCGCCGGGGCGGTCGGCCACGGGCTCGTCGAACAGCGCGCATCGGGCCGGGTCGAGCTGCGGAAACCGGGCGGCGAGCGCGGCGATGCGGGCCCCGATCGGGTCGTTTGCACCTGAGTCCATGCCGCCAGTCTACCCGCTGCCGACGGGTTCGAACGGCGAGATGTGAGGCTCGTGCGCTCTTAAATTGCGCAATGCCCCCCGTTTCGGCGCAAATTGCCCATCGAATCCGCACGTGAGATCACCGTGTCCACACCCCTCGAACTGTTGAATGCCTGGGTCGCGCGGGCCGTCGACGCCGCCGGCGCCGCCTGGTTCACCGACACGCGCGCGCGCCTCGCCGGCGAGCACACGGAGCGCGACCTCTTCGTGGGGGTCGGCCTGGTCGCCCGCAAGCTCGGCAAGGCGCCGCTCGCGCTGACCCCCGAGGACACGGCCGCGGCGACGGCCGCCCGCCCGGGCTGGGATCCGACCGGCCTCACCGTGGATCAGGCCGCCCGACTGGCGCTGCTGCTCACCGCGAGCGCGCACGGCGAGCCTTTCCTGGCCGCGTTCGAGCGCCTCTGGCGCACGGCGGACGTGGGCGAGCAGGTGGCCTTCTACCGCGGCCTGCCGCTGTACCCCGCGCCGGAGCGCCACCTGTGGCGCGCCACGGACGGCTGTCGCACCGCCATTCGCCTCGTCTTCGAGGCCATCGCGCACCGCAACCCCTACCCCGCCGAACACTTCGACGAGACGGCGTGGAACCAGATGTGCCTGAAGGCGCTCTTCGTGGGCACCACCCTGCACCCCATCGTGGGCCTGGACACGCGCCACAACCGCGCCCTCGCCCGCATGATGGCCGACTACGCGTTCGAGCGGTGGGCCGCCAGCCGCCCCGTGGCCTGGGAATTGTGGCGCTGCGTCGGCCCCGAGCCGGACGAGCGCGCGCTCTCGGCCCTCGCCCGCGCCGTGGCGTCCGACGATCCGGCGACGACGCGCTCGGCCACGCTCGCCGCCGCGACGAGCCGCGTGCCCGCCGCGACCGAACTCGTCGCTCGCGCGTCCGATCAGGTCCGGGACGAGCTCGCGCGCGGCGCGCTGAGCTGGCCCGCCCTCTTCGCCCGTTTTCCCGTCTCGACCTGAAATGCTGCCCCGGAGCCCCGCCATGAAGTTCATCGATCCGCACATCCACATGAACGCGCGCACCACGGACGACTACGAGGCCATGGCGGCCGCGGGCGTGGTGGCCGTCATCGAGCCGGCGTTCTGGCTCGGGCAGCCCCGCACCAGCGTCGAGAGCTACATCGACTATCTGTCGACGCTCGTCGGCTGGGAGCGCTTCCGCGCGAGCCAGTTCGGCATCAAGCACTACTGCACCATGGGCCTGAACTCCAAGGAGGCCAACAACGAGGCCCTGGCCGAGGCCGTGCTGGACATCCTGCCCCGCTTCGCCACCAAAGAGGGCGTCGTGGCCATCGGCGAGATCGGCTACGACGAGCAGACGGCCGCCGAGGACAAGGCCTTCCGCGCGCAGCTCGAGCTGGCCAAGTCGCTCGACATGCTGGTGATGATCCACACGCCGCACCGCGACAAGACGCGCGGCACCAGCCGGTCGATGGACGTGTGCCTGGAGCACGGCCTGGACCCCTCGAAGGTCGTGATCGACCACAACTCCGAGGAGACCGTGCGCGAGACGCTCGACCGCGGCTTCTGGGCGGCCTTCACGCTCTACCCGCAGACGAAGATGGGCAGCGAGCGCATGGTCGAGGTCGTGCGGCGCTTCGGCACCGAGCGCATCTTCATCGACTCCAGCGCCGACTGGGGCAAGAGCGACCCCCTGGCCGTGCCCAAGACGGGCCGGCTCATGCTCGCCCGCGGCATCAGCGCCGAGGACGTGCACAAGGTCTGCTACGCCAACGCCCTGGCCGCCTACGGCCAGAGCGGCCAGTTCGACGAGCGTGACTGGACCACCCCGGCGGGCATCGACCAGCGTTCGCTCTTCGAGGGCAACAGCGTGCTGCGCGGCCAGGCGCCCCAGGTGGACGCCGCCCCGGACGCCCAGTCCGCAGGCCCCGTGGCCGTGATGTCCGAGGCCGCGCTCGTCATCGAGTAGGCCGGGGCGGCGTCGGCCCGTGGCCCCCCCTCTGCTCCGACCCGATCGCGAAGACATGGACGACGAGACGCCCCCCCAGGCCGGCCCGCCGACGGCCCCCGAGAACGCCACCGCGGACCGCACCCTGAGCGTCTCGGAGCTGGACGTCACCCGGCCCGACCTCCCCTCGGCCGCGCTGCAGCCGACCTCTGCCCGGTTCACCCTCCTGGAGCCGCTGGCGCACGGCGGCATGGGTGAGGTCTGGCGCGCGCGCGACACGCGTCTCGGCCGCGAGGTCGCGCTGAAGACCCTGCTGCCGGCCCTGGCCGAGAACGCAGAGGCGTTCTTGAGGCTGCGGACGGAGGCCGAACTCACCGCCCAGCTCCGCCACCCCGGCGTGCTGTGTGTCATCGACGCCGGCACGTTCGCCGACGGCCGGTTCTGGTACACGATGCCCATCGTCGAGGGCCGGACCTTCGGGGCGGAGATCACCGAAGGCCATCGGCAGACCCACGCGGGGGAGCGCCCCGCATCGTCCGTCCTGCACCACCTGATGACCCACTTTCTGGTGATCTGTCAGGTCATGGCCCATGCCCACGAGCGCGGCATCATCCACCGCGACCTCAAGCCCGCCAACGTGATGGTGGGCCGCTTCGGCGAGGTCTTCGTGATGGACTGGGGGCTCGCCAAGGCCCTCGACGCCGCCGAGGTCGGCCAGAACGGCGGCGCGGAGGGCATCGCGCTCGTCTCCCCGAAGACCGAGACCCACTACGGCGCGATCATGGGCACCCCGGCCTATATGCCTCCGGAGCAGGCGGCCGGCCGCCTGGAGGCCGTCGATCGGCGCAGCGACGTCTACGCGCTCGGCGCGGTGCTCTGGCACGTGCTCGCCGGCGGGCCACCGGGGCGCATCGGGCACGCGCCGGCGGACAGCCCGCTCCACCCCGAGCCCGCGCTCTGGGACATCGCCACCGGTGCGATGGCCAGCGAGCCCGCCGCGCGGCCCGCGGACGCCGGCGCCCTGGCCCGGGCGGTGGAGTCCTGGCTCGACGGCGCCCTGCGGCGGACCGCGGCGCTGAGTCATCTGGCGACCGCCCGGTCGCATGCCAGCGACCAGGCGGCCCGCCGCGAGCGGGCGAGCGCGTTGCGCCAAGGTGCCCAGGCCGGTCTTGAGCGCCTGGGCCCCCGCGCCACCGACGCGGAGAAGCGCCCTTACTGGCAACTGGAGGACATGGCCGGAGCGCTGGAGCGACGACTTCGCGTCGACACGGTCGAGATCGAACAGGCGCTGCGTCAGGCCCTCGCGCTGGCCCCGGACCTGGCCCAGGCGCGGGAGATGCTGGCCGACGGCTACCGCGACCGCCTCGTCGCCGCCGAGCAGCTCGCGGACGCACCGGCGGCGGCCGAGGCCGAAGCGCTCCTGCGGGCCGCCGGTTCCGCCGCCCACACCGCGTGGCTCGATGCCGGCGCCCGACTCACGCTCACGACCTCGCCGGCCGGCGCGCAGGTGTCGAGCGCCCCCCTGACGCTGGTCGACCGGCGGCTCGAGGCCGGCGAGGCGCGGCCCCTGGGCAATACGCCGCTCGTCGGCGCCCCCCTGCCCCGCGGGCGCCACCTGGTCACGGTGACGGCCCCGGGCTGCGCGCCGCTGCGGCTGCCCCTGCTCGCCGAACGCCAAGGGGAGCTGAGCTGGGGCGCCGAGGCGGCTCCGCTCGAGCTCCTCCCCGCGGACGCCCTCGGCCCGGACGACGTCCTGGTGCCCGGCGGTCCCTTCATCTACGGGGGCGATCCGCACACGGCCGAGCCGCTGCCGCGCCGAGTCGTCGAGGTCCCACCCTTTGTCGTGCGCCGCCACCCGGTGACACTCGCCGAGATCATCGAGTGGCTCGACGCCCTGACGGCCGAAGGCCGCGCCGACGTGGCCGACGCCCATGCCCCCCGACTGCCACCGCTGGTGGTCGGCGACAACCCGACCACGCCGCTGCCCAAGGATCGCGAGGGGCGCCGCCGCCTCCCGGCGCACCTGGCCCACCTGGGGCGATACCCCGCGCTCGACCTGACCTGGCTGGCGGCCATGGACTTCGCCGATTGGGTCGCCGCGCGGACGGGTCGACCGTGGCGGCTCCTGCACGAGGTCGAACGCGAGAAGGCCGCCCGGGCGTCGGACGCGCGCCTCTTCCCGTGGGGAGACTTCGCCGAGCCGACCTGGTTCCGCAGCGCCGTGTCTCACCCGGCGGGCCCCCTGCCGGTCTCCGTGGACGCCTGCCCGAAGGACCGCAGCGCCTACGGGGTCTTCGGGCTCGCCGGCAACGTGCGCGACTGGTGTCTCAACGTGTGGGAGACGGACGGCGGCCCCTTCGACGACGATCGGCTGGTGATCACGCGTCCGGCGGCCGACGACGGCCGCTACCGCGCGGTGCGCGGCGGCGCCTGGAACGCATCGCCCCACCTGGGTCGAGCCGCCGAGCGTTTCGTCGGCTGGCCCGGACACCGATATCCGACCACGGGCCTGAGGCTGTGCTGGTCGGTGGGTACCGCCGGGCTCAGCGCGGCGGCGTGCCCCAGGACTTCGCCGTGAAGGTCTCGGCCACCGGCACGAGGTCGATCCAGCCGTCCGGCCCGGGGGCGATGGCTTGGCAGCGCTCGGACGAACGCCAGTAGCCGAAGAGGGAGCTGGGCGTCTGAATCAAGGTCGCCGGGTTGGTCCCCCCCGTGATCACCTTCCACTGGCCGGTCGTGGGCGCGGCCTTCGACGTGCCGTTGCAGCCGACGTCGTTCTTGTAGACGTTGGAGGCCCGGGTCTGCGGCGGGGGCGTCTCCGCGCGCACGTCGGTCGAGACCTGCTTCAGGAAGATCGACCGCGAACGATTCCAGGCATCGGCCGCGTCGAACCAGAAGAAGTGTTCATGTGACGCCTTCATGCCCTGGGCCGTGGCGGCGGTCGTCCCCGTGACGACGAAACGACCGAGCAACCGGGAGCCGGCGTCGGTGCTCCGCTTCGACCAGATCTCGAAGCCCAGACCGTGACCCATCGGCCCGGTCGAGACCTGCTTCTCGTTCGTCACCGGCGCCGCAATGGCGTCGTTCTCTTCGAGCGGGGGGCGGTTGGGGTTCCCGCCACCGCCGGCCGGATCGGCCGGACCGGCGGGCGGGGGCGGCCGCACGGGCACCGGGCGCTCTGGCGGCCGACCGGCGGCGTTCGCCGGCGGTTGTGGCGGTGCGGGCGGCGTGATGGCGGCCGCAGACGACACCCCAAAGACTGCACAACAGAAGACGAGCCTGACAAGGACACGCACGGCGACCTCCCCTCCGACCCCCAACGGTCGAGTGTTGATGGTGACTGCGAGGCATACCACGACCCAGGCCGCGGGTGAAGCGCAGGTGTCCCCCGAGACTCCCCATTTTCGGTGACGTCACGTGACAGCCCGAGTGACGGCCTGTGTCACGTCCTCGGGGGTGTGACGCAGCCCGAAAACGGGGTCATCCGGTCGTTTTCCGGGGTCGGCGGCGCCCGGAGACGTTGGCACGCCCCTTGAAATACCCCTCGGCAGCCACGAACGGCAGAACAAACCCAAGTCACTGTTCCCAAAGGAGAATCGTCATGAAGAAGTCCACCCTGCACCTCGCCCTCCTCGCCACACTGACCAGCGGCTCGGCCCAGGCCGCCGTCGTCCTGCGCACCTCGGACCAGAGCCTCGTTCCGGGCCAGCCGGACGCCGCCACGGTCTACGCCTCGGGCGAGGTCAACGCGGGCCAGTTCGCCACGTCGCTCGACGCCGGCTACTCCGAGTCCCGCGCGGTCGTGAGCTTCCCGGTGCCCGCCGGCGTCGCCGCCCAGGTCACCTCGGCCACCCTGGTGCTGCCCCCGGGCTGCACCCACGAGTCCTGGAGCTACTGGGGCCAGAGCGACGGCTACGTCGGCCTGAACGTCGCCGACGTGACGACGGACCCGACGGCGGCCATCCTGGGGTCGCCCGCCTACGGTCTCTTCGAGGACCTGGCCGACGGCGAGCTCTTCGGCAGCGCCGCCATCGTTTCCGGCACCTGGATGCCCGTCCGCATCCCGCTGAACGCGGCGGGCCTCGTGACGCTCCAGACCGCCGAGGGCCGCTTCGCGCTCGGCCTCTCCATCGCCCAGCACGAGACCTACGCCTACGCGTTCGAGTGTCAGTGGGGTGTGGACGCCGAGCTGCGGCTGTGCACGGCCGAGGACGAGATGGACGGTGACGCGGTGACCTGCGACCTGGACAACTGCCCCAACGTCGCCAACGACGCGCAGGCCGACATCGATGGTGACGGCGTCGGCGACGCCTGCGACGTCTGCCCGGACACCTACGACCCCAGCCAGGGCGACCGCGACGCCGACGGCATCGGCGACGCCTGTGACGACGGTGACCTCGACGGCGTGATGGACGAACACGACAACTGCCCGACCCGGCCGAACGTCGACCAGCTCGATGGGGACGCAGACGGCGAGGGCGATGCCTGCGACCTGACGCCGACCCACGACCTCGCGGCCCAGCGCATGACCGTGTCCCGCACCATCATCAGCCTCGCGGCGGGCAGCGGTGTCGCCACGGTCACCTACGACGTGAAGAACCTGCGCAACTACCCGGAGACCTTCACCGCGACGGCGCTCCTCGAGGGTCTGCCGGCCAACTGCGGCGTCACCGCCCCGGCGGCGTCCATCACCGGCGTCCTGCCGGCGCGCGGCAAGCAGACCGTGGCGTTCCCCATCGGGATCACCTGCGGCCTCAACGCCCCCCGCGGCCTGAACACGGTCACGGGTGTCAGCATCCTCGAGCTCGACCCGGTCCACGGCTTCGAGATGGAGCAGAGCAACAACTACATCCGCGCCAACGGCGTGCTGCGCCTGAATCGGTGACCCGCCGGGCAACTTTACCGCAGACGCCCGAGCGGCTATCACTGCCGGCATGAAACCGCCGGCTCCGTCCGATGTCGATGTCACGTTGACCGCCACGCCGACCCCCGGCTCGGCGGTCGACGCGTTTCCCGGCCCTCAGCTCGTGGTCCTGCTTCAGGCCGACGCCCCCAACCTCCCCTCCTCGCGCCACCTCCTCGCCCACACGGACTTCGTCCGCGTCGGCCGCGGCGTCGCCCGGCAGACCGCCCGCCTGCGCGAGGCCGACCGCGGGGGTCTCGCCCTCCAGTTTCCCGACGCCCTCGTGTCCACCCGCCACGCCACGCTCACCCGAGAGGGCCCCGGCGGCGGCTTCACCCTCGAGGACACGGGCTCCAAGAACGGCACCTTCGTCAACGGTCAGCGCGTGGAGCGCGCCCGGCTGCGGGACGGAGACGTCGTGGAGTTCGGTCAGACCTTCTGCCTCTTCCGAGACGCCGTAGCCATCGACCCCCGCGCCCCGATCGACACGCTGGACGCCGTCGCGCAGGCGGCCGCGCCGGCCTGGGCCACCTTCCACGACCCGCTGGCGGTCCAGTACCGGCGCCTCGTGCGGGTGGCCGGAACCACGGTGCCCGTGCTGGTCCTGGGCGAGACGGGCACGGGCAAGGAGGTCGTCGCGCGCGCGCTGCACCTGCTCTCGGGTCGCAGCACGGACCTCATCGCGGTGAACTGCGCGGCCATCCCCGCCAGCCTGGTCGAGGCCGAGCTCTTCGGCCACAAGAAGGGCGCCTTCACCGGCTCGGGCACGGAGCGCCTCGGCTGGATCCGGTCGGCGGATCGGGGCACGCTCTTCCTGGACGAGATCGGCGAGCTCCCGCAGGCCTTGCAGGCGACGTTTCTGCGGGCCCTGGAGACGGGCGAGGTCGTGCCGGTGGGCGCCGATCGGCCGGTCAAGGTGGACTTTCGCCTCATCTCGGCGACACACCGCGACCTCGACCGCGAGGTGGAGCGCGGCGGCTTCCGGGCCGACCTGCGCGCACGCCTGGGGGCGATGACCATCGTGCTGCCGCCGCTGCGGGCGCGGCTCGAGGACCTCGGGCTGTTGCTGGCCTCGACCCTCGCGCGGCTGGTCGGCCGCGACGCCCCCCTGCCTCGCCTGCGCCGCGAGACCGCCCGGTATCTGTTCGCGTACGACTGGCCCGGCAACGTGCGCGACCTGGTTCAGGTCCTCACGCAGGCCGTCGCCCAACACACGCCCGGCGGTTTCATCGAGGTCGAGCACCTGCCACCGGCCCTCGTCGCCGGGCCGCGGGGCGCCGCCACCCCCGAGGCCGCGCCGCCGCTGCCCAGCGCCGCCACGCCCGCCGCCGC
>CAINDO010000068.1 GCA_903847385.1 uncultured Myxococcales bacterium
CTGGACGTCGGCGGTGCGCGCGGCGTCGGCGGTGCGCGCGGCGTCGGCGGTGCGCGCGGCGTCCGCCGTGTGCCCCGTGGCGGGCGTGCCCGTGCACCCGGCGACGAGGCCGAGCGCGGCGACGAGCGACGCGGGTCTTCCGGACACGGTCGGCAAGGTCGAGCACCTCCTGCGGCCGAGGGTGGCCAGACCACCGAGTGTAAGCGATCCGTGCGGCGTCGGGTGCCCGGCCGAGGTGGCCGGCACTTCGTCCGGCGCCGTTGACGTCGGTGCGCCGGTGCCGCACAAGCTCTCCCATGACGCGGATGTTCCCTTCGGTCCTTCGGGCGCTCACGCTCTCTCTCGGGTCGCTGCCGGTCGCGGTCTTCGCCCAGGGAGTCCCTGCGTCCGAGCCGGCCCCTGCGTCCGAGCCTGCGTCCGAGTCTGCCCCGGCCCCTGCGTCCGAGCCTGCGCCGGCCCCGGCGTCCGAGCCTGCGCCACCTCCGGTCGACGCCTGCGAGCCCTACTGCGCGGCCATGGAGGTGTCCTGCCCGGACGTGTTCCTGGGCAATCTGGACACCTGCCGGGCCACCTGCGCCCTGTATCCGGCGGGGGCGGCGACGGCGCCCATCCGTTGTCGCGTGCACGGGCAGTCCGAGGTGCCCGCGCCGCTTGCGGCCGTGCCCGAAGCCGCCGCCACGCGGGCACCCGCCGCGGCGCCGGGCATCGTCACGCCCGATCCCGCCACGGAATTCGACGACGATCCCCGCCTCCTGACCGATCTGTCCATCGTCCCGCCCGGCTTCGGGGCGGTCTTCCTGCCCGCCGCGGGGCTGGCGCGCCTCAAGGACCGCGCGCCGCTCGCGGCCCTGTATCAGGGGCAGACGCTGGTCGCCGAGGGCCCCCTGAATCGGCGCCTGGTGGTCTCGCCGGGCGACTACCAGGTCCGCCTCGGCAGCGGGGCCTACGAGCAACAGATGGCCGTCGCCGTGCGGGTCGTCCCGGGCCGGACGACCATCGTGCCGCCGAACTGGGCGGCGCTCGAGGTCAACGTGGTCGACCCGCAGTTCGTCCCGTTCCGGGGCACCTACGAACTGCTCCGCGCGGACACGCGCGAGGTCCTCGGCCCGGGCTTCGGCGCGGACGAGCTGCTCGGCGAGCGGCTCAAGATCTGGGTCGTCGCGCCCGGTCTGTACAAGATCATCCAGTCCGGCGGGACCTATCGCGACCGCACGAACTTCGCGACGGTGCGGCTCCTGCCCGGCGAGTTCACCCGCTTCTCGCTGGTGCAGGATCCGGACACGTCGCAGTTCCTCGGCGCCGGCGAGGTCGACCCCGAGGACCCGGAGACCTCGAAGGCCGACCGGCAGTGGACGTTTCGGGGCATCATCGGCGGCGATCTGTCGTTCAACCGCAGCACGCTCACGGGGGCGCCGGACGGCTGGTCGCTGGTGGGCGATCTCTTCCTGGACGTGGCCGCGCAGCTCGACGTGGAGCCCCACGTCTGGATCACGCGGCTCGAGGTCGAGGAGGGTCAGAGCCGGCGCCGGGACACGGACCACTTTCAGAACATCACCGACCGGCTCTTCCTGCACACCATCTACATCTACCGGCTGCTGCCCTGGTTCGGGCCGTACGTTCGGGTCGCCACGGAGACCAAACTCCTCCCCCGGGACCAGGAGTTCGACGCGCCGCGAGACGTCGAGATCCTGAACGACGCCGGCGTCGTCACGGAGACGCTGAGCGGGGTCGACCGCGTCCGCTTCGCCGGCTCGTTCTCCCCCGTGGAGCTCAAGCAGGGCGTCGGCGGCAACTTTCAGGTGCTGCGCTCGCGGGACGCCGAGCTGGACCTGCGCGTGGGCTTCGGCGCGCGCCAGCTCTTCGCGCGGGGCCTGCGCCAGTACGAGCGCAACGACACGGGGCCGGACCGCCTGACCCCGCTCGACTCCGGCCACAGCGAAGGCATCGAGGGCACGGCGCTCGGCCTCGCCCGCGTGACGCGCTGGGTCACCCTGAGCACCGAGTTCGACGGCCTGGAGCCGTTCAACGATGGGCAGTCGCTGCTGTTCACCTGGCGCAATCAAGCGAGCTTGCGACTCGCCAGCTTCGCGTCGCTGAACTACCGGTTCATCCTGGTGCGCAACCCGGTGCTCAACGTCGGCGACCCGTTGCAGACCGAGCACGACCTGCAGCTCCGGTTCTCGTACACGCTGTTCTGAGCGGCGACGGCCCTCAGAAGTTCCCGCCGAGGTTGGCGCCGGCGTAGGTCGGGAGCGCGTCGGCGTGGGCGGCGTAGGCCCCCCAGACGACCCCCTCGACCCGCTCGCGGAACAGACTGAACGCATACGCCAGGCCGAACGCGAACCGGGGGTCGCGGGCGAGCGCGCGGGTCTCGTCGCCCACCGTGGCGGCGTCGACGAAGGGCGAGAAGGCGTTGCGGCGGCCCCAGGGCATCGGCAGGCGAACCTCGGCGCTCGCCTCCGCGGCGTGCAGGCCGCCGACCTTCAGCGTCTGGTTGTCCGCCAGGGGGAAAGTCACGGCCATCGCGTGCGCGCCGTAACCCCGGGCCTGCGGGAAGAAACGCTGATGCGCCTGCAGCTTGCCCGACTCGTCGGCGAAGACCTGCCGCACGTTGGCCCGGAGCCGCAGGACGAAGTGCTGCCCCCGGCGCGTGAGCCAGAGCGGCAGGTGGACGCGCGCCTGGGCCAGGTAGTCGGTGAACTTGAACGACTCGCCCATCAGCGCCGTGCCCGCGCGGCCGCGAACGTCGCCATCGAAGCCGAGGTAGGGGATGCGCTCGTCGTCGCGCCGGTTGAGGTCGAGCCGGAGTTTCAACCCGCCGGCGACGGTGAGGGCGTCGCCGTCCAGCACGGGCACGTTCTCTCCCCCGGCCTGCTCCGAGCGTGTCCACTCCAGCTCCGTGAAGGGCACGATGGCCGCGCGGCCCTCGAACGCCTTCGGTCCCAGGCCGAGCCCGATGGTGTACCAGGTCTCCTCGAACGCGTTGGTGTCATCGAGGCG
This sequence comes from uncultured Myxococcales bacterium, assembly GCA_903847385.1. Lineage (GTDB taxonomy): Bacteria > Myxococcota_A > Bradymonadia > UBA7976 > UBA1532 > CAINDO01. The sequence continues at coordinate 3,001 of CAINDO010000068.1, forward strand.
CCGGTTGAAGTTGACCTCGGCGACGAGGAAACGATTGAAGTACTCGTTGGTCCACTCGATGCCCTTGCGGTCCGGCTGGGCGAACACATCGATCACCTGGCCGCCCCCGCGGAACGCGCGGCCCTGCTCGAACTGTTCGTAGTCGCCCGGCCAGTGGGCCACGTCCACGTTGCGCAGGATGAGCTGCTGACGGCCCACGTTCACGCTCACGGGGCCCTGCTCCACGAGGTCGAAGACGAGGTGGACCTGCCCGGACCGGGTGCCCGGCAGGATGCGGACCTCGACACTCTTGAACAGACCGCTGCGGCGAAGCGCCTGGATGCTCGTGTCCACCGCCGACTGTTGGTAGAGCTGCCCCTCCGCGACGGCGAAGTGTTGCCGGACGATGTCCTCGCGGGTCACCCGGTGGCCGCGCAACCAGATGCGCTCGATCCGGACGTCGCCGACACTCTCGATGACGAAGGTCACGGCCGTCGTGCGGTCGCCGCCGGGGTTCAGGCGGCGTCGCGTGGACACGCTGACGACCGGATCGGGGAACCCGCGGTCGCGCAGGAACCCGCGGACCTGGTCTCGCGCGTCCTCGACGAGGCGCGGGCAGAAGAGGTCGCCCTCCAGGAGCGGCAGTCGGCGGACGAGGGACCAGGGGACGTAGCGGCCGACGACCTGGACCCGCCCCGTGCGCACGAACGGACCCGCGTCGAGGGTGAACTCGATGGGCACCCGCCGCTCGCCCTCGACCGTGTCCGTGGGGGCCCCTTCGCGGAGCGCGACCCGCGCGGTGGGGTGGCCGAGGCGGCACTGGGCGAGCGCGAGCCGGGCCCGATCGGCCGCGAGATCCGCGACGGAGAGGGGCTCGTCGGGCTGCGTCCGCAGCGCCGAGAGCAGGGACTCGGTCGCCCCCTCGTCGAAGGTGCCGCCCGTGAGGGTGACCTGGTCGGCGACATACTGTCGTCCCGTGTCGATCCGGATCGTCAGGTCGAGCAGACCGGCGCTGCCCGGCTGTGTCTCGGGAGCCTCCGCGCCGGTCTCGACGGCGTTCAGGCGGACGTCTCGAAAACCCCGCGCGATGTAGTAGGCCCGCACCGTGTCCAGGTCGAGGTCGCGCAGAAAGGGGTGATAGGGCTCGCCGGTCACGAGCTGGAAGCCCTCCGTCGCGGACTCGATGCGCCCGTGGAACTCCCAGCTTCGGGCGTCCTCGACGGGGGCGTCGCCCCAGGCGAAGTCCAGGCGAGCGAGGCGCCGCGGGTGGGCGTCGAAGTGGAAGACGAGCTCCACCGCGTCCGGCGTGGCCGGCTCGGCGACGCGCTCGACCTGCACCCCGCCCAGGCCCGGCAGGGCCTCGAGGCGGCGGACCACGTCGGCGGTCTCGTCGCGGTCGTAGGGGCGGTGGACGAGCTCCGCGGCGATGGCCGAGAGCCGGGCGCGGTTGGGGCCCTCGGGGCCCTCCCAGCGCACGGAACGGACTTGCGGCGCCGGTGTCTCCGCGCGGGCCGCGGCCGGCCACGACGAGCCGAGCACCGCGACGAGGAGCGCCGCCAGCGCGAGGAAGAGGACACCTCTGGGTCGGGTCGCGGTCACGGGGGGAGAGTCTACCCCGATGCGCCCGCCCGTGGGGCGCGGGCGCCGTTCAAATGGGCGAACGCCGCGACGAACGAGAGCACGCCGAACGCCAGGAACAGACCCGCGAGGGCGGCGCGGGCGCGGTCGAACGCTTCGAGCGCGCGGCCGGAGCGACGGAACGCGTCGAGCGCGGCGAAGGGCTGGTCGTCGGGGGCGGGTAGCGCGTTGCCCACGGCCTCGAGCGCGGTCGACATGGGCGCGCCGTTGGCGGCGAGCTCCTCCAGGCGTTTCTGGAGCGACCTCACCGCCGGCATGAGGCGACCCAGCCCGGTGATGGCGCCCTCGATGCGTTTCGCCGTGCCTTCGGTGTCCAGATCCGGGCTCAGCAGGCGGCCGAGCGACTTGCCGATGCCGCGCAGCGTCGAGGCGGCCAGCCCACCCAGGACGACGGCGTCGGCGACCATGCGCTCGGCCTCGTGGATCACGGTGCCGGTCTGCTCCACCAGCGCGGGCAGGTCCCGCATGATGCGGCGCCCGGCGTTCAGCGCCCCGGTGCTGCGCGCATAGAGCGTGCCGACGTCCGGGTCCATGGTGCGCGCGCGCTCGGCCCACGCCGCCACGCTCGGGCGCGCCTCCCCCCCGAGCACCCAGAGCCAGACACCCGCAGAGACGCCGACGAGCCCGAGGAGCAGGCCCGCGACCAGACATGTGATGGACGCGATGCGATTCATGGGTCGCCGGGGAGCATGAAACGCGCCAACGGCGCCGTGGCCCCGCCGGACGTGGCTGCGGCGTGTCAGAGTGATGGCGGGCCCCATCAAAGTGATGGATTGCCCCTGCGGTCGATTGACCCGGGTGTCCTCGGCACAGTGCGGCATCCCCTTCACCTGACGGCCGCACACTCACGAGAAGTCGGATCGTCGGTGTCGTCCCCTGAACCCGAACCCAGAGAGCCCAATCAAGACGAAACGCCTGTTGTGCCTGATCCTCGCCACCGCGCTGCTGCCCGCGCCCAGCCTCGCGCACACCTACGGGGATCGGACCGGCCTGATCCGGTTCGTCTCTCACGCTCTCCGCATGGACTTCAGCGCCGACAACAAGTCCCTCAGGGCCATCTGGGACTCCAAGACGGGGAAGTTGCGGGTCTCAGCGCCGATCACGTATTTCCGCTTCGCGGACAAGCATATGGAGTCGACTTTCAACGAGAACGACCTCGAGAGCCTCAAGTACACGAGCGCGAGCTTCGAGGGTACGTTGAGTGGTCTGACCGCGGACCAGGCCGCCACGCCGGGCACCTACCCCGTCACGGTCGAAGGTGAACTCCGGATTCACGGGGTGACTCGACCGCTGAAGGCCACGGCCAAGGCCACTGTAAACGCCGCCGGCGCAGTGACGGCCGAGTCCGACTTCAAAGTGGCGTGCGCCGACCACGAGATCCCGATCCCCTCGATGGTCAGCGAGAGGGTCGCCAAGATCATCGAGGTCCATGTCGAGTTGAAACTCGTGAAAATGTCGCTGTGACCCGCCGGCGGTCGTGGCGTGCGCCGCCCGAGGTGGCAGAGATTTCGCCCGGCGACTTGGGCTAGGCTGGGGGCGTGTTCAGACGCTTTCACGGCCGCCGACGGATGTTCGCCTGGGTCGGGCTCGGGCTCGCGCAGGTGCTGTGGTCGGCGTGTCTGGACACCAAGGTCGGGTGCTCTGGCCCCTGGTTCGGGTGTGAGACTTCCGCAGACTGCGAGAGCGCCGAGACCTGCGTCGCCGGGGCCTGCGACCCGCCCGGTGTCTGTCACGAGAGCTGGCAGTGTCCGTCCGAGACGCCCGTGTGCGAATACGCGCGGTGCGTGGAGTGCGCGTCCGGTCTGGACTGCCCCGAGGACCGGCCCGCGTGCCTGGGCTCGTCGTGTGGACCCTGCAGTATCGATGCCGACTGCTACTCTCCGGACGAATCCTTCTTCGGTCCGCTGCAATACTGTGTCGCCGGTCGGTGCGGGTTCGACCCGCCGCCCGGGTCGCCGGACGCCGGACCGGCCGAGCCCGAGTCGCCGGACGCCGGACCCATCTGCGCGCCCGTTCCTGGACCGCCGGGCGCGTGTCGTACGGACACCGACTGCGTCCAGTCCGCCCGACCCGCGTGTGCGCCTGAGGTCGGCGCCTGCGTGCCCTGCCCCGCGGAGGTCGAGGGCTGCCCGCGGGTTTGCGGCCTTCGCCCGGGGGCGCCGCGGTGCGCGCCGCTGGTGTGCAGTCGCGCGCCCTGTGAGCACCTGTTTCGTTGTCTCCCTGCGCGGATCGGCGCCGCGGAGTGTCCGCCCGGCGCGGGCCAGAGCAGGGTGACGGGCGAGTGTGTGGTGCGCGACCTGCGCACATCGGCCGGTCGTGCGCTCGCCGAGCAGATGCGCTGGGTCCGGTTCGACGGGGCCGAGCCCTTCGAGATGTCCGAGACGGAGATCACGACCGACCAGTACGCCGCGTGCCAGAGCGCGGGGTGGTGCGATCGAAGCGCCGCGGAGCCGGTGGAGCCGGGCCACGCGGCGCAGGGGATCTCCTGGCAGGACGCCGCCGCGTTCGCCGCGTTCGTCGGCGGGCGGCTCCCCCGGCTGGACGAGTGGCAGCGGGCGGCCGGCCTCCCCGGGTCCCGCTGGCCCTGGGGGGACGCCCCGCTCGACTGCGAACACGCCCGCATGCGGGATTGCGGCAACACGCTCGGACCGTTCGCGGGTCCGGTCTGCCTGCTCGAGGCCGGGCGCTCGCCCCAAGGGATCTGCGACCTGGTGGGCAACGTGGCCGAGTGGCTCGCCGACGCGCCCGGCGCGGCCGAACACGTGTGCATCGGCGGGGCGTATCAGACCCGGCCCGAGGACATGCCCGCCCGACTCGTCCCGGTCTCCGGGGCGCTCGATGGTCTGTCGAGCGTGGGCATCCGGGTGGTGCGGACGCCGCCGCCGTCCCCGGGCGTGCCGATGGACGCGGCTGCGCCGAGTGATGCCGCCGCGCCGACGGACGCTGCGGTCCCGCCTACGGAATGACGCGCCCGCCCTACGGGGCCACCTCACACGGCGGCGGCACCATGGCGTGCAGGTCACCCACGGGCGTGGGCTCGGCCCAGGCCCCGAAGGCCGCGCCGGCGTAGGCGAAGCGCCACTCGCCCGGGTTCTCGCTCGAGACGCTCAGCGTGGCCCCGGCGACCTCCACGGTGCCGCCCAGGCCGCGCAGGGTGACGCCGGTCGCGTCGGCGCAGCTCGCGTCGGACCCTGCGTCCGCGCAGTCGGGCAAAGGCGCGCCGTCCTGCGTGGCCAGGGTCCAGTCGGGCGCAGCGTCCGGGGGCAGGCCGGTGGCTGTGACTCCGTCCCCGGCGGCGGCGCCCGCGGCGTCGGGGTAGAGCGCGACGACGAAGCGGCCCTCGACGTCCGCGAGCGTGCTCACGCCGGGCTCCACCGCGCCGTAGAAGGTCGCCGGCGCGCTCGGCAGCAGGGGCAGCGCGGTGCCGGGCCGCACGAAGACGGGGATCTCCGTGGCGGCGGCCTCGAGCGTGTAGGTGTCGTTCCCGGCGGCGGGCAGGGGGGCGGCGCCCAGCAGGGGCCACCACCCGGCGCCGGGCAGGCGGGCCGTGCGGCTCGTCGCGCCGCGCTCCACGATGGGGGCCACGAAAAGGGCGTCGCCCACGAAGAAGACGTCCGTGTTCTCTCGCCAGAGGGCCGGCGCGTCCGGGGCGACCAGGTAGGGGTGGCGCAGGACGGGCACGCCGCGCGCGACGGACTCGGCCATCCGCGCGTGGAAGTAGGGGTACAGCAGCGTGTGGAGCGTGGCGTAGCGGCGGTAGTGGGCGAGCGTGTCGGGGTCCCGGTCGAAGGACCAGTTGCCGCACTCGTCGCTGCCGTGGTGCGTGCGCATGAGCGGGTGGAACGCGCCCAGCGTCGCCCAGCGGAAGAACAGCTCCTTGTCCGTGTTCGGGTTCAGGACGCTGGTGTAGCCGGCGATGTCGCTGCCGAACATGGACACGCCGGCGAGGCCCGCGTGCACGCTGATGGGGATGACCGAGGGCAGGCCGTCGTCCCGGTCCCAGTCGGTGTTCTGGTCGCCGGCCCACAGAGCGGGCGCGACGGCCGCGGTGCTGCCGTTCACGGACGCCCAGCCCGACCGCGCGAAGTAGACGGTGTTGTCCGGCGCCTCGGGGCGGCCCTCGGCGAGGCTGCGACGGTTGGCGCGCTGCCAGTCCAGCGGGTAGCGGTTGTGGGCCAGGTACCCGGGCTCGCCCGAGGCCATCTGCGCGTCCCAGGGCAGCCACTCGGCGAAGTCGGCCATCCAGCCGTCGATGCCCAGCTCGGCGACGGCGCGGCGCTGGTACGCCACCATCCAATCGACCGCGTCGGGGTTGGTCAGGTCGGCGAGGCCGGCCTTGCGGAAGCCCGGGTCCACGAAGTCGTAGACCTGACCGTTCTCGCGCTTCACCAGGAAGCCGCCCTCCACGCCCTCCGTCCACATGCGCGTGGGCTCGGGCACGAAGGAGTTGAAGTAGGCCAGGAAGGCGAAGCCGCGGTCGTGCAGGCGCCGGATGTCCGCGGGCAGGTCGGGATAGCGCGCCGGATCCCACTCCCAGGCGTAACTCAAGCGGAACCCGTTGGCGGTCTGCTCGCCGCCGATCCAGTCCTCGGACCAGATGGCCGACGAGGGGACACCCTCGGCGCGCAGGCGGTCGGCCACCTCGGCGAGGCGCGCGGGGCCGCCCACGGCGTCGTTCCAGGGGGCGAAGACCCAGGGCGGCGGCATCGTCGGGCGCCCGACGAGCTCGCCCAGCGCCTGCAGCCGGTCCGCCGGCGTGGCGCCGGGCAGGAGCACGAACGAGGGGGCTTCCCCGAACGTCCGCAGGCGCCAGCGGTCCGCGCTCGTTTTGCACAGGTCCAGCTCGGCGAAGGTGTCCGTGCCGATGAGCGCCGTGAAGCCCGCCGACGAGTGCCACACGCCCATGGGCGCGTAGGCGGCCTCGGGGGCGTTGCTGACGGGGAACCCCTGGCCGTTGTCCGGCTTGCCGATGCCCTGCTCCTGCGTCCAGAGCGGGTAGGTGCGGCCGCGCAGGTCCAGGCCGATGACCTGGGTGCCCAGGCCGAAGAAGCCCTCGTCCGCCCCGCAGGCGGCGGAGAGCTCGGCGCCCTGCTGGTCCGGATCTTGCGGGTTCGGCAGCGAGAGGCCCAGCCGCAGGCCGCCGCCGTCGTAGGCCATGAAGGTCAGCGCGACCTCGCCGGCGGGGGTGCCCCAGACCAGGCGCAGGTCGTCGCCGGCCTCGACGCGGGGCGGTCCCGCGGGGGCGGTCCAGGCGAGCGCACCCGTGTCGATGCGGAACGCGCCGAAGTTGCTGACCACGCCGGGCTCACCGGCGCCCGTGCGGACCAGCTCCGGCGCGGGCGCGCATGCGTCCGGCGAGGCGAGCGTCGGCGCGGCGCCGCCGGGGGGCGTGACGCGCCACGCGCCGGCCTCGGTCACGCCC
>CAINDO010000069.1 GCA_903847385.1 uncultured Myxococcales bacterium
CCGCCCCGGCCCCTGCGCCCGCCCCGGCGCCTCGCGCCCCGGCCCCGGTGGTGGGCCCACCCGCGCCCCGCGCGCAGACCTTCGCCATCTCCGAGGTCGACGAGCGGGACATTCAGGTTCGCCAGCCGCGTCGGTACATGACGGGCCTGCTGTTCCTGCTGCTCGTCGTGACGATCCTGTTCGGCATCCAGTACATGTTCGTCGAAGACGGCGTGCGCATGAACGCCCGCCGCACGCCGACGAGCATCGCCGCCGCGCTGCCCGCGGCCCAGACGGTCCTCGGCTCGCAATCGCCGGACGCCCCCCCGGAACCGCCACCGGCGGCGCCGCGCCTGGGCATTCTGCGCATCGAGAGCGATCCGCCCGGGGCTCGGGTCGTGGTCAACGGCAACATGCTGAACTCGACGACGCCGGCGTCGATTCAGAGCTTCGCGGACCAGAAGAGCACCGTGCGGGTGCTGCTCGCGGGCTACCTGCCTTGGGAGACGCGCGTCGACGTGACGCCGTCGGGTACGGACGTGAAGGCCGACCTCAAGAAGGGGCGCCCCGACCTGGGCAAGCTCCTCGTCGAGTCGTCCCCCCCCGGCGCGAAGGTCTGGATCAACGGCGCCGAGGTCGGCGTCACCCCGGCCACGCTGGAGAAGGTCGGCGCCGGCAGCGAGCTGACCATGCGCATCGAAAAGGAGGGCTTCCACCCCCACGGTGTGATGTTCACGCTTCAGAAGGACGAGGAGCGGGCGATCGGGGTGAACCTGATCGCCGACACCGGCCCGCACACGTCGGCGGTGATCAACGTCGAGTCCATCCCGCTCGGCGCGACCGTCTACGACGCGTACGTCGAGGGCGGCAAGAAGCCGCTGGGCAAGACCGGCAACTACCCGCTGAAGCTGAATCGCCTGATGGACGCCGGGTTGCGGCTTCGAGCCGAGCTGCCCGGCTACGGGACGGTGGAGCGGGATCTGGACGTGAAGCTGGCCTACTACACGGTCTACCTGCGCCTGGCCGAGCCGGTGAAGACGTACGGCACGTTGTCCGTGTCCGGGGCGCCGAAGCTGATGGTCTACCTGGGCAACCAGGAGCTCGGCGAGACGCCGCTGCGCAAGGTGAAGGTGCCCAGCGGCGACCACGTGCTGGTGCTGCTGGACGCGGCGACCGGCAAGCGGGTGGAGTACTCGCTGAAGGTCGAGAAGGACGCGAACCTGGAGAAGAAGGCGGCGCTGGTGGACGGGGCCCCGGCGCTGCAGTGAGTCGTGTTTGAGGGCGGGCGAGCGGGCGAGGGGCGGGGGCGGGGAACGAACGCGGGCCCGTCAGGCGGGCCCGGCGCTCACTGCTGCTCGAGGATGGTGAACTCGACGCGGCGGTTGGTCTCGCGACCTTCCTTCGTCTTGTTGTCGGCGATGGGGTTGGCGTCGCCGTAGCCCTTGGCCTCGAGGCGACCGGCCTCGATGCCGGCGTCCACGAGGAACTTCTTCACGGCCTCGGAGCGCTTCTGCGAGAGGATCGTGTTCTTCTTCGCGTTGCCGCTGTTGTCCGTGTAGCCCTGGATCTCGATCTTCTTGATGCCGGGCTTGGACTTCAGGACCGACGCGATCTGGCTGAGGAGCACGTTGCTCTTCTCCTCGATCGCGTCCTTGCTGGCGACGAAGTAGACCTTCTCGAGGATCTCGATCTTCTTGTCCGAGAGCTTCACGAGGCCCTGGTCCGGGCAGCCGTCCGTGTCGTCGACGCCGTTGACCACCTCGGCCTCGCCGGGGCACTTGTCGCTGGCGTCGGGGATGCCGTCCTTGTCGTTGTCCAGGTCGGCGCAGCCGTCGGTGTCCTCGAAGCCGTCCTTGTCCTCGACGCTGTCGGCGCACTTGTCCTCGGCGTCGAGCACGCCGTCCTTGTCGTTGTCGGCATCGGGGCAGCCGTCGGTGTCCTCGAAGCCGTCCTTGTCCTCGGCCTCCTTCGGGCACTTGTCGGCGTCGTTCTCGATGCCGTCGCCGTCGTCGTCGAGGTCCGGGCAGCCGTCGTCGTCGCGGTCGCCGTCCTTGTCCTCGGCCTGCATCGGGCACTTGTCGGACTCGTCGGCGACGCCGTCCTCGTCGTTGTCCTTCTCGGGGCAGCCGTCGTCGTCCTTGAAGCCGTCCCGGTCCTCGGCGACGCTGCTGCACTTGTCGTCGCGGTTGAGGATGCCGTCGTCGTCGATGTCGTTGTCGCCGCCGAACTGGAAGTCGGCGCCGAGCATCGCGGCGAAGTGGGCGTACTCGTCCTGGGCGGGGGCATCCGGGCTGAACCAGCCGCGGAAGTCGAGGCGCACGCCGATCAGGTCGGTCACGAAGTACTTCGCGCCGACGCCGATGTTGTGCGCGAACTCGGTCTCGTCCACGGAGACGAAGCCGGCGCCGGCGGTGAGGTAGGGGACCAGGGGACCGTCGGCGAGGTGCAGCACGCCGTTCAGGCCGAACTGGTGGATCGACTTGTCCTCCTTGGCCTTCTTGGAGGTGCCGGTGAGGGACGTCGTGTTCGGGTCCAGCGTGCTCAGCACCATGGCGTAGTTCGCCTCGATGCCGAAGATCTGGTTCACGTTGAACCCGAGGCTCGCCCCGAACGTCGGCCCGTTCTCCAGGACGGCGTCACCCTCCCAGAGACCGACCTGGGGAGTGACCTCGACACTGTAAGGTCGAATCTGCGCGGCGGCCGGGCCGGCGGCGCACAGGGCGATCAAGATGGCAAGCGGCTTGTGGGAGGCCACGACGGCTCCTTTGCTGGGGTGGCAAATTTGACAAGTGGTTCGCGGACCATACGCGTGGCGCGGTCCCGAAAGCGCGTAGGCACTAGCAGCGTTGCGCGCGCAGTGTCAAGGGGCGACGGCACGCGTGTTGACACCGGGGGGAGCCCTCCGTAACGTCCGCGCCACCTCGGCAACGGCCTGGAGTGCGGTGGATGCGCAAGATTTCGTGGCGTCGAACCTCGGTGGCCGCCCTGGGCCTGTGTCTGGCCCTGACCGGCGGCCTCTCCGGCTGTGGGAGCTGCTCGAAGGACAAGGAGCCCGGCGGTGAAGCGGCCGGACTCCCGGCCAAGGTCACCCTGCTTTCGGCGCCGCTCGAGGGCATCCAGGCCCCGGCGGACGTCCTGGCGTATGGCGGCACCGCACCCCTGAACACGCTGCTCGGCGCGCTCTCGGGCCTGGCCACGACGGCCGGCCTGCCCGTGCCGCCGCTCGAGGCGCAGTTCGGGCTGGCCATCAAGGCCGAGCTCAATCTGAAGGACGAGAAGGTCGTCGACCTGAAGCGGAGCATGCGCTTCGCGGTGCTCAACCCCAAGCTGCACGCGGCGGAGCCCGTGGCGCTCCTCTTGGGGGCCACCAGCAAGGACGCCTTCATCGCCGCCCTGCCGGACGACAAGAAGACGGGGGACGAGGGCAACGCCTACTCCTATCTGCGGTTCCCCGGCTCCAGCCAGGCCATCTACGTCAACTTCATCCTCGATACGGTCGTCGTCACGCGCGACAAGACCATCTACCCGCGGTACCGGGACTTCCTGGAGCGCCTGGCGATGGCGGACATCGACCGCGCCGCCGGCGTGATCATCGCGCTGCGCAACCTGGCGGCGATCTACGGCACCGATCTGGACGCCGCGCTGGCCGAGGTGAAGAAGAACGCGCGGGCCGCCGTGTCGACGATCCCCGGCGCCGACCGGCAGGCGTGGATGATCGACGCGTTCACCGACGGCGTCGGGCGCTGGACGCGCGAACTCGACGACGTGCGCATCCTGCTCGACACGCCGGCGGACGGTCTGCGGGCGCAGGTCTCGTTCTCGCCGCGGGCGAACACCGAGCTGCAGAAGACCTTCGCGTCGCTCAAGGGCACGAGCTCGGGCGCGCTGCTCGACCGCCTGCCCGCCGACGCGCCCTTCTTCCTCTGGATGGACGTCGCGCCGGCGAAGCTGCAGGCGATCAGCGAGAAGGTCGCGGCGATGACGGTCGGCGCGATGCTCAAGGCCGATCCGGCCAAGAAGGCCGAATACGACCAGGCCATGGTCGACGCCCTCTCGGTGATGAGCGGCGAGTTCGCCCTCGCCGCCCACGCGCCCCTGAAGGGCGACGGCCTCTCGCTCAGCTCGATCTTCGGCGTCACCGACTCCGAGAAGGCCCGCAAGGCGCAGACGAAGCTCTCGTCCGTCTACCTGGAGCCCGGCGCCATCGAGTACTACAAGAAGGTCGGCCTCGAGGTCGACATGAAGGCCGCGGCCTACATGGTCGGGGACGTGCCCGTCGGCGTCTTCACCACCAAGATCGGCGACACCAACCCGCAGCTCGCCGCCATGCGCGACGGCTTGACGGAGCTGCTCACGCAGCACGTGGCGATCGGCAAGGACGTCGGCGTGCTGGCCATCGGGACGGACGCCCGCCCCACGGTCGAGGCGATGCTCGGCGGTTCGCTCAAGGGTGGGCTGCGCGCGGCCCCGGGCCCGGCGCGGGCGCTCAAGCAGGCCGCGCCCAACCCCATCGCGATCCTGTACCTGTCGCCCATCGAGCTCGCCCGCCGCGTGCGGCTCGGCGGCATGAACCCGGTGGCCCCGATGCTCGCGGGCATCGAGTCGACGACGGGCATCGGCCTGTCGCTGGGCACCGAGGCCGGCGCGCTGCAGATGGTCATCGACCTGCCCGTCGAGCAGATGCAGAAGATCGGCCAGGTGGTCCAGAAGACGAAGGGCACGTTCTGAAGCGCCGCGTCGCCGCGCTGACGCTCGTCGGTCTCCTCGGCGCCGCGTGCGGTGGACCTGCATCGACGGCACGGGTCGCCACCCCGGAGCCCTTGCCCGCCGACGTCGCGCTCACGGTCGACAGCCCGGATCTCGCGGCCGGCCTGGGGGCGTTGACCGCGCTCGTGCGGCGCGTGCGGCCGGTGCCGGATCTGCGCGCGATGGCGCTGCTCATCGTGTCGCAGCTCGAGCCGGCGATCGATCTGGACGCGCCTTTCGCCTGCGCCGCCCGGCGAACCCCCGACGGGGCATGGCATTGGCTCGTGACGATCGGCGTGCGGACGGAGAGCGGTGCCACGGGCGAGTCGCCGCCCGGCTGGTCGATGCGCATGTGGCGCGGCCTGAAGGTGATGACCGCGCGGCTGACGAGCGATCGCGTCGCTTTCACGGACGATCCGGTCTGGGCCGAATCGCAGCGTGCGTGGCTGACCTCGCGGACACCCGGCACGGCCGGTCGCGACGACTTCGTCCTCCGCGTCGCCCCGGCGATGCTCGCGCCGCTGGATGCCGACGCCTCGCCACCGACCGGTCGCAGCCGCCTCGGCGAGGTCTCGGCGGTCGAGGTCACGCTGGATTTCCGCCCGGAGACCCTGGCGCTGGCGTTGCGTCTCCAGCCGCGCGCCGGGACGCCGCTGGCCGCGACGGTCGCCGACACGACGGGCATCTCCGCGGCGCTCTTCGACCACCTGCCCGCCGCCGCGCCGCTGGTCATCGCCGGGGACGCACGCCGGATCGGCGGCCTGGTCGACGCCCCGGGCGGTGACCCTTCGCCCGCGCTGGCCCTGCTCGCCGGCCTGCTGGACGCGCCCGACGACGCGCTCGCCTCCGGGGACGCGATCGAATCGCTGCGGCCCCTGCTGGAGCGCGTTCAGGCCGAGTTCGTCTGGTCGCTGCAGACGCCCCCGGGCATGCAGGCGCCGAGTCTGTTCCTGACCGCCCGCGTGCCGGACGCCGAGCCGCCCGGCACGGGCGCCGGGGTCTACCGGATCGGCGCCGCCCCGGTGAACCGGCTGGAGGGGCAGGGGCGCTTCATGCCCGCCGACTTCACGCATGTTTCGCCGTGGCTGCACGCCGCTGCGGGCTCCGCGCCGCGGGCCATGCTCGAGGGCGTGCTGACCGGGCGGCTCTCCGCCGGGCTCGCCGAGCACCCCGCCCTGGTCGAGAGCACGGCGGGGCGTCAGGACGGACTGCTGATGGTCGCCGCCGCGGATCTCGCCACGCTCGTCCGCATGATCGCGCCGGCGGCGCCGCTGGACGCTGCCGCGCCGACGACCCCGATCACCTGGACGCTGCGCACGGACGGCGCGACGCTGGAGGGGCGCCTGTCCGTGCCCTTCGAGCAGGTGGACCGACTGGCCCCCTTGCTGCGGCGTCAGGGGGCCGAGTCGCGCCCCAAGGCGCCGACGGACTGGCTGTTCCCCGAAGGCATCTGAGCGCCGGGGCGGCTCAGGGCGGGCGAACGAAGAGCGAGCGCGGATCCGCGGCGTCGAGCGACGCGCGGTCGAGCAGGCCGCGGTCCACCAGCAGGGCCAGCAGGCGCATCATCGAGGCGCCGTAGTAGTCCTTCACCTCGCCCTTCTCGAACTGCTCGTGGAACTTGCGCGGGTTCGGCAGCAGGCGGACGAGGAACGCGACCTCGACGGGGGTCAGCTCTGCGGGCTGCTTGGCGAAGTAGTAGGTCGACGCGTCGCCGATGCCGAAGAGCTTGGGGCCGAACTCGACGACGTTCAGATAGAGCTCAATGAGCTCCTGTTTCGTGAAGGTCTGCTCGAGCTGCCAGGCCACGATGACCTCCTCGAGCTTTCGCGAGAGCGTCTTGTGGCGATTCAGGAAGATGTTGCGCGCGAGCTGCATCGTCAGCGTCGACCCGCCGCGGGCGAAGCGACGCTTCTCGACGTTGGCCTGCAGCGAGCCCCGCAGGTGCAGCAGGCTGATGCCCTTGTGATTCCAGAAGCCGCCGTCCTCCTGCGCCACGATGGCCAGGGGCACCAGCGGCGCGACCTTGTCCAGCGGCGTCCAACGCTCGCTCTCCGGGCCGGTCACGTTGACCAGGACCTCACCGTCCGGCATCTCGAAGTGGGTCTCGAACGTCTTGCGCAGCAGCTCGAAGTCGATGGCCGGGTTGAGCCGCGTGATCTCCAGCTCCTTGAAGTCCGCGGTCACCTGCAGGTCCGTCTTCTCCGGCTGGTCCATGTCGATGTTCATGTCGAAGCCCAGGCGGCCGGTCCCCGTGGCGCGGAGCGGCTGCAGGTGCGGCAGCAGGCCCGGCGGGAACGCCGTCACGATCTTCGAGCCGTCCAGGCGACCGGTGTCCACGTGCGCCACGGCCTTGCGCAGGGCGTTGTCGGCCTCGAGCAGGGCGTCCACGCGCACGTCCACCTCGCCGAGGTGCACGAAGCCCTCGGAGAGCGACAGGCGGATGCGCGGCGGGCGGGCCTCGTTCTCCGGGCCGGCCAGCGCCGGGTCCGCGGGCGCGCCCGCAGGGGCGGACGCCGGCGCGGAGGGCGGCGGGGCAGGGGGCGCCGCCTCGGCGAGCTGCTCGACGCTGATGCGCCCCTGGATGCCCAGGCTGTAGGGGCCGACCTTGTCGTCGGCGATGGCCGGGTGCTCGACGAGCAGGTTGGTGAGCTGCACGTCCCCCTCGAGGTCGGCGCGCCGGCCCACCAGATCGACCGTCAGCCCGACGCGGGCCGAACACTGCCCGGCCAGCGACGCGCTCACGGGCGTCAGGTCGAGGTCGGTGACCTCGGTGCGCAGCGAGGCGGCCTTGGGGCTCACGGTGCCCGTGGCCTCGATGCGCCCGCCCGCCGGAAAGGTCAGCGCGGCGCGGAGGGGGCGGGACTCGTCCGGGCCCTTCTGAAAGCCGAGGCGCGCCTCGAAGCCGAGGCCGTCGAGCATGGGCTCCACGACCGCCGGAAGGCCCTCGCCGCGCAGGTGCGCGCCCCGGATCTCCGCGTAGGCGTCGGGGCCGCGCTGCCAGGTGACCTGCGGGATTTCGATCGCGATGCCCTTGCGCAGGGGGATGGCGACGGGCTGCTCGCACTGAACGTCCACGCGCTCGGCGGTGCCCGACAGCGAGCAGCGGGCCGGGGAGGGCCGTTGCAGCGCGAAGGTCAGGGTCACGCGGCCATCGGGGGCGATCTGACCGTCCAGCGCCTCGGCGACCACCACACCGCCGCGGTCCACGAACCGGCCGCCACGCAGGAGCACCCGCGGCCGCGGGAAGACCGGCGCCTCGGGATCGGGGGGCGTCTCCTCGGCGGTCGGGGCCGGGCGCAGTGCCTTGAGCGCCTCCACCAGGCCTTCGGGCGTGCCGTCCCCGGCGACCTCCACGGCGAAGTCGCGAACGAAGATCCGGCTGGGCAGTCGGCGGCCGTGGACCAGGTCGCGGGGCGGCGCCCAGGCGTCGATCAGGGCCGCGGTGAAGATCGGCCGCGCCGGGTCACCCACCCGGATGCCCTGGAAACGCACGCCGCCGACGCCCTCGGGCTCGATGCTCTCGGCGGCGATGGGCTGGCCGAGCCGCACGGACGCGCGGTCCATCGCCTTGTGCACGAAGTGGCGGACGACGGGCCCGCGGAGGAGCACGGCCCCCGCGCCGAGGGCCACGAGAACGGCGAGCAGTATCAGGACACGGCGCAGCATTGCGCGCATGGTGCATCATTCGTCCCCGCAATCCCAAACTCCGTGCATTCCGGAGTCCCGGACGCGGGTGGGATCGACCGGCGCGGACCGATGCCGCTTGAACCCCGGGCGAAGGCTTGCACAATGGGCCCGTGAATCGACCCGATGTCCCGAGCCCGGCGAACGAGCGTGCCCCGACCAGTGACGGCGTGCTCCTCGGCATGCGGCGATATGTGCGCGCCGGCGCGCCGCCGGTCCTGCTGCTGCACGGGCTCGCGCAGAACCTCGAGGGGTGGGATGTCGCCGTGCCCGGGCACAGCCTGGCGGCGCACCTCTTCGAGGCCGGCTTCGACGTGTGGCTGGGCAACTTCCGCGGGCATGGCCGGCCGCCGCATCGGAGCGGTCTGGGCGGCCGACCTTCCCGCGTCGACGATTACGGCATCCTGGACGTGCCGGCCTTCGTGAACCGAGTGTCGCGCGCCACGGGGCGGCGGCCCTTCGTCGTCGGGCACAGCATGGGCGGCATCGCCGCATACATTCACCTGCAGGGCTGCGAGTACGACGCCGAGCGTCGGGTCGTGGCCTCGCCGGAGCTGGCCGCGCACCGCAACGACGCCCTGGCCGGCGTGGCGATGGTCGGCACGCCGCCCAAGCTCTACTGGCACTCGCGCCTGGGGATCCGGGCGCTGATGAAGCGCCAGTACTTCGAGTACAACGAGCTGCTCCAGCACGTGGTGGGGCGCACGGCGGTTCTGCACCTGCTGGACACCCTGCCGCTGCACCGGTTTCCGACCCGCGGCGTGGCCGAGTGGGTCAACGATGCCGCCCGGCTGCCCGGGCCCACGGGCGTGGTGCCCGATCTGGCGAGCCGAGCGGTCGGGCACGCCATCAGCGAGGCGCTGGCGCACACGCTGTGGAACCCGCGCAACATGAACTCGGCGCTGGTCGAGGCCGAGACGCGGCGCACGCTGGACGACGCCGCGCTGCCGGTCCTGCGGCAGTTCGTCGACTGGATCCGGCACGAGACCTCGCGCGAGTACACGGTGAAGGACGAACGGCCGCCCTACGTGTACGCCGATCACCTCGATCGCGTGACCACGCCGGTGCTCTGGGTGGCCGGGGAGCTCGACCGCATCGCGCCGCCGTCGGTCATCCGCACGCACGGCGTGGCCAACCTGGGCAGCGCCGACAAGAGCCTGCTCGTGGCCCGCGGTTTCGGTCACAACGACCTGCGCATGGGCGTCGCGGCGCCCTCGGCGCTGTTTCCGGTGATGACGCAGTGGTTGACGGAGCGGATTCCGCGGACGACCTGGCTCATGGAGCCCTGGCGCGCCCCGCGGGCCGAGGGGGCAGACCCCGCAAAGCGGGGCGGGGGGGCGATGCCATGAGCGAGCGCAGTGAGCGAGTGGGCCCCCTCGGGGGGGCAGACCCCGCAAAGCGGGGCGGGGGGGCGATGCCATGACCGAGCAGAGATTCATCAGTCGGCGGGGGGCCTCGGCCATGCAGGTCGAGGCCGACCAGCTCTATCGGGTCGAGCGCCCGCGCGTGGTCAACCAGGTCGCCGCCGCGGCCGCCGCGGGCGATCGCAGCGAGAACGCCGAGTACATCTACGGCAAGAAGCGACTGCGCGAGATCGACAAGCGCCTGCAGTTCCTGGGCAAGCTGCTCGAGGACATGGTCATCATCGAGCCGCCGCGCACGACCGAGAAGGTCGGCCTGCTCTCGTGGGTGGTCATCGAGGACGAGGAAGGCAAGCGGCGCGCCGTGTGCATCGTCGGTCAGGACGAGACGGACGCCCGCGCCGGCCACATCTCGTGGCGGTCGCCGGTGGGGCGCGCGCTCTTGAACAAACGCGTGGACGACGTGATCAACGTCACCACTCCGGGCGGCCAGGTCGAATACACGGTGGCCGCGATCCACCTGACCGAGCCCAAGGCGGAGCCCTGACGCCGGGCGCGCTCAGGCGCGGCGCAGGTGCTCGCCCAGGCGGCGCTTGATGTCGTCGTGCAGGGCGCGGGGCTCCTGCGCCGGGTCGAGGACCCAGTCGTCCGCCTCGCTGGTGCCGCCGCCGATGGCGAAGCGCACCTGGAACCGCGGCACGGAGTCCAGGCCCGGGACGTGCAGGACCTCGTGGTGCGTGAACTCCTCGGCCCAGGGCACCGTGGCGATCACGATCTCGCCCGCGTTCAGCAGCGCCGCCGTGCGGGCGAAGCTGATGGTCTTCATCTCGAGCTGACCGCCGCCGAGTTTATGCAGGTCGTCCTTGGCCAGGGCCACGCGGAAGACCTGGTGGCTGCTGCTCCACAGCGACTCTTCGAGCGCGCCGGCCAGGGCCTGACCGTTCTGGTCCATGTCGTCGTGGATGACCACGAGCAGCGCGCGGTGGCCGTTCTTGGCCTCGCGCAGCGGTCGGTCGATGGACCCGGCCTCGGCCGTCCAGCGGGCCGTGGCGTCGTCCCCGGAGGCGTCCAGCACGTCGCGCACGATGCCGCCACCCGCCAGGTCGTAGGCGTCCACCAGCACGAAGCGGGCGGTGTCCTCGGCCTCGTGCGAGAGGTCGCAGGCCAGGGGCTTGCGCAGGCGCAGGATGACCTCGGCGACCTCGTGGCGCTCGACGCGGTCGCGGTGGCCCGAGGGGGCGAGCTGCGAGGCGTCGATCACGTCCACGATCTGCTCGAGCTCGCAGAGGCCGCTGTAAGTCGAGAGCTTGAGTTTGTAGGTGCGCCCGCGGCGCAGGGGCTGGCGTCCGAGCCAGAAGAGGTTCGCGCGCAGGCGATCCGACACGCGGGGCGGGTCCGCCGGCGTGCACATGACGTCGCCGCGCTGGACGTAGATCTCCTCGGCCATCGTGATGCCCGTGGACTGCCCGGCGAAGGCCTGCGTGGGCGTGCCCGCGGAGAAGGCCTCGATGCTGGCGACCCGCGTCCGCTTGCCCCCGGGCAGGAACATGATCTCGTCGCCGACGTGGACCGTGCCCTGGGTGATGCGGCCGGCGATGATGCGCCGCGTATCGCCCAGGCGGTTGAAGCGGTAGATGTCCTGAACGGGCATGCGCAGGGCGCGCGCCTCGGGGCGGGGCGCCTTGTCGAAGGCGTCCACGGCCTGCAGGACCGTCGGGCCGTCGTACCAGGGGGCCTGGGCCGTGCGCTCGACCACGAAGTCGCCGGCCAGCGCGCTGACCGGGATGAACGCCGCGGGTCGCACGTTCAGTTTCTCGAGGAAGGCCGTGTATTCGGCGCGGATCGTCTCGAAGACGCCGGCGTCGAAGTCCACGCGGTCCATCTTGTTCACCACGACGACGATCTGCTTGATGCCCAGGAGGCTCAGCAGGTAGCCGTGGCGGCGGCTGTTCTCGCGCACGCCCTCGGCCGCGTCGATGAGCAGCACGGCGGCCTCGGCGCGGGCGGCGCCGGTGATCATGTTCTTGAGGAACTCGATGTGCCCGGGCGCGTCGATGATGATGTAGTCGCGCCGGGCGCTCTTGAAGAAGCAGCGGGCGGCGTCGATCGTGATGCCCTGTGCCTGCTCGGCCTCCAGCGCGTCGAGCAGGAACGAGTACTCGAAGTGTTTGCCCTGCTGCTCGCAGATGCGGCGGATCTTCTCGATCTTGGCCGGATCGATGGCGCCGGTGTCGGCCAGCAGGCGGCCGACGAGCGTGGACTTGCCGTGGTCGACGTGGCCGACGATCACGATGTTCATCTGCTCGCGGGCGGCGATCTCGCCGGTCCCGGTGGGGGTGTGGGTGGTGCTCATCGGGCGCTCACATGTACCCGTCGCGGCGGAGTTTTTCCATCGCGTGCGGGTCCTCCTGGTCCTGGGCGCGACCCGAACGCTCGGCCACGTTCGTATTCTTCAGCTCGTGGATGATCTCCTCCGTGCTGCGGGCGCAGGAGGCGATGGACGACGTGCACGGGCCGCAACCGATGGAGCGGTACCGCCGGCCCTCGCCGCGGTCGAAGTACAGGTCGATGATCGGGATCTTCTCGCGCTGGATGTACTCCCAGATGTTCACCTCGCTCCAGTCCAGGATGGGGTGGATGCGGATGTGGGTGCCCGGCGCGAAGTCGGTCTTGAACTGGTTCCAGAGCTCCGGCGGCTGGTCGTCCAGGTTCCAGTCGTTGTCCACGCCGCGGGGGGAGAAGTAGCGCTCCTTCGAGCGGCTGCCCTCTTCGTCGCCGCGGGCGCCGACGATCACGCCCGTGTACGGCTCGCGGTTGGCGTCGGGCACGTAGCTCCCATCGGCCATCACGCGGTAGCGCGTGCCCGTGCCGTCCAGCGTGGCCTTCAGCGCCGAGGTCTTGAGCGCCGCGCAGCACACGAGGCGTCCGCGCGTGTGGTTCATGCCCTGGGCCAGCGCCTCTTCGTTTTTGCCGAAGACGATGGTCAGGTTCCACTCGCGGGCCATGCGGTCGCGGTACTCGACCATGCTGGGGATCTTGAAGGTCGTGTCGATGTGCACGAGCGGGAAGGGCACGTGCCCGAAGAACGCCTTGCGCGCCAGCCACAGCATGACCGTCGAGTCCTTGCCGATGGACCAGAGCATGCAGAGGTTTTTGAAGTTCTTGTAGGCCTCGCGAAGGATGTAGACGCTCTGCGCCTCCAGGCGGTCGAGGTGGTCCATCCGGTCTGCGTAGCCGGGGTCGCCGGCGAGGTCGCCGGGGTCGCGATCGAAGTCCATGCGATCCGTGGGGTCCAAGGGGGTCGGCTCCCGTGAGAGAAGATTCGGCGCACGCTACCACGACCCCGCCGCGCGGGGCAATGTCGGCAATCCCTTAATTCCGACCGGAATAGTCGGTTTAAACAGGCAGCGTCGCGGCGCGGGCGGCGAGGGTCGCCAGGACGTCCGGGGCCAGCGTGCGCTCGTCGCGGAAGGCGAACCCCACCACGGCGCGCAGCTCGCCCCCGTCACCCGTCACGGGCAGCGCCACGGCGGCCTGGGCGTCGACGGCGCGCGCGCCCGGCCGGACGTCGCCGGTGGTGTCCGTCTGCAGGTTGCAGGTCTGCACGGGCACACCCCGCGCCCAGGCCAGCCCGGCCATGCCCTTGCCCAGCGGCACGGTGCGCACCGCGGCCTGCACGCCCTCGGGGATGTTCACGGCCGCGATCAGGTGCAGCAGGTCGTCCGGCCGCCGAAGGTGCACGGTACCGGCGAAGGCGCCGTGCTCGACGAGCGCGGCCTCCAGCCAGATCTGGACGACGGCCGGCGACGTCACGGCGCGACCCGATCGAGACGCCGGGGGTCGCCGACGCGGAAAGGTTGGTCCGGATCGTCGTGCACGCGGGAGAAGCCGTCTCGCAGGTTGTGCGAGCGCAGCAGCTCGAAGTAGTGCGTCACGGCCTCGCAGGCGCCCTGGGTCGTCGTCGCCGCATAGACCAGCTCGCGCAGCCGCGCGCCGTACGGGAGCCCGCGCGTGAAGTACCCCGTCACCTTCTTCATCTTGCCGAGCGCGTAGCGGTCCGGGTTGATCGGGCTCGCCTCGGTCATCATGTCGAAGTAGTGCAGCAGCACGGTGCGCCGCTCGTCGAGCGTGGGCTCGTAGGCGGGCCGGCCGGCGAAGTGGTCGGCGATGGAGCGCATGATCCACGGGTCGCGCATCGTGCCGCGGCCGACCATCACGCCGTCGGCGCCGCTCTCGTCCAGCGCGCGCACGGCGTCGTCGACGGTCAGGATGTCGCCGTTGACCAGGACGGGGATCTTCAGCGCGGCCTTGACCTCGCCCACGGCCTTCCAGTCGGCGGCGCCCTTGTAAGCGTCGGCGCGGGTGCGGCCGTGCACGGTGACCATGGACGCGCCTTCTTCCTGCGCGATGTGGGCCACCTCGGGCGCGTTCAGGCACTCGCGATCCCAGCCCAGGCGCATCTTCACCGTCATGGGCACGGTGATGGCGGCCCGCACCGCGGCGAAGATCCGCTGCGCGAGCGGGGGGTCACGCATCAGGGCGGAGCCCGCGCAGCCGCTCGTCACGGCCTTGCTCGGGCACCCCAGGTTCATGTCCACGATGTCCGCGCCCAGGTCCTGGCAGTACTTCGCCGACTCGGCCATCCGGACGGGGTCGCGCCCGTAGATCTGGATGCTGACGGGGTGCTCGTCCGGCGAGAGCTCGGCCATCTTCCAGGCCTTGGCGACCTGGCGGCTCATGGCCTCGCTGCTGACGAACTCCGTCACTGTGAGGCCGCAGCCGCCCAGGCCGCGGATGAGCGACCGGAACGGGCGGTCGGTGATGCCCTCCATGGGGGCGAGCACACAGGCCGGCGAGATGCGCACCGGGCCGACGTCGAAGCTGAGGTCGCGCTGCATGGGCGCGCAGGGTAGGGAGGCGCGGGCGCCGTGTAAAGGCGGGGCCTACTTGGCCCAGCAGTGTTTGACGTCCGGGTTGCCCGAGTCGACGGGCTCGCAGGTGAACCCGTTGTCGCACTGCGCGTCCCGCTCGCAGGGGACCGTGCAGTAGAAGTACTGCGTGGAGCCCGACGAGATGTGCAGGCACTGCGTGCCCGCCGGGCAGGCGCCGCGGGTCTCGCTGCAATCCACGGAGCAGATGCCCTTCTTGCCGGCGTCGTTCCGGCCGACGTTGATGCAGAAGCGCCCGGGACACGCCGGATCGGCGTTGGGCAGGCCCTCGGAGCGGCCGGTGGCCTCGCACTCGAGCTGCAGGTCGGCGACGGTGGGCTCGCGGCAGGCGTCGTCCGCGCAGATGGCGCCGGCCGTGACGCAGTCCTTGGGCTTCACGCAGGCGGCGTCGTCTTCGACGGTGCCGCCCAGCACGCCGCGGCAGCGGTCGTAGATGTTCTCGCGCCAGTCGGAGACCCAGTCGGCGGCGGGTGCGGCCACGCAGGGTGCCCGGCTCGCGCCCTGCAGGCAGTCGTCGATCTCGACGGGGTCGAGCGTCAGCGTGCCGCGCTCGGCGCGGTCGGCGGCATCCGCCACGCAGACACCCGAGGCGCCCCGGACGCAGGCCTCGACGTCGTCCCCCGGGAGGGCCAGCACGGCGATGCGGTCGGCGGGGCTCAGGTCGGCGCAGCCGAAGGCCCACTCGCACTTGGCGCGCGCCAGATCGCGGCAGTAGGCCGCCGCCAGGTCGGCCAGCCCGGCGTCGGCGGCGACGGCGTCGACCTCCACCGCGGCGTCCGCGAGCCGCGCGTCCGTCACGGCCGCGTCGGAGGCGATGGCGCCGCCGCCCCCGCCGCCGTCGTCGGATCCGCAGGCGGGCAGCACGGCGACGGTGAGGACGCCCAGCGTCCGGCTGAAAGCTCCACAGAAAATCCGCATCTCGTCTCCCTCTTCGTCCGGGTCGCGCTGGCGCGGGCACGTGCCGCCGGGCACAATCCGGCGCCGATGGACCTCGAATTCTACTACGACGTTGTCTGCCCTTACGCCTATCTCGCGTCAACCCGCATCGAGGCGCTCGCGGCGAAGACCGGGGCGACGCTTCATTGGAGGCCCGTGCTCCTCGGGGGTCTGTTCCGCCACGTGGGGGCCGACCAGAACCCCGGCGCGGCGATGGGCCCGGCCAAGGCGCGGCTGAATCTCGCCGACATGAGCCGGTTCGCCGCGATGTACGGCGTGCCGCTGGAGATGCCCGCGGCGCACCCGCGCCGCAGCGTCGAGGCGATGCGTCTGCTCGTCGCCGCCCCCGAGTCGGTCCGACCGGCGCTGACGCACGCGCTCTATCGGGCCTACTGGGTCGAGGGCCGGGACATCGCCGATCGCGCCGTGCTGGGGGCCCTGGCGGCGGCGCACGGCCTGTCGCTCGAGGTCATCGACGCACCGGCCGTTCGCGACGCGCTGTTCGCCGAGACCGCCGCGGCCGCCGCCCGGGGGCTGTTCGGCGTGCCCGCCTTCGGGGTGGGGGACCGCATCTTCTGGGGCCAGGACCGCATGCACCTGGTGGAGCGCGCGCTCACGGGCGCGGCGCCCGAATACGCCCCCCCGAGCGGCGCTGCGGCGGGCGCACGGGTGACGCTCTACCACGACTTCGCCAGCCCCTTCGCGTACCTCGCGGCGACCCAGGCAGAGCGCATCCTCGGTCCCACGGGTGCCGAGCTGCTCTGGCGGCCGATTCTGCTGGGCGCGCTCTTCCGGGACATCGGCACGCCGGACGTGCCCCTGATGGCCATGAACGAGGCGCGGCGCCGCTACTTCGCCCGGGACCTGCACGACTGGGCCGAGTGGTGGGGCGTGCCGTTCCGGTTCCCGGACACGTTCCCCATTCGCACGGTGCTGCCGCTGCGTGTCGCGCTCCTGGCGCCGGAGGCCACGCCGCTCCTGTATCGCGCCGCCTGGGCCGAGAACCGCGACATCGGGGATGCGGCCGTGCTGGCGGCCGTGCTCGACGCCGCGGGTTTCCCGGGCGCGTCGCTCGTGGAGCGCGCGGCCACGGACCCGGACGCCAAGGCCGCGCTGCGCGCGAACACGGACGCCGCGCGGGCCGTCGGGGCCTGCGGCGTGCCCACCTTCGTCGTCGAGCGGGCCGACGCGCTCGACGCCCCCGCCCGCCCGCCGGAGGTCTTCTGGGGGCAGGACCGCTTCGAACTCGTGATGGAGGCCCTGTGTCGATGAACGACGTCCCCCCCCGGCCCGTGAACGCGGACGCCGCGCCCATCCCCCTGCTCGATCTCAAGGCGCAGCTCGCGACCTACCGCGAGGCCGCCCTGGCTGCCATGACGCGGGTCGTGGACGCGCAGGAGATGATCATGGGCCCCGAGGTGGGGCAGTTCGAGCGCGCGTTGGCCGCCTACGCCGGCGTGCGGTCGGCCATCGGCATGTCCTCGGGCACGGACGCTTTGCTCGCGGCCCTGATGGCCCTGGACGTGGGCCCCGGCGACGAGGTCGTGACGACGACCTTCAGCTTCTTCGCCACGGCGGGTGTGGTCGCGCGCCTGGGCGCGAAGACGGTCTTCACGGACATCGATCCGGCGACCTTCAACGCCACCGAGGCCGGCCTGCGGGCCGCGGTCACGCCCAACACCAAGGCGATCATCCCGGTCCATCTCTTCGGGCAGATGGCCGACATCCGCGGTCTCGCGGCCGCGACGGATCGGCCACCGATCATCGAGGACTCGGCCCAGAGCCTCGGCGCACGGCTGGACGGCCGCATGACCGGGGGCTTCGGCGCCATGACCTGCGTGAGCTTCTTCCCCAGCAAGAACCTGGGCGGCTTCGGCGATGGCGGGGCCACGCTGACGGACGATCCGGTCCTGGCCGAGAAGCTGGCGATCCTGCGGGTCCACGGCAGCAAACCCAAGTACTTCCACCACATCGTCGGCGGGAACTTCCGCCTCGACACGCTGCAGGCCGCGGTGCTCTCCGTGAAGCTGCCGCTGCTGGATGCCTGGGCCGAGGGGCGGCGCCGGAACGCGGCCGCATACGACGCGCTGTTCGCCGAGTCGGGCCTCGTCGAGCGCGGTCTGGTGACGACCCCGGCGGTCCTGCCGGGCGCGTATCACGTGTACAACCAGTACGTCGTCCGGGTCCCGCGGCGCGACGAGCTCGCGGCGTTTCTGGGCGCGCGGGGCATCGGCACCGCCGTGTATTACCCCCGGCCGCTGCACCTGCAGCCGTGTTTCGCCGGCCTGGGCCACGGTCCCGGCGACTTCCCCCACGCCGAGCGCGCCTGCGCCGAGGTCCTGGCGCTGCCGGTTTATCCGGAGCTTCCGGCCGGCGCCCAGGGCCGCGTCGTGCGCGCCATCGCGGAGTTCTACGGCGTCTGACCCCTTCGTTTTCCACTCGCCGCTACCCGCACCTTCTGGCAGACTCGCACAATCCTCTCGGATCTCTTCGTGGCGTACATCCCGGCGGAGCCTCCTTTTCCGCCCGCCCCTCTGGCACCCAGCACACACATCGTCGGACGGCCCATGCGATTGTCTCGTTTCCTGGCGCGGACCCGCGCTCTCGGCGACACCCCCCTCAATGCGGTCGAAATCGACGCGCTCGAGGACGCCTTCGACCGAGGTGACGACCTCCCCGCGCTCCTCAAGGCCCGGCCCACGAGCTACGCGTCCCTGACGCCGCGCAACCTGCTCATCGTGTGGCGCTCGCTGCACGCCCTGCGCGAGCACGCCCAGTTCCTCGAGTCCCTCGGCGCCCGTCGCCGCGAGGCCGGTCTGCCGGCCATCCCCACGGCGCTGCTCGCCCAGACCATCGCCCGCCACGAGATCGCCGTCCTCGAGCGCGCCGACACGCTGGCCCCCCCCGGCGCCACCGCCGAGCACCGCCGGCGCGACGCCATCAAAGAGGCCCTGGCCGTGTGGAACGCCTGCATGGCCATCGCCCAGCGCGACGGCGCCGTACAGGTGGCCGACGCCGCGACCGGCCCCGAAGCGGACGAACTCCGCGCCCAGTTCGGGCACCTCGTCGGCCGCGAGAAGCTCAACGAGATCCCGCCGCACCGCTGGCTCGCCCTGCGCCGCGCGCGGAAGGCCGGGGCGCTGAACGTCACGGTCGAGCTGCCCGTCGAGTCCCTCGCCGACCAGGTCAAGGTCCACTACGAGAACCTCAAGGCGGTCGCCAACGGCCGCGATTACCGCGCCCTTGCGCAGGTGCTCATCCTGGCCGATCTGCCCGGCGCGCTGGTGGCCGCCAAGGACGAGGAGGCCGAGCTCCGCGCGGTCCAGAGCGCGTCCGAGGCCTATCTGGGCCTGCTGTGCTCCAACCGCCCGAAGGTCAACCTCGCCGCCGGCGTCTGGGTGCCCAAGAAGGGCGGCCAGCTCGCCGTGGCCATCGTGGGGCGCGACGGCAAGGTCGTGCACCACGCCAAGGTCTCGCCGGGCGAAAACCCCGTCGCCGCCGTGGAGAAGGCCCTGGGCGAGCACCCCGTCGACGGCATCATCCTCCCGGCCCAGGCCGAGGATCAGGAGACCCTCAACCGCCTCGCCGGCGGCTTCGGTCCCGACCAGCCCGTGTACCGCGTCAAGGCCACGGCCATCAAAGAGGGCGCCGAGTCCGTGACCGAGGAGCTGCCGCCGCAGGACAAGTACGCGGTGGTGCTCGCGCGGCGTTGCATCCGCCCGATGCGCACCTGGAGTCAGGTGGACCCGGTCAGCCTCGGGCTCGCCGAGTATCAGCAGGATCTGGACGAGGCGCGTCTGCGCAAGGCCCTGGTGGACGTCCAGTCCGTCGCGCTCGCCGGCATCAAGCCCGACGATCTCTCGAAGCTCATCGCCTCGGCGGCGCCTGCGACCCCCGCGGTCAAGGCCCCGGTTGCGGCGCCCCGCGTGCCCGCCGCGCCGCTCAACCCGCTCATCAAGGGCGTGGACGACCTGCGGCCGGGCATGAAGCTCAACGGCATCGTCTCGAACATCACGCAGTTCGGCGCGTTCGTGAACATCGGCCTCCAGCAGGAGGGCCTGATTCACGTGAGCGAGCTGGCCGACCATTTCGTCAAGGACCCCAACGAGGTCATCAAGGTGGGGCAGACGGTCAGCGCGCGTGTCCTCGGCATCGACCGCGCCCGCAACCGCATCTCGCTCTCGCTCAAGGCCGAGCGCGGCAGTCAGCCCGGCGCGCCCCTGGGTACGACGGACCCGCGGCCCGGCGCCATGCCCGGCGGCGCGGGACGCGGCCCCGGCTCGCCCGGCGAGGGTGGCGGCGGTGGTGGCGGCGGTCGCGTTGATCGTGATCGAGCCAGGTCCGTTGGAGATCGAGATGCCCG
>CAINDO010000070.1 GCA_903847385.1 uncultured Myxococcales bacterium
CCCCATCGTGTACCCGCCCTACCCGGTGACCCGCGCGCCGACCTACGCCGCCCCCGTCTGGGGGGCGCCGGGCGGGGGCTGCGGCGCCTGCCACGACTACCCACCGCGCAGCGTCTTCCCGGACACGGACGGCGGCGCCGGCGAGAGTCACGCCTTCATCAACGACGAGGGCACCGAGGATCTCCACTTCTTCAACCACGGCTACGCGCCGCTCCCCTGCGCCACCTGCCACGTGGACACGGTCACCGAGGCCGCCGCCTGGGCGCGCGACGCCAACGACGTGATCACCCTGCAGGACATCCCCATCGCCGACCACCGCCGCCACGTGAACGGCGTGGTGGACGTCGCCTTCGACCGCGTGACGCCGCTGCCGTATCGCCGCGCGCTGGATCTCGCGACGGCGTCGTGGGACGCCGAGCGGCACACCTGCGCGGACGTGTCGTGCCACCTGCAGCAGACGGAGGTCCGCTTCGGGGCGCCGTACCGCTATGGCAACTGGGTCGAGTGCGACAACTGTCATCGGTATTGACCCCGAACCCGAACGGTTTTCATTCGGCCCGCCTTGGGCTATGCCTCCGCGCGGAGGTATCCGATGTTCGATCTCGTTCTGCGCGGCGGCATGGTGGTGGATGGTCGGGGTGGTCCCGGTGAGCGCCTGGACCTGGGCATTCAGGGGGACCGCGTGGCGGCGCTCGCGCCCGAACTGCAAGGCCCGCAGACGCTGGACGTGACCGGCCTGGTGGTGGCCCCGGCCTTCATCGACGCCCACTGCCACAGCGATCTGGGCATCTTCGCCGACCCCACGCTGCTGATGAAAACCGCGCAGGGCGTGGGCTGCGAGGTCTTTGGCCAGGACGGCGTGTCCGCCGCGCCCGTGCGGCCGCAGGACATCGCCCGCGTGCGGCAGGCTCTGGCCGGGCTGGACGGCGATCCGCCCGATCTGGTGTGGGACTGGCGCACCGTCGCGGACTACCTGGGCCGCCTGGATCGCCACCCGCGCAGCCTGGACTGCTGCTACCTGGTGCCCCACGGGCAGCTGCGCCGCGAGGTCTGCGGCGACGAGAACCGGTACATGACGGACGCCGAGCTGGAGCGCTTCCAGGCCGTGACGGCCGAGGCGATGCAGCAGGGCGCCGTGGGCGCGAGCACCGGCCTCATCTACCCGCCGTGCTGCTTCGCGGACACGCGGGAGCTGATGGCGCTCGGCGAGGTTCTGGCCCGCTACGGGCGGCCCCTGGTGGCCCACCTGCGCAGCGAAGGCGACCAGCTGATGGAGGCCGTCGAGGAGTTCCTCGAGGTGGGCCGCCAGACGGGCTGCCCCCTGCACTTCAGCCACATCAAGGTCGCCGGCAAGCGCAACTGGCTCAAGCTGGACGCCATGCTGGACGCCATCGAGGAGGCCCGCGCGAACGGCCTGACCATCACGGGCGACCAGTACCCCTACACCGCCGGCAGCACGATGATGGGCGCACTCCTGCCCCCGTGGGTCCACGAGGGCGGGGCCCCGGCCGCGGTGGAGCGTTTGAAGGACGCCGCGCTGCGCGCCCGCATCCGCGAGGAGATGCTCCACGACGGCGTGAACGCCTGGGAGAACTTCTGGGCCTGGAGCGGCGCCGAGGGCGTGGTGATCAGCGACCTGCCCAGCGGCCGCCACCCGGACTGGGTCGGCCGGGACGTCGGCGACGTGGCCGCCGCGCTCGGTCAGGACGCGCTGGAGTTCACGCTGGACATGCTCCGCGACGAGAACCTGCGCGTGGGCATGATCAGCCACAACCAGAACGCCGAGGTCGTGGCCCGCTTCTGGGCGCGCGACTGGGTCGGCGGCTGCACGGACGGCCTGCTGGGCGGTAAGCCCCACCCGCGCACCTACGGCGCGTTCGCCCGCATGTTGGCCTGGCTCACCCGCGAGCGCCGCATCACCACGCTGCCCCAGGCGATCAACAAGATGGCCGCGGTGCCGGCGCGGGCCTTCGGTCTCAAGGACCTGGGCACGCTGGAGCCGGGCAAGCGCGCGAACATCGTGATCTTCGACGCCGAGGGCATCGCCGACCGGTCCACGTGGGCCGACCCGCGGCAGTACCCCGTGGGCATCCCCCATGTGATCAACGGCGGCCGCGTGGTCGTCGAGGGCGCGCCCGCGGTGCACGCCACGGACGCGCGCCCCGGCGTCGTCCACCGGGCGGGCTGAAACGCGTGGCCACCTACGTCGTCGGGGACGTGCAGGGGTGCGCCGAGACGCTGCGCGCGCTCGTCGCCGCCCTGGACTTCGACCCGGCGCGCGACCGGCTCCTGTTCGCCGGCGACCTGGTGAACCGCGGCCCCCTGAACGCCGAGGTGCTGCGGTTCGTGATGGGCCTGGGGCCCGCCGCGCAGGCCGTGCTGGGCAACCACGACCTGCACCTGATCGGGCGGGCGCTGGGGGTGTTCAAGCCCAAGCGGCGCGACACGCTGGACGACGTCCTCGGCGCGCCGGACGCCGCGGTGATGATCGACTGGCTGCGCGCGCGGCCGTTTGTTCTGGCCGCAGGCGACCACCTGATCGTGCACGCCGGCCTGCCCCCGGGCATGCCCCCCGCGCAGGCGCACGCCGAGTCCGCGGGCCTTAGCGCGCGCCTGCGCTCGGACGCCGCGCC
>CAINDO010000071.1 GCA_903847385.1 uncultured Myxococcales bacterium
CGGCGGCCGCGGCGGCGCCGGCCACGGCCAGGCCCACGCCGATGATCAGGCCGAGTTTGTTCTTCTTCGGCGGCGTGAGGTCCCGCGTGATGTCGATCTCGCCGACCGCCATGCCGGCGGCGGTGGGGCTGAGATCCTCGAGCACGGGGCGGCCGTCCTCGCCGAGCCGGATCGTGCCGCCCTTCTCCAGCGGCGTCGACGGCGCGGTGCCCGAGTGGCCCTCGGGCACGATGGCCGGGCCGACCAGCGAGGGGTCGCCCTCGGCGCCGGGCAGAAGCGCGGGCAGGCGGCTGGCGACGGTCTCGTAGCTGGCGCCGGCGAGCAGCTCGTCCACGGCGTCGAGCTCGGCGAGCATGTGCTCGACCGTGGCGTGGCGCAGCTCGCGGTCCTTGTTCAGGGCCTTGAAGACCACGGCCTCGAGGGCGGTGGGCACGTGGAGCTGCGGGTTGAACTGCGCGAAACGGCGCGGCTGCTCGTTGACGTGCGAGATGAGGATGCTGAGGGGGTTGTCCGCCGTGAAGGGCGGTTTTCCCATCAACATCTCGTAGATGATGATGCCCAGGGCGTAGACGTCCGACCGGGAGTCCAGGTTGCCCGAGCGGGCCTGCTCCGGGGACATGTACTTCGGCGTGCCGAAGATCATGCCGGCCTGGGTGAGCGTGCCCTCCTTGCCCTCGAACTCCTTGAGCTTGGCGACGCCGAAGTCGAGGACCTTGGCGAAGTCGCGCTCGCCCTCGATGTCCACCAGGAAGATGTTGTCCGGCTTCAGGTCGCGGTGGATGATCCCGCCCTTGTGGGCCTCGGCCAGGGACTTGCAGCACTGGCGCATGATGTGAACCACACGCTTGGGCGGCATCGGCCCGCTGCGCGAGATGGCATGGGCCAGGCTCTCGCCGCGCAGGAGCTCCATGGCCATGAACAGGACGCCGTCGTCCGTCTGGCCGAAGTCGAAGACCTTGATGGTGTTCGGGTGCGTGAGCCGGCTGGCGGCCAGGGCCTCCTGGTGGAACCGCTTGACGACCGTGTCGTTGTCCGCGAACTCCTTGAGCAGGATCTTCAGCGCGATCATGCGCTTCACGGCGGGCTGGCGGGCCTTGTAGACCGCGCCCATGCCGCCTTGACCCAGCAGGCTGATGATCTCGTACCGACCGCCCAGGACGCGGCCGATCATGGGATCGCCGGCCTTCTTCTTCACCTCGGGCTCGGCCCACTTGCCGAAGTTCTCGTCCCGCAGGACCTCCTCGACGGGGGGGCCGGGCAGGCTGCCGAAGTCGCCGTCACCGGGGGGGATCGAGGGCTGCGACAGGTCCGGCGCGGACATGTCCGCCATCGTGGGGGCCTCGCCCATGGGCACCGCCGGATGGGCGCGGGCCACGGGCTCCGGGGCCATGGTGGGGTCGATCGCCTGGCGATCCGACAGCACGCCGGCGGCGAGCAGGACCTCGCCGTCGTTCGGGCAGTGGGAGATGTCTCCGGTGAAACCGCAGCGCGGACAGGTCTTCACGGCGCTCCCAGAGGGGGTGATGGGCGATGTCGGACAGGCCGGTGGCACGGGGATCCGTGCGGGACTCGTGAGCGTATCTTACGGACCGGGGCGACGAAAGTTCCACGCGGGCCCAAAAGCGCGGGCTTTCATTGATCCGGACGCGCCCCTTGCGCAAGATGCGCCGCCATGAGCGCCAGAAAAGACAACCGCAGCTACTACGACGACTTCGCCGCCTGGTACGAGAACGAGCGCCACCACGGCTACCACGCCATGCTCGACCGCCTTCAGGTCGAGATCGCGACGAGCTTCTGCCGTGATCGCGAGGTCCTCGAGATCGGCTGTGGCACGGGCATGATCCTCAAGGACATCGCCCCCATCGCCCGCCGGGCCGTGGGCATCGACATCAGCCCGGGCATGCTCGAGAAGGCCCGCGCCCGCGGCCTGGACGTGGTCGAGGGCTCGGCCACGGCTCTGCCCTTCGCGGACGAGAGTTTCGACGCCGCCTACAGCTTCAAGGTGCTCGCGCACGTCGAGGACATCCGCACGGCGATGTCCGAGGTCTCGCGCGTGCTGCGACCCGGGGGCGTCGCCGCCCTCGAGTTCTACAACAAGCGGTCCATCCGCTACGCCATCAAGCGTTTCAAGCGGCCCAACAAGGTCAGCGAGAAGACCAACGACCACGAGGTCTACACCCGCTACGACGACCTGAACGACGTGAAGAGCTACCTGCCCCCGGCCCTGTCGGTCGAGGGCGTGCGCGGCGTGCGCGTCTTCACCCCGTTCGCGCAGGCGCACCAGGTGCCCGGCGTGCGCCACGTGCTCACCGCCGCGGAGCGTTGGGCCCGCGACCAGCCCCTGACGGCCGGCTTCGGCGGCTTCCTCGTGGCCCTGGTCCGCAAGGCAGGCTGAGAGGGTCGGCGAAAATCGTCGACCCTCTGAATCGGGCACGTGGTCGGTGGCGGGGGTCGCGCGGAGTCCGTAGAGTCCCGCCCATGGCCACGCCGACCCCTCTGTTCAAGTCCCTGCCCGCGCTCGGGCTCCTGCTCGCATTGAGCGCGTGCACCTCCGAGAACGACGCCCTCTACGCGCCCTACCCGGACGCCCGGACCGAGGCGGCGGGCGGGGGCGGCGAGGCGGCCGGTGGCGCCGGGGGCGTGGTATCGAACGGCGGCTCGGGCGGCAGCGGCGGTACTCCGGTACCGGGCGGCACGGGCGGCGCACCCTCCGGCGGTGAGCCGGCCCCGCCGGACGCCCGCGTGGTCTCCGGGGGTGAGCCCGCGACGCCCGACGCCCGCGTGCCCCAAGGCGGCGAGGCCCCTCCGGCGGACGCCGGCGCGCCCCGCGCCGATGCCGGCGCGCCCGAGCCGGACGCCGCGCCGGTGGTGCCCGGGGATCGGGACGACGACGGCATCGCGGACGCCGTGGACAACTGCCCGGACCAGTCCAATCACAACCAGGTCGACGCCGACGGCGACGGCATCGGCGATGCGTGCGACGCGCCGGAGCCGGTCTGCGCGGCGGGCCAACAGCGGGCCTGTGGCGACGACGCGGGCGCCTGCCGGCGGGGTCTGCAGCGCTGCGTCGACGGCGTGTGGGGTGCCTGCGAGGGGGCGGTGGGCCCGGCCGCCGAGGTCTGCAACCAGGTGGACGACGACTGCGATGGGCAGGTCGACGAGGGCCTGCCGGGCTGTGGCGAGTGCGTGCCGAACTGCGCGGGGCGCGGCTGCGACGCCGACGACGGCTGCGGCGGGCGCTGCAATCCGTGCGGCGCCGGGCAGGTCTGCGCCCGCGGCGTGTGCCTCGAGGGCGGGCTCGGGCGCTGCGACGGGTGCCAGTCGTCGGTCCAGTGCACGGCGGAGGGGGCCGGGTTGTGCGTGAACGCGGGGGCGAACCTGCCGGCGTTCTGCATCTTCCCCTGTGGCGCCAATCGCACATGCAGCGGCGGCGACCAGTGCAACGACGTCGGCGGCGGCGCGCCGGGCGGCTACTGCCTGCCCCCCAACGCGGACTGCAACGCGCCCGCCGGCTGCGCCGCCAACACCGACTGTCCGAACGGACAGTACTGCGGCCGCCAGGACGACACCTGCCACGTGGGTGGCCAGGGGCGTGGCGCCATCGACACCGGCTGCGCGACGGACGCCGACTGCCAGCCCGGCTTGCTGTGCTCGGACGTCCTCGGCCAGTGCACGCAACAATGCGACGGGAACCAGGACTGCGCCGAGAACCTGATCGACCGCACCTGCCGCGTGGCCAACGACGGCAACCGGGCCTACTGCACCGTATTCTGAGGTGCGCGCGGCCTCAGTCGCCGAGCATGACGCGCAGGTGGGCGGGCATCAGGTGCGTCCAGGTGTAGCCCTCGGCGAAGGCGGCGCAGGCGGCGCCGGCCGTGGCGCAGCGGGCCGCGGCGTCGGGCGCGTCCAGCAGGGCGCGCAGGGCGGCGGCGAGCGCGGATGCGTTCTCGGGGGGGACCAGCGTGGTGCCCCCGGGCGCGGCGGCCTCGGGCACGCCCCCCGTGCGGCTGGCGACGCAGGGCAGGCCGGCGAGCTGCGCCTCGAGCAGGGCCAGCGGCGTGCCCTCGGCGCGACGCCCCACCGGGCGACTCGGCAGCACGAAGACGTCCGCGCGGCGCAGCAGGGCGTCGCGCTCGCCGGGACCCAGGGGGCCGAGGGACAGGAAACGCACGCCCCGGGCGGCGCAGCGGCGGATCAGGTCCGCGCGCTCGGGGCCGTCGCCGGCGGCGATCCACAGCACGTTCGGGATGCCGGCGAGGGCCTCGGCCAGCACGTCGAAGCCCTTGAGGTGCACCAGGCGGCCGACGGTGACGACGCGCCGCTCTCCAGGACTGCGCGGCGGCAGGCGCGCGTCCAGCGCGGCGAAGTCCGGCGCCGGCGGGGCCACGCCCATGCTCAGCGTCGTCACGTCCGCGCGGGGCGGGCGGCCGAGCAGGGCCTCGAAGCGGCGGCGCAGGTCGTCGCTGACGAAGTTCAAGTGGTCCGCGCCGGCGTCCAGCGCGCGGGCGAGGGCGCGGCCGGCGGGCAGGCGCTCGAGCAGGGCGACGTCGCTGCCGTGGGCGTAGAGCACGACGCGGACCCCGGCGGCCAGGGCGGCGGGCCCGCAGGGGAGCAGCCAGTGACCGACGCTCACTTGCTGTTTGCCGCGCCGTCGGGCGCCGCGCGCGGTCACCCGGGAGAGGGCGGACGCGGCGGCGAGCCAGTCGGCGGCGCCCCCCCGCGAGAGGCGGTCCGGCGCGCCCTCGCCCCCGAAGAGCGCGCCGCCGCCCCAGGCCTCGACGCGCACCCCCGGCGGTGTCCAGTTGGAGAGGGCGGCCTCGACCGCGACGGCGTGCCCGGCCTCGGCCAGACCGACGGAGAGGGCGGCCACGAAGTGCCCGGCGGGGTCGCCGGCGTGCTGCGGGAACGAGGTCGTGAAGAAGCGGACCGCGCTCACGGGCTCGGCGCGTGGCCGGGCAGGCGCCGCGGCGCCGAGGTCAACGCCAGCGCCAGCGGACGCAGCCGGCTGCGCCACAGGCGGCGCGCGCCCGACCGCAGAATGAGCAGGAAGATCGGCAACATCACGCGGGGGATGCGCAGGCGCGAGACCTCGTCCCCGTAGATGGGGGTCACGGGGCAGTCGCGCACCGTGGCGCCGATCTCGCCGAGTTTGGCCAGCAGGTCGTTGGGGAAACCGTAGCGGGGGTAGAGGTCGCCGAGGGGCAGGCGCGAGAGGGCCGAGCCCGAGATGGCCGTGTAGCCGCACTGCGAGTCGCGGATGTGCCAGTAGCCGCTCGACAGGCGGGTGAGGCCCGTGAGCGCGAGGTTGCCCAGCAGGCGGATCCACGGCATGCGCCGCCACAGTTCGCGGTGGCCCAGGCGGTCGCCCTTGGCGTAGTCCGCGGCGTCGTCCACCAGGGCGTCCAGCAGGTGGCTCATCTCGGCCGGGTCCATCTGGGCGTCCGCGCCCACCACCACGGCGGCGTCCACGCCCAGGCTGGCCGCCCGGCGGTACCCCGTGACGATGGCCCCGCCCACGCCCTGATTCGCCGCGTGCCGGATGACCTCGAGCGCCCAGGGCCCCTTGCGGCGAGCGACGACGGCCGTGCGGTCGGTGCTGGCGTCGTCCACCACGAGCACGTGGTCCACGAAACGGGGCAGGCCCGCCAGGGTGACGGGCAGCAGACGGGATTCGTTGAAGGCCGGGATGACCACGGCCACGCGAAGACCACGATACACGTGACGATTCCGGTGGAGGCGGCCTCAGCGCGGATGGTGGCCGAGGGCGTTGGCCGCGCACGGATAGCAGGAAGGGGCCGGCCTTTCAACTCCGGGCCCGCGCCGGGGCCGTCCGCTTGCCGCTGCGCCGCTTTCTGGCCTACCCTGCGCCGCTTCCTGGCCGACCCGTGCGTCCGCACCGTCGGCGCCCGCGAGATTGGAGCGAATCGAACCGCATGAGCACCCCCGCCCCGTTTCCGCCCGTCGCCGACGACGACCGCATCACGCGACTCGTCGACGCCCTGGTCGACGCCTACGACCGCGAGCCCGTCGGTCAGGCCAGCGGCTGCGTGCCGCTGCCGCCTCGCGAGGCCATCGTCTCCGTGATCGAGGACATCCGGCGCGTGCTGTTCCCCGGCATCTACTCGGACGAGACGCTGCCCCACCTGAGCCGCCGGTACCACGTCGGCACCTGGCTGTGTCAGCTGCACCGGGATCTGGCCCGGGTGTTGCGCCTGGCCATCGCCCACCAGCGCCCGGACAAGACGCCCGACGAGGTCCGCCAGGAGGCGCTGGACGCGACGACCGGACTGCTCGAGGCCCTGCCCGAGATCCGGCGGCAACTGCTGGCGGACGCCCAGGCGGCGCTGGACGGCGACCCCGCAGCGCGCAACATCGAAGAGATCGTGCTCACGTACCCGGGCTTCGAGGCGATCACGGTGCACCGCGTGGCGCACTGGCTGCACGTCGCCGGCGTCCAGTACGTGCCGCGGGCCATGAGCGAGTACGCCCACGGTCGCACGGGCATCGACATCCACCCCGGCGCGCGCATCGGCCGGCGGTTCTTCATCGATCACGGCACCGGTGTGGTCATCGGCGAGACGAGCGACATCGGCGACGACGTGAAGATCTACCAGGGCGTCACGCTCGGCGCGCTCTCCGTGAGCCGCGGCCTCGCCGGCGCCAAGCGCCACCCCACCCTCGAGGACCGCGTGGTCATCTACGCCGGCGCCACGGTGCTCGGCGGCGAGACGATCATCGGCCGCGGCGCGGTGATCGGCGGCAACGTGTGGCTCACGCAGAGCGTGGCCCCGGGCGTGACCGTCATCGAGACGGCGCCCACCCTGGACATCCGACAGCGAGGAGAGCGCGCATGAAGCAGCTGCCCTGGATCGTGGTGGGCCTGGCCGCCCTGGCCCTGCTGGCGTTTCTCTTCTGGTACACGCCGGACCAGCGCGCGGCCTCGGCGCTCGAGGTCCCCGCGGCCGCGAAGCCCGCCGCGAGCGCGTCGATCGAGCCGGCGCCCTCGGCGGCCCCCCGCAGCGCGAACGCCCCGCGTACGGCCCAGCCGGGCACGCCCGCCGCGGTCATCGACGCCGGGCCCCCGGATCCCGGCGGTCCCGTCACGGTGGACCTGGGCCACCACACCATCTACCTGAACGACCCCGTCGAGCGTCGGGTGATGCGCTTCACGCTGCGCCTGACCGTAGGCAACGGCGTGGCCGCCCGCGAGGCGCGCCTGCGCCGCGAGGAGCTCGTGCGCATGGCGTTTTTCCTGGGCAGCCACCGCGTCGCGGACGGCGCCGTGGGACAGGAGGGCCGCGACCGCTTCACCAACGACCTGCTGGAGCGCTACCGCAACGTGATCCGCTCGGGCACGCTGGACGCGCTCGAGCTGGCCGACTACGAGGTGATCCCGTCGTCCAAGCTGCCCCCGAAGCCGCCCCGCTGAGGCGCCGGCTCAGCCCTCGCGGCAGAGCAGGAAGTGATGCGGCGTCTCCCGGCGCTCGCGCCACGCGCGGCCGATGGACACATGGGTGCTCACCTTGCGGAGGAAGTCCTCCATGTGGGCGTAGACCAGCCGCTGCAGGCCCGACTCGTTGGGCTTGATGGTCGGCCACTCGGCGGGTTTCTCCGGCGGCACGCTCCAGTAGTCCACCACGGTCGCGCCGCGGGGATCCGTGGGCGTCTGACGCACCACGAAGTAGCCCGGGCCGATGAAGCTGCGGGTCGGGCCCTCGTTGTAACCCCAGAGCACGGGCTCGGGCGTCGGCGAGGACGGCCGGCAGAAGCGCTTCTCGAAGTGCGTGAAGGCCGGCTGCGTGTTCTTGCCGAAGTGGCGGACGGGCTCGAGCGGGCCGTAGTCCGGCGGCACCAGCTCGTCCAGGGTCATGGCGCGGCCCAGGGCGAGCTTCCACAGCACCTTCTGCTCGGCCGTGCCGAGCGCGCGGACCTCCTCGATGCGCACGCTGGGCGCCTTGGCGTCCAGGAACGCGGCGATCTCTTCCAGATTCGGCGAGGGCGCGAGGATGAGCTGGGTGAGGGCGCTCTTCGATGCCATCAGTTCTCTCCGGGGCCGGCCGCCGGGGGGACGCCCTCCACCAGTGAGGCGCCCGGCACCAGGGCCGTGGGGGTCGAGGTGTACCGGCGGATGCTCCCGTCGGCGCAACCGGTGTACACCGTGTCGGCGTCCGTTGCCAGCGCCCGCACCGCGCTGCCCGTGACCACCTGGGCCCGGCGGGCGCGGTCGCCCCGGCCGAAGAGGCTCACGCGGCCGTCCTCCGTGCCGGAGAGCAGCGCGTCCCCCTGCGCGAGGAGCACCAGCACCGGGCCCGCGCCGGCCTCGAGCAGTTCGGGCGCGGCCTCGGGGTCGCCGCGGGGGATGAAGCGGATCTTGCCGCCGTTGTCGCCGACGAAGAGGCCCTCGGCGGTCCACGCGAGGGCGGTCACCCAGCCGGGGCCCACGCGCCACTGGGCGATGCGCTCGCCCGTGGTGGGGTCGCGCAGGGCGACCTGCCCGTCCATGCCGCCCGTGGCGAGCCGCGCGGCGTCCGGCGAAAAGGCCACGGCGAAGGCGGCGGCGCCGTGCACGCCCGCGTGGCGCCAGCAGGGCTCCGGGTCGCACAGGCGGGCCACGCTGCCGCGGTCGGCGGCCACGTACACGGTCGACTCGCCCGCGTGGGGCACGGCGTCGTTCAGGTGGGCGTCGGGCAGGCGCAGGCGGCGCCGCAGGCTGCCGTCCGGGTTCCACAGGCCCACGCTGCCATCGGCCGAGGCGCTGGCCACGCCCCCCTGCGGGAGGCCCCAGAGGCGGCGGACGGGCGCGTCGTGGGCGGCCCACCAGTCGGCTGGCGCGGCCCCGGTCGCCCCGGGGGCGAGCGCGTGCAGGGCGATGCGGCCGGTGGCGTCGCCCTCGGCGAGGACTCGGCCCTCGAGCACCGCCAGGGCCGTCACGCCCGTCATGCGGCGGAAGCCGGGCACGCGGGCCTTGGGCGGCGCGTCGGCGCCGGCGTCGGGGGTCGCCTCGGGGGGCGGCGCCGGGCGGTGCGTCAGGTGCACCAGCGCCCCGGTCAGGAGCCCCGAGCCCAGCAGTACGAGAATCGCCCGGCTACGTGGCGTCATTCAGACCCGTGCTCATGGCCCCACGTTCGTCGACGACGGCTCGGGCTCGGGCCAGGGCTCGGGGCCCGGGCGCTTGGCCGGGTCGTGGCACCCGAAGTCGACGCCCTTGTGGGCGCCGGGGTTCCAGTTGGCGCCCCCGTCCGGCAGGGTGGCGGGGTTGAACCACCGCAGGCCCGCCGCGCGGCTGAACGACATGCCCGTGCCGCGGAAGACCGCGAGGTTGGTCGTGTAGGCCTTCGGCGCGGTCTGGGCGTTGGGCATCTCGGCCGGGCCGTAGACGTCCACCTCCCAAAGGTACTCCGTGGCGAGCTTGGACTGGGCGTCGGAGATCCCCTGGTTCGTGCCCGCGGGGCAGGGGCCGTAGCCGTCGAGGTTGAACGCCTTGCCGCCCGGGGCGTCCGCCAGGCTGGGGATCTTGACCGCGCCCGTGGCCAGGTTGCGCAGCACGACCCGCATGTCCGCCGGCTTGACCGGGCTCGACGCCGTGACGCCGACCACGATGCGCGTGGTGGCGCCCGTGCTGTAGCCGCCCAGCGCGCCCACGAAGTGGCGGGCCAGGGGCTTGGGGCCGCTCACGGCGACCATGGCCTGTTGATTGATGGCGATCTTGCCGACCTCGGCGGCGCCGGCGAAGGCGGGTGCGAGGGCGAGGACGACTGCACACGGAAGCTTGATTCTGGACACGGAGCACTCCCGGAGACGGATGGGCTTGCGGACTCGACGTGAAGGCGACACGGAATCTTCACCCACGACAAGGAAAATGCGGCCGCGCGGTCAGGGGGGCGGCGCCAGGACCTCGACGAGCGCTCGCAGCTCGTCGGCCAGCGCGTCCGTGAAGGCGCCCCCGGACGCAGCGAGGTGCGCCGCCCGCGCGGACTCGGGCAGCACGCCCCAGGTGTACGTCTCGACCTCGAAGTGGGTCGTCAGGCCGGCGGTCGCGGCGTATCTCACGGCGGCCTGCCAGTCGGCCCGGGTGGTCGACAGGCGTTCGCCCCCGGCCCAGCCGATGGGCACGTGAAAGTGGCACCGCCACGACTCGGCTTCGGCCCACGCGGCGGCGTCCGCCCGCACCTCGGGCAGGTCCACGGCCCGGCGCAGGGCACCCCCGCCGAAGCGCCCCACCACCTGATGCAGGAACCGGGGCTCGATGAAACCGAACAGCGCCTTGCGGGCCGCTGCGTCCGCCGGGCGGGGGAGGACGAGGGCGCTGGAGACCTGCACCTTGCCGATGGGCACGCCCGCGCCGGTCAGCGCGCGCAGGCTCTCGACCGGGTCCTCGTACTGCACGGCCTGATGGCAGCAGTCGTAACAGAGGCCCAGGTGGCGCCGGGCCGCCTCGCCGGCGGGCAGCAGGTCGCGCGTGAACAGGTCGACCGCCTCGGCGGTGGTCTCCAGCGTCGTGAACGGCTCGGGCTCCAGGCACAGGCGGATCGACACGCCCGTGCGGTCGGCGATCTCGGCCAGGTCCTGCGCGCTGCCCAGCAGGCCGGCGACCAGGGCGCGGCGGGCCTCGGGCGTGGAGGTCTCGGGCTTGAAGCCCCCGGCGACCGTGCTGATCGTGCGCTCGCTCGGGCCGGGCAGGGCGGCGAGGACCTCGGCCACGCGGCGGGTGTAGGCGCGCCGCTCGGGGTCGCGCCAGTCGGGGCGGTAGACCTCGGCCTTCACGCGGTCCGCCGCGAAGTCGCCGTAGGGGAAACCGTTGACCGTGAAGACGTACAGCGCGTCCCGCTCGAGCTGCGCGACGAAGGCGGCGCGGGCGCCGGCGTCCGTCGCGAGCGTGGTCGCGGCGTCGTTGCCCAGGCGAAGGCCCAAACCGAAAGGCCGCCCCGCGGCCACGCGGTCGCGCACCGCGCAGACGTGGGTCTCCAGGGTGCGGCGCACGTCCGCCAGGGCCTCGCCGGGGTGGACGTTCGTGCAGTAACCGAGGTGGAGCGCGGGCGCGGAGTCGAGTCGCATCGGCGCAGCATGACGGGGGGCCTCGGGAATCGGCAAGGCGCGGCTTGAATCTCGCCCCACCGTGCCCACCTTTGTCGAAACCGACCCATGCAGACCCGCAAGCTCAACGTTCTGTCGCCGACCGTGCTCGGCCCCGACTCGCTCGGGGCGATCGCGCGCACCGTGGACGACACCCTGCCGGCGCTCACCCGCGCCGGTTTCCGGTTCCTGCCCAACGGGAACGTCGAGCTCACGGAGCCCGAGTCCATCGAGGCCGTGCACCGGCTGCGGCACGTGGTCGAGACCGCGCTGCCCGACGACGTGCGCCGCCACGTGGGCGAGAAGAGCGGCCTGGGCTGGAACCTGTTCTTCGGCCACGTGGTCGGCTTCTGGCTGCCGCAGCGGTTCAAACTCGGCTTCCTGCGCGCGCTGGCCGACCGGGCGGCGCTGCACGGGGTGGACCTGGCGCTGCGCTGGAACGCCGGGCGCGTGGTGGCCCCCCGCGAGACGAACATCGGCCCCGTGGCGCTGGTGGTGGGCACGGGCATCGGCCTGGCCGCGGGCGCGATGGTGCAGCACTTCTGGCCCTACAACCCTGCGCTGCCGCTGCTGACCGCCGGCGCGGGCCTGGTGGCCGGGCGGTGGTATCAGCGGCTCGTGCCGCGGCGCGAGTGCGGCGATCGACTGTGCCGCACGCCCCTGGGCTACGGCGACACGACCTGCCCGTCCTGCGGGGCGCTCCTGGCCGACCGGCTGAACTGATGGAGGAGAGCGAGCGGCGCGCGCGCCTCGTCGAGTGGTTCGACGCCGGACACCGCGACCTGCCCTGGCGCCGCACGGGGGACCCCTGGGCCATCTGGGTCTCGGAGATCATGCTCCAGCAGACGCGCGCGGCCTCGGTCGTGCCCTACTGGACGCGGTTTCTGGAGCGGTTCCCCACGCCCGCCGCGCTCGCCGAGGCGCCCCTGGACGACCTGCTCGGCCTGTGGGCCGGCCTGGGCTACTACGCCCGGGCGCGCAACCTGTACCGCGGGGCGCAGCAGGTCGTCGCGCTGCACGGCGGCGTCGTACCCCGGGAGCGCGAGGCCTTCGCCGCGCTGGCCGGTGTGGGGCCCTACACGGCCGGCGCCGTGCTCTCCATCGCGTTCGGGCAGCCCGAGCCCCTGCTCGACGGCAACGTGATCCGGGTGTTCACGCGCTGGGACCGCATCGCCGCCGATCCCAAGGCCCCGGCCACCCAGGCGACGCTCTGGGCGCGGGCTCGGGCCCTGGCGGACGGCCCCGTGCCGGGCACGCTGAACCAGGCGCTGATGGAGCTCGGCGCGACGCTGTGCACGCCCCGGGCGCCGAGCTGCCTGCTCTGCCCCGTGCGGGCGGGGTGCGCCGCCGCCGCCGCCGGGGACGCCGAGCTCTACCCGCGCAAGGCCGCGAAGGCGGTGCGCCCGCGCGAGGTCTACGTGGCCGGGCTCGTGGTCGACGACGCCGGCGTGTGGCTCGCCCGCCGGCCGGATACCGGGCTGCTCGCCGGCCTGTGGGAGCTGCCCGCCGTCGCGGGCGATGCGCCGGGGGCGCTGGCCGCGCTGGGGCTCCACGCCGAGGGTGAAGGCCGCGAGATCACACACGTTTTCACGCACCGCCACTGGACGCTGCACACCTACGCGGCCACGGGGCGGCCGAGCGGCGGAGACTACACCGACTTCCGGCAGGTGCCCCTGAAGGCGCTGGACGACGCGGGCCTCACGGGGCCGGCGCTCAAAGCGCTGCACGCCTGGGCGGTGACCGGCGCGCCGCGGCGCCGCGGAGCGGGGCGACATCGCTGACGCGGGTGCGCGCGGCGACGGGCGCCCGCAGGCCCGACAGCACGGCGCGGTAGACCGTGGGCGAGAAGAGCATGCCCAGGTGGCCCAGGTCGGGCACGTGGACGACGGCGTCGGACCCGGAGCCCGAGGCGGGCGCCTCGGCGCCGTGCGCCCCGAAGACCCGCGGGATCACGATGGGATCGGACCCGGCGACCACGGAGGTGAACCGCACGGCCGCCGCCTCGGACCGCGTGGCCTCCAGGCGCGCGAGCAGGGCCGAGTCCGGGCGCAGCTGGCGCCCGACGCGGGTGGGCACCCAGTAAGCGTTGTAGGTGCCCTGGTGGGGCGTGCCCAGCGTGATGCAGCGGTCCACGCGTCGCGCGCCGCCCAGGTGCTGCAGGTACACCCGCGACACCAGCCCGCCCAGGCTGTGGCCGATCAGGTCGATGCGCCCGCCGCGCACGTTCTGCTTGAGGAACGCCTTCAGCGCGCGCGCGCCGGCCTCGACGCCGTCGGAAGAGGCGTAGTTGAACAGCAGGATCTGCTTGTAGCCGCGCAGCCGAAGGAAGGCCGCCAGGGGCATGAGCGAGGCCTTGTTGGCCATGTACCCGTGCACCAGCACCACGGTGCGCTGCTCGGCGCGGCGCGGCGTGGGCCGCGGCCGGTCGCGCATCCCCAACGGAAACAGCAGACCCGAGGCCGCGTAGGCCAGGGCCTCCTGCGCGATGAGTCGCCCCACGGGGCGCTCCGAGGCGGGGTAGTCCTGAATCATGGCCCCACGCTAGCGGGCGCGCGGGGCCGCGTCGACGCCCGGGCGTCGATTCCTCAGGAGATGACCGCCACGTCGGCGCGCACCATGTCCACCCGCTCGGCGAAGTGGGGCTTGCGGCCGTCGGAAATCCGCAGGGCGTCGTAGCTCGACGTCAGGTCCGGCCCGGGCAGGGACTCGTTGTAGAAGCCCATGCCCTTCTCGTCCACCAGGCGGTCCGCCACGTTGCACAGGTGCAGGATGCGGCGCGTGCGGGTGTCGAACTCGGGGCTCTCGTAAGTGTCGTCGTGGTGGTGGCGCGCGATGAGCTCGAACTGCGGGCCCATGTTCCACTTCTTGGCCAGGCTCGCCCCGAAGACCGCGTGGGTGTCCCGGATGGCGCCCAGGACCTCCTCCATCGACAGGATCTGCTGGGTCTGCCGCTGGAAGATCTCGGCGAACACCCGGAGCATGAACTGCTCGCCGGAGTTGTGCAGGAGGCTGATCAGGTAGACCTCCTCGGGATCGCTGTCGCCCACCTCGGCGGCCAGCTCGCGCGCCAGGTAGGCGGCCACGCAGTGGCCCGTCCACATCTTCTGGAACACGGCCCGGAACGCCGGCAGCTTGAAGCTGAACATGCCGCGCAGGGCCGCCGTCTGGGCGATGCTGGAGATGGTCCGGTTGCCCAGGCGCGTCACGGCGCTCTTGAGGTCCGTGATGCGCCCGCGGCCGCCGTAGGTGGCGGTGTTGGCGGTCGCCAGGATCTTCGCCGCGATGGCCGGGTCCTTCTCCAGGACCCGCAGGACCTCCTCGGGGGAGACGTTCAGGTTGGCCATCAGGCGCTGCAGCTCGTCCAGCACCCGCGGCATCTCGGGCAGCGCGATGGAGCCGTCCTTGATGCGCCCGATGATCTCCTTGATGAGGCCGCGGGCCTGCGCCGGCGGGGCGGCGGCGACGCCGGCGCTCACCTGCCGGCGCGTCTCGCGGGCCACACGCTTCAGGGCGTCGCCGATGGTCTGCTTCGTGGCGGGTTTGTCGACCCAGTCCATGCACCCGTGCCGCAAAGCGAAGACCACGTCCTCCTTGCGGCCGTCCGCGGTGCAGATCACCACGGGGATCGTCGGGTAGCGATCGCGGACGTCCTGCAGCACCTGCCCGCCGCGCAGCTCCGCCGAGCGCAGGTCCAGGAACAGGACGTCCGCCCCCTTGTCGAGCTTGCCCAGCGTGTCGTTCGCGGTCTTGCAGGCCGTGGCGGCCAGCCCGAGCTGATCGAGCAGGCGGACGAGCTCACCGGAGGCGCGTTCGTCGGGATCGGCGATGACGGCGGTACGTTTGCTCATGCGGACACGGGCTCTCCAACCGGGGGCAGGTCGGCGAGCCGGTCGCAGGCGACGCGGCGGCCATCCCCCTGGATCTGCAAGGCGGGCACGGCGGCCGCGCAGCCGCGCTCGGCGTAGGGGCAGCGCGTGTGGAAGTGACACCCGGACGGCGGGTTGATCGGCGTCGGGACGTCCCCCTTGAGCACGATGCGCTGCCGGGCGCGCCGCGGATCGGGCACGGGCACGGCGGACAGCAGCGC
Source organism: uncultured Myxococcales bacterium (assembly GCA_903847385.1). Lineage (GTDB taxonomy): Bacteria > Myxococcota_A > Bradymonadia > UBA7976 > UBA1532 > CAINDO01. The sequence goes on from CAINDO010000071.1 coordinate 15,161, forward strand.
GCGCGTGTAGGGGTGCTGCGGGCTGCGGAAGATGGCCTCGGTCTCGGCGACCTCGACGATGCGGCCCAGGTACATCACCGCCACCCGGTCGCACAGGTGCCGCACCACACCCAGGTCGTGGGCCACGAACAGGTAACTCAGCCCCAGGTCCTGCTTCAGGTCCTTGAGCAGGTTCAGGATCTGCGCCTGCACCGAGACGTCCAGGGCGGACACGGGCTCGTCGCACACGATGAACCGCGGCCGCGGCGCCAGGGCCCGGGCGATGCCGATGCGCTGCCGCTGCCCGCCGCTGAACTCGTGCGGGTAGCGCTGCAGGTAGTCCGGGTTGAGGCCCACGCGGTCGAGCAGGCGCCGCGACTCGGCGAGGACCTCGGCATCGGTCCGGGCGATCTCGTGCAACCGCAGGGGCTCGGCCAGGTGCTCGAGGATGGTGTGGCGCGGGTTCAGGCTGCTGAAGGGGTCCTGAAACACGATCTGCATCTGCCGCCGGTAGGGCCGCAGGGCCTCGCGGGGCAGGGCGCGAAGGTCCACGCCGTCGTAGCTGATCTCCCCGGCGGTCGGCTCGATGAGCCGCAGGATGCAGCGGCCGGCGGTCGTCTTGCCGCAGCCGCTCTCGCCCACCAGGCCCAGGGCCTCGCCCGGAGCGATGTCCAGGTCGATGCCGTCCACGGCCTGCACGTGGCCCACCACCTTGGGGAAGAGGCCACGACGAATGGGGAATCGTTTGGTGAGCCCGCGGACGCGGAGGAGAGGTTCGGCCATCAACCGGGAGAATTCATCGACGGCGGCGCAGACGCAAGCCCGCGCCCGCAAAGAGCATCAGCATCCACCAGCCGGCGCCCGTCGAGGGGGCGCCGACGGCCCGGCAGCCGCAGCCTTCGGCGCTGCCGCCGCCGCCACCGGTCTCGCCCGTGCCCAGATCGTCCACCACGAACGACCACTCCACCGAGGGCGCGCTCTTGGTGCCGGCGGCGTCCACGGCGACCACGTGCCACAGGTAGGTGGCGCCGTGCACGGCGTCCGGGAACCCGAAGCCGCTGTCGAGCAGCTCGATCGTGTCCGTGCAGCGCTCGTCGCCCTCGGCGACCTGCAGGCAGTAGGTCACGATGTACTTGACCGTCAGCCCCTCGGGGTCCTGCACGTCCTCCCAGTCCATGAACACGTTCGAGGGCGAGACGCGCGTCTCGTCCAGCGGGGCGACCAGGTTGGGCGTGGGGGGCGCCTCGTCCGTCACGGAGACGAAGAACGGCTGCGTGACGAAGTCCGTCTTGGCCGGGCCGTCCGTCGCGTAACACTCGGCCAGGAAGTGCACGTTCTCCTCGAGGTCGATGGGGAGCGTCCAACTCGCCGTGCCCTCGGCGTCCACCGCCACGGGCTCGCTCTCGATGAGGGGCGCGTCGCCGGTCATCATGCCGTCCTCGTCCGTGTACCAGACGCGGAACACGATGGAGAGCGACTCGCTGTCCAGGTCGCGCGTGCCGCCGGCCACGAGCGTCGGGCGCAGCGTGGTGACCGTCTCGTCCTCCTCGGGGGAGATGAAGTGCGGCAGGTCGGGGGGGCTGTTCTCGGTGTTGACCGTGAACGACCAGATCTCGCCGGGCTCGCTCTCCTCGCCGGGGGGGATGTCGATGGCCGTGACCTTCCAGGTGTAGGTCGCGTTCTCGACGAGCTCCTGCAGGGGGCGGAACTCGATCATGCCCGTGTCCGGGTTCAGCGCGCCGTCGCCGCTGACCTCGATGATGTCCCGGTTGTTGTAGACGTAGAACTTGTACTGGATCTCGTCGCCGTCCAGGTCCTCGCTCGGCATCGCCTGGAAGGTCGGGAACTTCACGTTGACCTCGGCCTCGTTCATCGGGGCGCGCAGGATCGGGGTGGTCGGCTTGTTGTTGTTGGCGTTCACGGTGAACGACCACACCGCCGTCCAGGGCGTCCGGGCGGGGCCCAGGATGGCCCGGGCGCGCCACCAGTAGGTCGCGTCCTCGATGAGGATGCCCTCGGGCGCCTGCCAGCTCACGTTGGGCTCTTCCCCGCGGAGGACGGGCTCGGCCTCGGTGTCGATGACCTTCTGCTGCAGGTCGGCGTCGGCGTAGACCTCGAAGATGAACACCGCGTCCTGGTTGCCGTCGCCGTCCTTGGGGTCGATGACCAGGGCCGGGTTGGCGTCCACCACCCGGATGCCGTTCTCCGGCGCGATGGGCTCGGGCTCGGGCGGGCCGTCGTAGTGGAACGGATCGTCGCCGGTCTCGAACTCCTCGCGCGTGGTGCGGCCGTCCATGTCCGGATCCGCGTCGGCGTCGTCGGGGTTGCTCGGGTCGAGGCACACGCCGCCGAGGTCGCAGGTCTCCTGCTCCCAGGTGTCCGGCAGGCCGTCGGCGTCGTCGTCGAGGAAGTCGACGTCCACCACCAGCTCCATCTCGTCCCGGCCGCCGTCGCCGTCCCGCACGCCCACGCCGATGTGGATGGGCGAGGCGCGGTACTGGTCGTAGGTGGGCACCCAGGAGATGAAGCCGGACATGGGGTCGATGGTGACCTCCGGCGGCGGGTTGAGCAGCTCGAAGACCAGGGGGTCGAACATGCCGGCGGGGTCGACGACGGGCACCACGTAAGTCCACTCCACCCCCTCGCGGGCGCGGGGCAGGAACGCGATGTCCTCGAACGAGGGCGGCAGGTTGCGCACGATGATCTCGGTCTGGGCCGTCGACTCGCCGCCGTCCTCGTCACGGGCGACCAGCGTCACCAGGAACCGGGCGTCGTCCTGCGCGGCCAGGTCGCGCTCCAGGGCCGGATCGTCGCGGACGTCGATGACGCCGTCGCCGTCCAGGTCCCACTCCAGCGTCACGACGTCGTTGATCGACGGGTCGGCCACGGTGGCGGTCAGGTGCACCAGACCACCCTCGTCCACGGGGGCGTCGGAGCGCAGCGTCACCCGGGGCGGGGCGTTCTCGACGATGACCAGCCGGCTGACCGTGACCACGTTGGAGCCGTCGTCCACGGCGCAGGTCACCGTGTAGAAGCCCTGGTCGTCGTAGACGTGGCTGGCCACGCCCTCGCCGAGGCCCTCGATGTCGTAGATGTTGTCGCCGTCGAAGTCGAAGGCGTAGCTCAGCGCGTCGGCGCCGGCGTCGATGGCGCGGCAGCTCACGGGCGTGTCGCCGCCCTCGATCACCTGGTCGGGGATCGTCAGCTCGGCCACGGGCTGCTGATTGAGGACGTGCACCAGCGCGTTGAGCAGCGTCTCGCCGCCGTCCCGGTCGTGGACGCGCACGGTGATCGTGATGTCGCCTTCCTGTCCGAAGACCAGCGTCTGGTCCGTGTCGATGCTGTTGACCAGGTCGTAGACGCCGTCGCCGGTCACGTCCCAGTCGAACAGGACCGGGTCGTCGCCGGGGTCCACGGCCTCGACCGTGACCGTGAAGCGCTCGCCCTCGTCCACGAACTCGGGGGCGGTGATCGTGCCGACGGGCGGGGCGTTGAGGACCTCCACGGCGGTGCTGCCGATGGCCCGGCCGTTGTCCTCGTCGCGGACGCGCACGCCCACGATGTAGATGCCCTGCTGCCGATAGGTGGCGGTGTAGACGTTGGACGCCTGGTCCACCACGTCGTCGGCGAAGTTGTCGTCGTTGTCCAGGTCGAAGGAGTAGGTCAGCGTGTCGGCCGGCGTGTCCGTGGCGTCGACGATCAGGTCCACCGGGGAGCCCTCGAGCACCGGGCCGGTGTTGGTCACGCCCACGATCTCCGGGTTCGCGTTCAGGATCGGGATCAGCTCCTCGACCACCGTCGTGGCGCCCTGGTCGTCCACGAGCCGAACGGCGATGGTGTACTGCCCGTTGTCCGGCCAGCTGTAGGTGGTCATGTCCAGGCCCGGGCCCTCGAGCTCGTAGGTGCCGTCGTGGTCCAGGTCGTAGCCGATCTGGATCGGATCGCGGCCCGGATCCTGGGCGATGACCTGGATGGCCACCTCCTGACCCTCGAGCTGCGGCCAGTTGCCGACGATTTCGAACAGGCGGGGCGGCAGGTTCCGTACGATCACGGGGAAGTCGTACTCGGTGATGCCGCCGTCGTCGTCGGACACGCGGACGCGGGCCGTGTAGTCGCCGTCGTCGAAGTACTGATGCTGCGCGCGGGGCTGGTTGCTGCCGATGTCGTCGTAGTTGCCGTCGCCGTCCCAGTCGAAGTCGAAGGTCAGCGAGTCGGCGCCGGGATCCTGCGCGATGACCGAGACGGTCAGCAGGCCGCCCTCGTCGATGGGCGAGTCGGTGGTCACGGCGTCCACGCGGGGCACGACGTTGCGCACGACGATGCGCGCGCTGTCGATGTCCGACTTGCCCAGGGGGTCGGTCACCCGCACGTTCAGGATGTAGACCCCGTCGTCCACGAAACGGACGATCGTGTTTGCGCCGATGGAGTCGCCGTAGTCGCCGTCGCCGTCGAGGTCCCACTCGTAGGTCAACGCCTGGTTGTCCACGGGGTCCACGGACCGCGCGGCGGAGAGCTGCACCTGCTCGCCCTCGTTGGCGTTGTAGGGGCCGCCGGCGTCCGCCACGGGGCTCGGATTGGCCGGGTCGATGTCGAAGTTCACGATGCGTGCGCGCTCGGCGGGCTGCAGGCCGAACAGGACCTCGCTGGTCATGCCCAGCAGGTTCTGCACCTCGGCGATGGCCGCGTCGCGCTGCGGCTCCACGACCACGAGGGTCATGAACGCCACGGTCCCGCCGGCCGGGATCTGCACCGCTCGGAAGTCGGCCGCCAGCGACGTGTTGTCATTGGGGATGGGGTGCTGCAGGCGCAGCAGGTCGGGCGTCTCGCGCGCGCCCGCGCCGAAGAACAGCGTCGACACCGCCGGGTTGGTCCCGAACGGATCCAGATCGTCGGTCATGACCCAGCGATCCGTCGCCTCGGCCTCGGCGTCGTCGTCCTGCGTGCGCCACACGGCCGTGTCGCGCCCCTGGCCCAGCCGCCCGCCCGTGGCGCCGCTGACGCCGACGCGCACGGTGACGGTCACGGGGGCCGCCGCCGGGTTGCTGATGATGTCCAGGTACCGCGCGAAGCCGTTGGCGTTCACGGGGTTCGCCGAGGGCACGTAGACCTTGCGGACGACCTGCAGGCCGTTCACGGCGGCGGGGGCCAGGATCCGCTGGAGACCCTGGAGTTCGCTGGCCGAGGCCTGCCCGCGGGCGTCGTACAGATCGCCGAACGCGCAGGGCTGGTCGCACTGGTCGCAGACGCGCACGCACAGCTCGGGGAAGCCGCTGAGGGCCCCCTGGGCGAGCAGCGCGCCCGTCCCCGTGTCGTCGAGGTCGTAGGCGACCCCGTTGGCGGCGTTCAGCGTGACCCGCGCTTCGGCGTCGGTCGGACCGGCGAGCGCAGCAAAAGAGAAGCCCAGGAGTGCGGCCCAGCGGCGGGCCCAAACGGGTCGAGATGACATGGCGCTCCTCGCGCTCGGGTTCGGTCGTGTGGGAATCGGCCCGAGGAGCTTAGCACAGACCCTACGGTCCGCACGAAACGCTTGGATCCGCGCCTGCGGCCATGCGCTCGGGCCGGATCTCCCGGAACCAAACGCAAAAACCCGGTCCTGGGTCGGGACCGGGTTTGCGTCGGCAAAGCCGCGGGATGGATACGGGTCTTTTCTGCGCTTCGGGAGTGGCGTCTTCCGGTCCGTGGTCAGTGGCCCGGGGTCTTCAGTGACGCCTCGTGCCCTGTTCATCGCCCTCGGGGCCGCTCCGCTGAGGAAAAAGATCGCGTTCACTTTCCCAGGCGGCCGTCGACCCCGCGCAACCCTCTGAAAGTCATACGCATTTTCCCGCATGGGGGCATGTCGGGAATGTGCGCTTTTTTCTCAAGGTGGGGCGTCGGGGGTCGATGGGATGATGCGGGCTGCTGCGCCCTACTGATTGCCGACGGCGACGGCGAGATCGAGGGCGAACTGGTAGACGGCGTGGGTCTGCGTGCGCCTGATCTGCTCGATCTCGGCGACGAGACACCCGCGCCGCGCCATGAGGCGGAGCCGGTCGGCGGCGTGATCCGCGGCGGCGACGTGCTGCTCGAGCTCCAGCCGACTGCGACGACCGGCCAGGTCGGCGAGTGTTTGGGCGGTGCGCTCGTGCTCGGCGAGCAGTCGCCGACGCTCGGCCTCGAGCTTCTCGATGGTCGTGCGCTCGCGCACCCGCTCGCCCGTGGCCTCGATGTGCTCCGGCGACAGCAGCCCCTGCAGAATCGAGGTCGTCGGGTCGCGGCCCACGTGCATCAGCGACAAAAGGCCCGCCGTCTTCTGGTCGAACACGGAGAGCTCGCGGGCGATGGCCTTCTCCTGCTCGGCCTGTGCGCCGTGGGCGCGCTCGACGACGAGCTCCTCCTGCCGCACGCGGGCCAGCTCGCTCTCGCTCCCCGTCGGGCGGCGCACCTCGGTGGCGACCTTGTCGTCCACCACGGCGAGCTCCGTCTCGAGCTCCAGGAGGCGGTCGCTCAGGTGGTCGAGCCGCGCCAGGCTGCGCTGCAGCGCCGAGGGCATCGTGCGCTCGACCCACCGCCGGGAGATCTCGTCCCGGATCTCGCGCTCCAGGAGCTCGGGGGAGACGGGCGAGGGCACGCCCTCGGGGGGGGTGTGCATGCTCGTCGGCGCACCGACGAGCGTCGGGTGCGAAAGCGCGTCCGGCACGGCGTGGGGCCGCAGCGCGTCCGCCAGGGCGGCGGCGCTGTCGTAGCGGGCGCGGGGCTCCTTGGCCAGGCAGCGCAGCACGATCTGCTCGAGCTCGGGCGACAGCGCGGCGTTGAAGCTGCGCGGGCGCGGGGGCGGGGTGAAGCAGTGTTTCTCGGCCAGCTCGCCGGCGCCCTTGCCCGTGAAGGGCAGGCGACCCGTGAGCGCCTCGAAGAGGATCACCCCCAGCGCGTAAAGGTCCGTCGCCACGGACACCGGCAGGTCCATGGCGATCTCGGGGGGCAGGTACTCGGGCGTGCCGAGCACCACGCCGCGGTGCGTGTGCACCAGGGAGTGCGGCTGCTTGCCCAGCATCTTGGCGATGCCGAAGTCCAGCATCTTCACGTAGTCGTCCTGCCCCTCGTGGCGGATGAGCAGGATGTTCTCGGGTTTGATGTCGCGGTGGATGATCCCGAGCTCGTGCGCCTTGCCGAGCGCCTCGAGGATCTGCAGCGCGATGGTCACCACGCGGATCACCGGCACGGGCGTGCCGTGGCCGGAGATGGCCGAGAGCGCCAGGCCCTCGAGATACTCCATGGCCAAAAACGGCAGGCCGTCCTGGGTCCAGCCGAGGTCGAAGACCTTGACCACGTGCGGGTGGTCGATGCGGGCGATGGCCCGCGCCTCCTGCTCGAGCCGGCGGTCGGCGTCGATGTTCTCGGGCAGGTCCCGGTGGACGATCTTCACGGCCGCGGCGCGGCCCGTCGTCCAGTGGCGCCCGAAGTACACCGAGCTCATGCCCCCGCGCCCGATCAGTCGCTCGAGGGTGTAGTCGCCCACCCGTTGTCCGATGCGCGTCTCTGGCGAGTGGGCCGGGTCGGCCATGGGGGGCCTCAGTTCAGGAGAAGCGCGACGCCGTCGTCGCTGCGCACCCAGATGTGTCCGTCCGCCGCGGGGACGATGTCCCGCACCGCGCGACCGGGCAGGCCGTCGGCGTAACCGGCCACCGTGAAGTTGATCTCGCCGTTGGCCACCGTGCCGATGGCCAGGCCCGCCGTGGTGCCCACGAGCACGCGGCCGTCACTGTGGAGCGCGAGCGAGAGGACCTCGTTCGAGGGCAGGCCCCGGCCCGCGTGGAAGTCCGTGAACGCGCCGTCGGGCGTCTGGCGGAACAGGCCGTCGGCCGTGCCGAAGTAGGCCGTGCCGTCGGCGGCGACGGCGATGGCGCGGACGTCCCCGTTGCCGAGCTGCCCCGGCGTGCGCGGGATGGCCGTCCAGGTCATCGCGGTGGGGTCGAACACCCCGACGCCCGCGGCGGTGCCGGCGTAGAGCTTGCCGCCGGCGCCGAGCGCCACGGTGCGGATGTCGTCCGAGGGCAGGCCGTTGGCGGTGGCCGCCATGTTGTACAGGCGCGGGTTGCCCTGCTTCAGGTGGATCACGCCGGTGCCCGTGGCGATCCAGATGGACTGACCGTCGACCAGGGCGATGTCGCGGACGTCGCCGCCGGCGAGGTCGCGGATGCGGCTCTCGTCCAGCACCACCCACATCTGCTCATCGAGGCGGCGACCCACGCCGACGCCGGAGATGGCGCACCACAGCTCGCCGCTGCCCGGGGCCAGGGCGCACTTGCGCAGCACGCCGGTGACCGAGGGCGGGAGCGTGAAGGGGGTCTGCCCGATGGGATCGCCGGCAGCCGCACCGGGGGCCAGCGAGATCGCCGCCGGAACGCTCGCCGCGCGGGAGGCGGAGAACAGCGGCTGGCCGTCGGGGCCCAGCGTCAGCGCCGCGGCGCCGGCGCCCGGGGGCAGGCCGAGATCGGCCGAGGCGTCCCGCACGACCGCCGCGCGGCCGTCGAGCACCGAGAAGCCGCCCACGTCGTCGTCCGCGCCGCACCAGCTGGCGAAGAGCTCGGCCCCCGTCCACTCGAGCGACACGCCGTTGCGGCCCTTGGAGGCCACGAGCCCGGCGTTCTCCGGGGTGTAGACGTGCACGATGTCGCCGCCCTCGCTGTTCTCGGGCAGCGGATCGAGGCCGACGCGGCGCAGCAGCACGCCGGCGGGCTGCCGCTGGCTGTCCGCGAGCGTCACCCACAGGCCCTCGCCGTCCCAGGCCACGGCGCGCGCGAAGTCGCTGCCCGTGGAGTTCGGCCAGCCGTTGGTGGCGCGGCGCAGGGTCGTCCAGGTGTTGTCCGCGCGGCGCACGGCCACGCCCTGCGGGGTGGCGACGTAGACCAGGCCGCCGCCCACGGCGATGTCCTGCACCCGGATGTCCGGGAGCTGGCCGCCCTGGTTGGTCACCGGGAACTGGAAGGTCTGGCTCGCCTCGCTGAAGACGCTCACGCCCTGGTCGCTGCCGACCCAGAGGGTGCCGCCGTCGTGGGCGATGGACTTGACCTGGTTGCTCAGGAAGTTGTTGCCGGCGCCCTCGCGGGTGAACGGCGTGAAGGTGCCGTCCGCGTTGCGACGCACCATGCCGTTGCCATCGGAGGCGATCCAGATCTGGCCGTTCACGCCGGCCACGATGTCCGAGATCGGCGCGGCGGGCAGGCCCTGCGCGGCCGTGAGCTGGCTCTGCGGCGCGGCGTCCGTGCCGAGCAGGCCGATGCCCAGATCCGTGCCCACCCACACCACGTTGTCGATGGCGCGGATGACCTTGACGTTGGTGCCGGGCAGCGCGCCCTCGAGCTTGCGGTACGCGCCGTCCGGGCCGCTGACGTACAGGCCCTGATCCGTGCCCACCCAGAGCAGGTTGCCGACGCGCGCCGTGGTGGTCACGCAGGGGCGTACGAAGGTGTTGGCCGCGGGGGCGAAGGAGGCGAAGTAGCCGTCGAGCTGCACGAGCCCCTCGGCGGTACCCACCCAGCGCGGCTGGTCCGCGGCGCCGGCCAGGGCGCTCACCTCGCCGCCGGGCAGCAGCGCCTGCCCCGCCGGGAAGAGGCGGCCGTCCACGTCCACGCGGCGCAGGCCGTCCGCGGTGCCCAGGTAGCGGTTGCCGTTGGGGCCCACGGTGAAGGCGTGCACCGCGAAGCCGGAGAAGCTCAGGCGCGGCACGTTGCTGCCGTCGGAGGGGAGCTGCGCGGCGCCGTTCTCGCCCAGCAGCCAGACCGAGCCGTCCGCCTCGCCGCCGATGGCCAGCAGGGCGTCACCGACGCCGGGCACGCCCGTGACCGTGCGGTTGACCGCGCCGTTGACCAGGCGCGCCGCGCCGGCCGAGGTGGCGGCCCAGACCTCGTTCATGGGCGAGAGCCACAGACCGCGCACGTCCGCCGAGGGGAGCTGCGGCGCGGTCAGGAGCGTCCAGGTGCCGGCGTTGAGCACGTTCAGGCCCTGATCGCTCGACACGTAGACGACGTCGTTGTTGTCCACGGCGACGCCCCGGAAGTGCGTGCCCTGGGGGCCGCCACCCGCGTCGCGCGGGCCCATGCGGAACACGAACCCGTCCGGGCGCGAGACGGACACGCCGGAGTCGGAGACCGCCCAACGGCGGCCGTGCGAGTCCACGAAGACCGCGTCCAGTCGGTTGTCCGCCAGGCCCTCGGCCGAGGTGCGGGCGGCCACGACGTCGGGCCGGACCTCGAAGAGGCCGCCGGCCGTCGCCGCGACGACCCCCTGGGCGCTGAACGCCAGACCGCGCACGTCGCGACCGTAGGTCACATCGTGGAACCGGGCGCCGCAGCCGCCGGGGCCCTGGGCGGGGTTGGCCACGAGCGGGCAGGTGTCCGCGCCGTTGGCCACGCCGTCGCCGTCGAGATCCTGGGCGCAGGCGTCGCCCGCGCCGTCGGCGTCCGCGTCGGCCTGGTCCGGGTTGGCCGTGCCGGGGCAGTTGTCCCGCCAGTCGGGGGTGTTGTCCGCGTCGTCGTCGGCGTCGCAGGCGTCGCCGACGGTGTCGCCGTCGCGGTCGAGCCCGATGCGATCGGCGACGGTGGCGCAGGTGTCGGCGCCGTCGAGCTGACCGTCGCCGTCGGTGTCGGCGGCGCGCGGGTTGGTCCCGCGCATGAGCTCCGTGGCCTCGTCCACGCCGTCGCCGTCCGGATCCATGTCGCAGGCGTCGCCCTGCATGTCGCGGTCGCCGTCGAGCTGGTCGGCGTTGGCCACGTCCGGGCAGTTGTCCGACTCGGGGGGCACGCCGTCGCCGTCGGTGTCGCCGTCGCAGGCGTCACCCTCGCCGTCCATGTCGCCGTCGGCCTGGTCCGGGTTGGGCGCGGCCGGGCAGTTGTCCGTGGCGTCGGGGATGCCGTCGCCGTCCGTGTCGCCGCCCGCGTTCATGTCCGACGTGTTCATGTCCACGGCGGCGTCCCGGAACACCGGCACGTCGCCCGTCATCATGCCGCCCGTGGGCACGGCGGCGTCGATGAAGCTCAGGTCGGCCTCGACGGACTGGTTGAACTGGTCGAAGTCCAGCGTGCACGCGCTGACCAGCAGGCCGCTCAGGCCCAAAAGAGGCATCGCGAGACAGCGCGCCCTTCCCTTGCCACGGGGCGTTGCCATGCGCATCAGAAGCTCCCCCAAACCTGCGCCGAGCCGTCCGGCGTCACTGAGAAACCGATGTCGCCGGAGGCCGCGGGGGCGCTGCCGGCCAGGAACCACCAGACCGCACCGCCGGCCAGGGCCGCGCCGCCGACACCCCAGAGCACGTTGGTCATGAGCACGCGGCTGTTGCCGGTGTCGACGTCCTGCGGGGCGATGGGCTCGTTCTTCTTCTTCTTGTCCTCGAGCTGACCGTAGAGCTTGTTGGCCGAGAGGGCCGTCACGACGCCGCCGGCGATCGTCGCCAGGCCGACGCCCATGGTGATGGTGGGCAGCAGGCGCGGGCCGGTGAACAGGGGCGCCCCGCCACCACCGCCGCCGCCGGAGGCCGTCTCGGCCCCCTCCGACCCGCTCGACAGCTCGACCTTGACGGTCTGGGGTTTGCCCGCCACGACCTCGATCGGGGCCGTGTAGTTGGCGAAGCCGTTCTTCGAGACCATCAGGTCGTGTTTGCCCTGCTTGAGGCGCAGCGGCTCCTGCAGCGGGCTCTTGCCGACCTTGCGGTTGTCGATGAGCACGTCCGCGTCGCGCTCCGTGATCATGATGGTCACGGTGCCGATCTGCGCCGAGGAGACCAGGTTGATGTCCACCTGGGCGTCCGCGCCCTTCTTGAGCTCGAGCTTCTTCTTGCCGGGCTCGTAGCCCTGGGACTCGGCGATGATCGTGTAGTTGCCGGGCAGCAGCTTGAAGTTGAGCGGCGTGGCGCCCATCGCGCCCTTGGACTTGTCGTCCACGTAGACCATGGCCCCGGTCGGGTCGCTGGTCACGCTGACCTCCTGGAACTGGTCGGCGACCTGCTCCTGGAGCTCGACGATGTGCCGCTGGACCGCCGGCCGCTTGGGGCTGTTGGGCACGGCGTCGACGAAGCGCTGGTAGAAGGACACCGCGTTCGTCAGGTCGTTGGCCTTCTCGTAGCAGAAGGCGATGTTGTAGAGCAGGTTGCCCCGGGGCTCGATGTTGAACGCCGAGCGGAACTCCTCGGCGCAGACGTCGAATCGGCCCTCTTTGAAGGCTTGATCACCGCGCTCGTAAGCGGACTGGTACGCCGGATTGTCCTGAGCGGAGGCCCAGGCGGGCGCGAGAAGCACGAGAAGGGCCAGAAGCCCCGACCAACGGTGGATCAACGGTGTCCTCCCGAGAAAATGCGAGCGCCCCATCCTATTTCGGGGCCGCTCTGCGCCGCAACTTGGGTGGACCCGACCGTCGCCTTATTTCAGGGTGAATTCCATCTCGACCGCCCCGATGCTCAGGACGTCGCCGGACTTCAAGAACTGCTTCGTGATTCTCTGCCCGTTCACCATCACGCCGTTGGTGCTTCCGTAGTCCGCGAGCTCGAAGCGCGCGTCCTGCACCTTGATGCCGGCGTGACGCTTGGAGACGGACTTGTCCGGGATCACGATCGCGTTGCCCTCGGCGGAGCCGATGTTGGTCAGGTTCTCCTTGATGAACCAGACCTTGGCGTTCAGCTCGCCCGAGCTGGTCACCTTGAGGCGGCCCTTGTGGGGCAGGGCCTCGCAGTACTGGCAGACCTTCCAGTCCAGGGGGATGGCGTTGTTGCACTGCGTGCAGGGGCGCGTGTCCGGGCCGGTCTGGACCACCTCGACGGGTTTGCGGTTGCGCAGGATGCTCGAGACGAGGCGGATGAGGATGTAGAGCAGGAGCAGGCCGCCGAGCACCGAGCCGGCGATGATCAGGTACTTGACGATGTTGCTCTTGGGCGCGGCCGTCTTCTCCGTGAGGGCCGGCGTCGGGTACTTGCCGCCCTCGTGGGAGAGCTCGAGCTTGTACTGGACGTCCTTGTCGCCGGTGAAATCGAGCGTGTTGAAGTACAGGACGTGCTGCCCCATGACCTCGGCGCCGAAGTTCTCCATGTAGTTGCCCACCTCGGGCACGCTCGTCGCGGCGCGATAGGTGCCGGCGGTCAGGTCGGCGAGCTTGCGGATGCGCTGCTGGTCCGCCTGCTGGGCGTTCTCGTGGGGCACCGAGATCACGTGGATGTGCACGCGCTTCTTGGTGGCCTCGTTCTTCACCTGGTCCGTCAGGTCTTTGACGGTCGACGGCGACTCCATGTTCTTGTCGACGCCGTCGCCGACGATGAGGATCGCCCGGTTGCGCCCGATCGACGTGAAGTCGCTGGGGAAAAGGCGCAGACCGCTCTGCACGGCCTCGAGCATGGCCGGCGTGGTGCCCGAGGGCTTGCGCTCGTCGAGCCAGTTCTGGGCGGTGTTGTGCGAGGGGCTCAGGTTGCCCGAGGTGTCCACCGTGTCGCCGTAGGTGATGGCCACGGAGGTGTCGCCCGTGGCGCGCAGACCGCCGAGGATCTTCTTGGCCTTGTCCCGCGTGAGCTTGAAGAATTCCTCGACGTCGGACGCGCTGTCCGACTGCAGGATGATCACCAGGTTGATGTACTGGTCGCTGTCCGCCAGCTTCTTGACGGCCGTCGGGTTGCCCACGGGCTGGCCGTCCATCAGGATCGTCCATTCCTTGGGGTCGAAGGCCTCGAGGGGCTTGCGGAACTTGTCCAGGAAGCTGGCGAAGAAGACGAAGTTGCCTTCCTGCGCGTTGCGCGGGTCGACGGCGTCGAGGCGCAGGTTCGTGGCGCCTTCGGAGCGCTGAACTTCCTGCGCGGACGCGGACGGCGCGAGGGCCGTCAGCCCGAGAACGGCCGTCAAAGCGAGCATTGCGGCGCGCGCCGGGGCGAAGAAACCGGAGATTCGGAGCATGGGGGAACTCAGTACAGGGCTTTGAAGCGGAGCTCGGTGCGGCCGAGGCGGATCGTGTCGTTGTCGATCAGCTCGTCCTTGGTGGTCTTCTTCTCGTTGAGGAAGCTGCCGTTGGTCGAGTCGTTGTCCTTGAACTCGTACTTGCCCTCTTCGTAGCGGATGAGGGCGTGTTTGGACGAGAGGTACTCGTCCGTGACGACGATGTCGCAGTCGGCGCCGGCGCCGATCGTGTTCACGCCGTCGAAGATGCGGAAGTCCATGCCCTTCTGGTTGCCGTTCATGCAGACCAGCCAGCCGACCACGCCGCGCTTGGGCCCGGCGAGCTGGCTGATGTCGATGGCCATGGTCTTGTCGCCCTGGATCACGGGCATGTTGGGGGGGCCTCCACCCGGCGCCATCGTCCCGGGCCGGTTGGGCACGGGGGGGGGCGGGGCCGCCTGACCTGCGGCCGCCTGGCCGAGCGGGGCCCGGCAGTAGGGACAGGCCTGCCAGGTCGGATCGACCTCTTTATTGCAGCTCGGGCAGGCGGGGGCTGCCGCGTCGTCCGTCTTCCCGCCGAATGGCCACCACCCCATCTTCTTGTTCTTCTTCTCTTTCTCAGCTTTCGGTTGGTCCTTGCCGGCGGCCTTCTTCGCGGCGTCACCGGCGGCCTTGCCCGTCTTGATGACGGCACCACGGGCGGCGTTGACCGCGTCCGACTCGGCGCCGTTGATCTTGCTGTCGATCTTCCCCTTGACGATGTCGCGGGGGTCCTTGAAGCCGAGGATCACCTTCGCCTCGCAGGTATGGAACCCGTGGTCCGCCCACGGCACCGATCCCACATGATGGGGGGAGGGGGCCGCGTTGGCAAGTCCGGCCCCGATTTTGGGTTTTTCGGCGACACGCCGCCGCCGTGGCCGATGAGTACTCCTGTGGGCCAAACACGGCCCGGGAGGTGAACGACCGATGGGAGAGCTGAACTGGGACGTGGACGCGCGGGCCTTCGCCCGCTGGCGGGATCTCGACGCGACGGGCATCGATCTGGGGGACGCGCGCCTCGCGGCGGCGGCCTTCTCGGACGTGCGCCTGACCCGCGCCGTGCTGCGGCGCGTGGATCTGGAGCGCGGCTCCTTCGTGCGGGTGGACCTGTCGGGCAGCGACGCCGAGGGCGCCCGCATGGCGGGGCTGCAGTTCGTGGACTGCGACCTGACGGCCGCGCGTCTGGTGGGCGCGGACCTGCGCGGCGCGCGGCTCACCCGGGTGCGGCTGTGCGGGGCGGATCTGCGGGACGCCGATCTGACCGGCGCCGTCTTCGAGGACTGTGAGTGGGGGTATACGGACTTGCGGGGCGCGCTCGGCGTGGCCGAGGTGCGTTACCGGGGCTGCGGCTGATAGAACCAGTACTTGAACATGTTGATGTCGCGATCGGCGGTCAGCATGACCTGCTTGATCGTGATGGTGTTCGTGTTGATGTACTGGGCCGGGATTGTGTAGGGCCAGTTGCGCCAGCGGTTGCGCTTGTCCTCGCCCTTGCACTCGAGCAGGCGGGGCAGGCGCTCGCCGTTGACGTGGATCTCGGCCTGGAAGTCGCCGTGCACGTAGTCCATGCGGCGAATGATCACCAGGTCCTGGTGGGGCGTGAGGTTCTTGACCACGAACTCCGAGTAGCCGCCCTCGTGCGCGATGCCGGCGTCCTCGAGCAACGTGCCGTCCGGGTACCGCAGCTTCTGACGGGTGCGGTAGGTGTCCTTGGCGCCCTTGATCTGGAACTTGTGATCTTCCTCGGAGGTCTTGTCGAGGACGTCGATCATGTCCACCAGGCGCCACTCCTTGCCGTCGACCACCAGCGTGGCGGTGAACTCCTCGGAGCGGACCTTGACCTCCTCGTAGGTGATGCCGCCGGGTACGGAGGGGCCGACGCTGGCGGCCGCCTCGGTGGCGCCCTCCATCACCTTCACCTCGATGACGTCCGGACGCACCTTGTCCACCAGGACGTCCAGGCTCTCGCTGGCCTTCTTCTGGTAGGTGATGACGTTGTCGAGCTGCTCGTCCGTGCGCTTGCGTTCGCGCACCAGCCCGAGCATGAACTCCACGTTCTTCCGGAAGCCGCCGAACTCTTTCTGCGTCGACAGGTCCGGCAGGCGGCCCTCGACCTCCTCCACCACGTCCCACTCCAGGTCGGCGATGGTGCGGAGCAGATCCCAGATGTTGGCGTGGTCGACGTAGGCCGTCTTGAGGAGCATCTCCAGCGTGATGACCGCGTGCATGGCGTCCTGGGCGGCCAGGATCTTCTTCACGCGGGCCAGGTGCTGCAGGATCTTCTTCTGCGCGCCGAGGGCCTCCTCGAGCTTGCGCATGACCGCCGGGGAGAGCTTGGTGCCGCAGACGCCGGCCCAGCGCACGTAGCGCAGGTCGATCTCGTTGGCCGTCGGGTTCGTCGGGTCGCGGGCGTCGGAGACGCGCTTGGCGCCCTTCTCCAGGAACACGCGGGCGAGCTCGACCTCGTGCTCGATGTCCGGCTCGACGATGCTGAACTCGACCTTGGCCGTCTCCTCGATGCGCCGGTGACCCTGGAAGTCCAGGTTCTCCTTGTAGGCGATGAAGTCGGCGAAGTCCTCGGTGTACCGCAGCACGATGTAGATGGTCTGCGGGAGCTTGAAGTCCCCGGGGTTGATGGTCTTGATCTGCTTCTCGGGCAGCAGGATGTCGTTGCCCTGCCCGTCGATGGCGTAGCCGCCGCCGACCTCGATCGACAGGTCACCGCGTCCGCGGCTCGAGACGCGGACCTCGTCGCCGTAACCCGGCACGATGCCCGGGGCGTGGAACGCCTTGTTGTGCAGCTTGCGCTTCTCGACGTGGTAGCGCTCGGCGTCGTTCCAGTCCTGCTCGGTGGTCAGGAAGCCCTTGAAGAAATTGATGCGCTTGTAAGGTCCCTGAGCCATCGCTCACTCCGAGTCCTGAGGGATGCCGTGGCGTTCGCCGGCGATGACGCCGATACCCCCGACGCGACCGAGGCCGATCACGAAGGGCTGCAACTGGTCCGACGCGGGGGCCGCGGCGAACGTCAGCACGTACATCGTGTGCACGGGTTTCTCCATGCGGATGATGTCGTGAATCTTGAGGATGTTCTCGTTCGTGATGTCGGTGTACCGCGACGGCACCTCGACCACGAAACAGTGCGACAGGTTCACCTGGGGCAGCACGATGGAGTCGAGCCCGATGCGGACCTGCCCCACGCGGAAGCCCTTGTAGGGGAACCGGTTCTCCAGGAGCTTCGGCTCCACGCCCGTGAAGATCGACAGGAAGATCTTCAGGCCGCGCACGGTGCCGCGCCACTCGTAGATCTCGATGGCCTTGCGGATGAGCTTGCGCTTGCGCTCCTCGGGCCAGCCCTGGTCGAGCGTCAGCGCCACCCAGCTCGCCAGCCAGTCGAGGAACTCCGGCGGGGCCTCGCGGGGGTCGAAGCAGGTGTGGATGCCGTCCAGCTTGCGCTGGATGTCCGCGGCGATGTGGTCGAAAATCCACAGGAATTCGCGCAGGAAGTGCCCGCCGTCCCGGTCGGCCTTCTGGAAGACCTGGGGCAGCGAGTGCAGCAGGCTCCGGCGCGCGACGACCAGCTCCACCGGCTCGTCCACCGCCACCAGCGTGCCGGGCCCGGGGCTCTGACCCGTGACCTCGTCCGCCGGCCGGTAGGCCTCCTGGTAGCGCACGGCGATCCGCTCGGGGTCGAAGCCGGCGTTGCGCAGCATCAGGCGCGCGTTCGTCAACGAGATGCCCGAGACTTCGGGCATTCGGACGGTGCGGCGCACGATTTGGCGAGGGGTGGTCACGGGAGAACGGTCACTCTATCTCAGCCCGGGCCGCGGCCCGAGCACGGTGCATCAATAAAACTGCTCGCGGGCCTTTTCGATCACGTCCACGTCCACGACGTAGACCAGCTCGTCCGGCGCCACCTTGATCTGCTCGACCTCTTCTTTGCGGTCTTCATCGCGCAGGCGGATGCGGTGCACCACGTCCACGCCCTCGACGTCCTCGATGACGTGGTAGAGGTCCAGCTTGAGCACGTTGCGGCCGAAGGGCCAGCCATCGCCGTTGCGGCCGCCGATCAGCGGGTGCAGGAAGGTCCGCAGGCGCTTCTCGACGGCCTCTTTGAGCTTGTCGAAGCTGCCCGTGGTCTTGCGGATGATCTCCACCTGCAGGCTGACCTCGACGTAGCGCGGCGGCACGACGGAAACGATGGTCGTGACCAGGCGGCGCTCCTCGAGGAAGTGTTTCACGCGGCGGAGCAGCTCCGTCGACGGGATCAGCTTCATCGTCAGGTCGAGGTTGCGGTCGTCGTACTTGGGCACGACCACCACGGAGACCTCACCCTCGCGGCCGAGGGTGGGCAGGCACTTGGCGCGGGCGATGCCGTTGCTCGCCTGCAGCGTGAGCCACTCGTAGTCCTCGGCCGTGACCGCGCGGTTGCGGCTCTTGATCAGGTGCGGCCCGCGGATCTTGGCCTCTTCGACCGACTCCTGGTCGCTGCCGCCGCCGGCCGGGTACGGGTTGTTGACGGCCTCGATGTGCGCGATCGTGCGGCGCAGCGCGCAGATGGCGCTCGCCGTCACGTTGCCGCGCGCGCCACCGCCCACCCGGTACATCTCGGCGACCACGTTGGCGGCGCCGGCGGGGGGGATCATGCCGCGGCGACCGTCGCCGAACCTGATCTCGCCCTTCACCCGGTCGACCACGTAGTGGCGGCTTCGGCCCGTGGACTCGAAGAAGCTCTCGACCTCGGTCCAGCGCACGGAGAAGCCGTTCTTGCCCGCGGGCACGATGGCGTCCTCGCCCTGCGTCTCCAGCAGCGTGCGGCGCTCCTCGCCCTCGGGGGTCTCGCGCTCGATGATCTGGACGCGCTGCCCCTCGAGCAGCGGCCCCTGCGAGAACCGGAAGGTCTGGTTCGGCGTGCCGTCCGACCGTCCGAGGATCTCGTTGCGGATCGTCGTGTGGTGCTGCGCGACGACTGCGTTGAGCAGGATCTGCGAGATGCGCGGCATCTGGTGATAGCCGCCCATCTCCAGGCGGGCGCGCACCCAGTGGAGCGGCTCGCCGAACCGCTTCGAGGGTTTCCAGTCGGCCGGCCCGATGATCTTCAGGAAGCCGCTCTCGGTGAAGGCGCGGGTGCCGTCCTCGGGGGCGAGGTCCACCCAGTCGCGGCCGTTCCAGTACTCCCAGACCACGCGCTGCTCGGCCGCCAGGGCGCGGTCGCGATCGGCGTAGTACTCGCGCAGGTACTCGGCGTGCCGGCGGTCCTGCTCGATCGAGGTCTTCTCCGCCATCCGGAAGTAGATGCGGGCCACCTCGTTGGGCAGGGCCTTCTCGAAGCCGAGGTACAGCGCCGGGCTGTCCTCCGTCGAGGGCTCGAAGGCCTGGAAGGTCTTCAGCGGGGTCTTCGACGTCATGGAATGGTCGAAGTACGCGAAATCATTGTAGGTCAGGACGCTCTCGACCGCGTGGTCCTCCTCGGAGTACCGGAAGGTCAGGCCCTTGATGTAGGGCGGACGGAGGGGGCGCTCGTCGCGCCAGATCCACTTCACGCCGTCGAGCTCGTACTGGCCGGGGATGCCGTAGTCGCCCTGCTCCAGGCGAACGCGCAGCCAGGGCCCCATCTCGCCCTGCACCTCGACCTCGCCGAGGCCGCCCTTGGGCATACGGAACCGGACCTCGCCGGAGGTCGTGAAGGCCTCGGTGCCGTCCTGGAAGTCGAACTCGCTGCTGCCCGTGGAGCCCTCGCGCGTGGTGCGGCCGAGGGTCACCCACTTCTTCCCGTTGTAGTAGTCCCAGGCGATGATCAGGTCTTCGCTGGGCTGCGGCGGGTCCTTGAGGCGCGCCTCGGCGAGCTGGATGTCCACGCGGACCATCGAGCCGGCCTGGGTGGGGAGGGTCTGCGGGAGCAGGTAGAGCGTGTAGTTGGCGCGGGGCTCCTTGGAGAAGGGCTCCCAGACCGAGCTCAGGTCGCGGCTGTAGTACACGCCGCTGTCCACGTTCGTGTACGCCGCCGAGGGGGCGACGCCCTCACCGAGGACCTCGACGCGGGCCACCACGGAGTCGATGATCGTCTCGTGCGGGTCCTTGGGCGCCTCGGAGAGCCGGCCGCGGATCCAGGGCATCGTGACGCCGTTGAGCTCCAGCGGCTCGATCTTGTCGATGCCCTCGAAGGCGATGGCGCCGTCCTCGACCTCGGTCAGCGAGCGGGTGAGCTCGCGCCAGCGGCGGCCGTTCCAGTACTCCCAGGCCAGCAGCTCGACGATCGGGCGCATGGCCGAGGTGATGCGGACGACCAGGATCGAGTCCTCGCTGACCTTCTCGAAGCGTGGATCGCCCAGGTAGAGCGCGCGCTCCACGTGGGTCACGCCGCCGAAGACCTCGAAGCCCTCGGCGCGGCGGCCGTCGATGAAGGGGGTCTGGTCGGCGTACTCGTCGCTGACCTGCGTGTAGCAGCGGACGATGCGGTTGTCCGTGACGAGGATGTTGTCACTCGTCTCGAAGATGACCGGCTCCTCGCGGCCCGTGGCCATCGTCGAGACCGGCGTGCCGGCGGCCACCCACGTGGGTGGCGCCTTCTCGACCAGCTTGAACTGCAACAGCGCCCGAGCCGGCTGCGGGGGCTGCAGTCGCACCCCCATGAGGTTCAGGAACGCGATGTAGTTCTTGTCGGTGACCTTGTTCAGTCGATAGATGACCATCTCGGTCATCCACGCGAAGAGCTCGATCATCGTGATGCCGGGATCGGACGGATTGAAGTTCGTCCACTCCGGGCAGTACTGGGGAATGAGCCGTTTCGCCTCTTCGACGATCTCTTTATGCGAGCGATCGTCCAGGTTCGGGACGGGGATCACGGCAGCCTCCAGCGGGCCGCTTCCGGCTGGCCTGACATCACGTGCCTGAGTTCACTTCGTTCACGACGGCACGTAATCATAGGTCGTCCTCACGGCGCAGGAAGAACGGGTAGACCAGGTTGTAGTGCGAGTTCGTGGCGCGGACGACGTACTTGATGTCCAGGAGGAGCGTGTTCTCCTGGTCCGGATCCGGGCGGCACTCGCAGTTGATCTCTTTGATGCGGGGCTCCCACTTGCGCAGGCACTCGTCCGCGTAGAAGCCGACCAGGTTGCGGGTGTGGGCGTTGTTCGGGGCGAAGACCAGGTCGTGGATGCGGCAGCCGAAGTCCGGCCGGTACACCCGCTCGCCGACGGCGGTGCCCAGGATGATGCGGATGCTCTCCTCGATGTTCTCCTCGTGAGAGGACAACGAGACGCCTCCTGCGCTGTCGACGCCGAGGGGGAACCGGAAGCCGCGTCCGAGGAAGCTTTTGTTCACCCGATTCTGCCTTCGAAGCCTTCGTTGCAGACCCCGCACCGGATCCGGACGTGAGGCGGCGAGTGGTCGATCTGCGTCAGGGGTTCGCTGCAATAGGGGCAGCGCAGCCCGGACTGCCGGCCGTTGTGCACGGACTCGACAATGTCGGCCCAAAGCATCAGCGCGTCCAGATCACCGGCGTTTTCCGCCGGCAGCGACCAGTTCCACGGTTTCTTCTGCGGAGGCGGCGCCCCGGGCTCCGGCTCGTTCGACGCGATGAGGCGCCCGGCGGCGGTGCGGGGGCGCGGGGCCTCGACCACACGCACGCCCGTGGAGGGCGCGCCGCTGCGGGCGACGGGGCTCGCGCTCTCGTTGGTCGTTGCGGGCGAGGGCGCCGCGGCGGGGGGCGCTGCGGCGGCGGCCTTGGCGGCGCGCTGGCGGGCGGCCATCTCCTGCGCTTCGGCGTACAGGGCGTCGTCCCGGCCGTGACCGAGGCGGGCCTCGAAGCCCTCGCCGCAGGTCGGACAGCGCACGCGCACCATCACGCCCTCCGTCGAGGTCTCGAGCGGGCGGGCGCCGCAGAGCGGGCAGGCGTGGCCCGTGAAGCGGCCGTTGGCCACCTGCTCGGCGACGTCATACCAATCGATGATGGCCGATTCGTCCATGCGTGGCGTCGTCACCCGGCAGTGAAGCCGGGGGACCATAACACAGGGGGCCGGGGGCTACCAGCCGCAGCGCTCGGCGGAGATCCGGCTCGTGTAGCCGCCGCCGGTCTGGACCTTGGACGTGAAGATGTGGGTGACCTGGTCGATCAGGTAGTTGCCGTCGTAGCGGGTGCCCACGTTCTTGATGCTGATGATGCCGCCGGCGCGCAGCTTGGCGTTGCCCTGCACCTCGATGTCCGCGCGGATGAAGGTCCGGGCGTACTCGTTGAGTTTGGTGCGCGCGATCTTGTCGGCCTCCTGCTGACTGAAGACTTTGTAGTCCACCAGCTGCCGCTCGGTCTCGCCCCAGCTGTCGGTCACCTCGGCGGGGGCCGACGTCTGGCCGCCCATGTTGCCGTAGACCTGGCTGGCCGCCGCCTTGCCGATGATCTCCTTCTTCTGCGCCGGATCCCAGCCGCGAACGATGACCTCGCTCACCACGCGGCCGAGGGACTGCCGACCGTCGAAGCGGCGCAGCGGGATCTCGTCCCCGTTCGGGTTCTCGTAGACCGCCTTGACCTCGGGCGTCGCGCTCACGTCCGGCGCCTTGAAGCGCACGGTGGTCGAGCTGGTCAGGTGGTTGATGCAGAGGTCGAAGTCCAGCCAGCCGGCGATGCCGCGGGCGAAGTCCAGGTCCGTCTGGTTGTGCTGGACCACGTACTCGCGCATGAACGCCGTGTCGTCCGCCTGGACCTGGAGGCCCTTCTCCTGGGCGACCTGGCTGATGATCTCGCTGAACTTCTGCTGCAGGAACGTGCGGGTCTTGCGGCCGCGGGTCAGCTTGTGGAGACCGTCGAAGGCCCGCGCCACGAAGACGCGCGGCTGGTTCTCTGCGACCTTCACCTGCGTGCCGACGATCTCACCCTCGAAGATCTTCTGCGGGGCGGCGCCGGTGTAGCCGACCGCGACCTCGATCTTGGTGCCGGGCCCCAGATCTTCGCGCGTGTCGTAGGTCGACGACTCCTGGGCGTGGTTGTTGAACTGGAGTTCACAACTGCCCGGGGCCTGCCGGCGCAAATCGACGATGATCTGCTGCAGGTGGGCGTCGTCGTCCTGCGACAACTCCTTGCCGTTGAGCTTGACCTTGTACTGAGGGACCCAGGATTCGTTCGGCACGGGGCTCTCCCTTTCGCGGCTTTCTCAGCGCAGGATGGGCGGGATCATCAGGCGCTGCCCCGGCTGGAGCTGCAGCGGATCGTCGATGCCGTTGGCGTCCGCGATGCGGCGCCACTCGGCGGGGTCGTCGTACTCCCGCGCGGCGATGGTCTGCAGGGTCTCACCGCGCTGAACGGCGTGCAGCTTGGCGTGATCGGGGCTCTGCTTCTTGATCTCCTGCTGCTGCTCGGTCGCCGAGGCGGCCTGGCGCAGGGCCAGCGTGCAGGTGGCCCGGACGGGGGTGCCGTCCTCCTTGAACATCGTGAAGCGGTGGTTGATGGACTCCACCACGCCCTTGAACTTCAGCGCAGCCCACGACACCAGCAGCAGCGGCGGCCGGTGCAGGTCGGAGTCGATCTTGGCCAGCACGTGCAGGCGATCGGTGTGCAGGCGGACGTCGGAGCCGGCCTCGTAGGTGTCGAAGAAGAGCTCCAGGTTGAGCGTCTCGCCCTGACCCGTGGTGAACTGCATCTCCGGTGCGTCCAGGCCCGCAGAGGCGTGCGGATTCCACGGCACGCTCTTGGAGATTGTGTACTCCTTCGGGTTGAACAGCGCCACGATCGGAACTCCGGCCATTTTGCCGTCCAGCGCGGTGATGAAGAGCTTGTCCATGGTTCAGTCCCACTCGTCTTCGCCGACGCGGATGGCGTCGAGCTCGATTTGGCGCTTGAGCTGCGAGATCACCTCATGCGCGATCTTGTCCAGTTCCTCCGGGCTCAGGGATTCCTCGATCTGACCTTCGGCCAGGCGGTGGCGGGCGTCTTCACCCGTCTCGGCCTGGCGGGCCGGGCGCTCCCCGTCTTCGGACTTCAAGGGGCCGCTGCCGCCGGCTCGGCGGGCGCCCGTGTCCACCATCACGCGGCTGGCCGGAGCCGAGGGCGTGGTGATGGTGACGTTCGGGCCGCGATTGCCGAAGAGCGGCTGCGACTGCGTCGGCGTGGTCGGGTTCACCAGGGCGCGGTCGTCTGCGGCGCCGACCGACAGCGTCGAGACGTTGGCCGGCGTGCGGTCCGTCGGCGTGGCCAGGGCGCCAGGGGCCGAGCGGCCGCTTCGGGTGCCGCCGGTGGCCTTGAGGAAGGTCGACGCCGTGCCGCTGCCGGAGCCGCCGGCGTCCATCACGGCGCCGGGGTTGCGCTGGGCCGCCTGCTCGAAGGCCACGAGGGCGCGGTCCAGGTTGCCTACGCGGAAGGCCTCGGGGAGCGCGGACGCGCCGATCTCCGGAGAGGCGGTGCGGCCCTCGGGCAGCACGAGCGACGCGAGCGTGGGCGGATCCCAGCCGCTCGGGGCGGTCGGGCGGACGGTGTTCGCGCCGGAGTTCGAGTGCGCGCGCTGGGCGCCGGCCGACGTGGAGCGTGGGCTCGGGGCGCTGGGCCACGGGCGCAGACCGCGGGGCTCGGTGAAGCCCGCGGCCGCCAGCAACCGCGCGGCGTTCCGCGTGTTCGAGCGGCTCGCCGAGGGCGTCGTTCCTGCGGCTCGACCCGCGCTGCGGGCCGACTCGACGGCGCCCGGGGCGGTCGTCGTGTCACCGGCGGGCTCGCGGTCACCGAGGGCCTCGAGGAACACGGCGGTCGGCGCGTCCTCGGCCAGCAGGCTGGCCAGGGCGGGGGAACCGGCGCGGGCCAGCGCGCGGAGCACGGCCGGCTCGGCGCCGGACTGGCGCAGGGCCGCAGCCATCGCGGCGGGCACGAGGACCGTGTGGCCGGCGACGCGGAGGACCGCCATGGGGCGACCCGCGGAGAGCGCGGACTCGTAGCCGGCGGACAGAGCGGCCGGGCGCGCCAGGGGCGTGGCGGGCGCCTCGCCCAGGGGCGGGCGGCCGCGCTGGGGTCGGGCTGTCGAGGCGTCCGTGGGCGGCGTGGCGCTCGCCGAGCGAAGCGGCGTCGCGCGGGTGGCCGCGTCGGTGGTCGGCTCGGCGGCGACGGGGGCATCCCCGAGCGTCGGCGCTTGCACCAGCGTGCCGCGGTCGAGCTCGTCGACGAGGCGGTTGGTCGCCGGTGCGAGGCGTGACTCGACGGCCACGGACAGGGGTGCAGGCTCGAACCCGCTGGGGCCGGCGGGGCGTCGGCCGAGGGCCTCGGCGCGCGACTCGGCCGGCGTGGGGGCCGCGCCGCTCTGGGGCGCCATGCGCAGCGCGGCGTCCGCGGCGGCGAACCCGCCGAACTTCGGGGTTAGGGCGCGAACGACGGCGGTCGCCTCTTCCACGCGCAGGCCAAACCGCAGGGTGAGCTGGGCGAACACGGCGGCGGGCCCGAAGGCCTCGGCCGTGGCGCGCCAGGTCTGCGGCGAGGCGAGCTCGACGCGTGCGTCCGCGGTCGGGCGAGGCGACTGCGCCGTCGGGGTGCTCTCGACGAGGCCGAGCGCAGCGGCGAGGCGCGTCTTCGGCTTCTCGCCGACCGGTGCGGTGGTCCCGGGGCGCTGGGTGGCGCTGGAGCGGGACCCCGGTGCGGCGGCGTTGGCGCGGGGCGAGCCGCTGACGGTCGTGACTGCGGTGGCTGGGTCCACGCGGCGGTTCGCCGCGGCCAGGGCGGCGGCCGGTGAGGTCCGGTTCGCCAGGCTCGGCGACAGCGCGCCCGGGAGGCCAGGTCGCCCGGGCGTGAGGAGCGTGGGTGTCCGGGGGGTCGGTGCGGTCGGTGCGGTCGTCGCTTCGGCGCGGGCGCGTTCCTGCGCCTGGGGAGCGGGGGGCGTCCGACGGGGGCGGACCTGGGCGCCCTCCGTGACCTCGGGCGTCGTGTCGCGCTCCGCCGTGGGCTGCACCAGCTCGGCGGTGGGCGCGTCCTCGACCAGGGCGAGGTCGCGGCCCGGCAGGACCACGCGCGGGCCCCAGGGGCCGTCTTCCTCGGTAGGGAAACGCGCGGCGATCAGCTCGGCGATGTCTGCGGCGACGATGCCTTGGGCCACGTGACCCTGGGGCGCCGAAGCGAGCGGGAGGCCGGCGTCGAGCGTGAATCGCTGGGTGGCGCGGGCGGTGGCCGAGTCGACGAAGGTCTCGGAGTAGGAGGCGAGCGGGGCCGCAGCGGACCGAGGCGAGCGACCGCCGGGCTCCGTGGGGGCATCGCGCCCGGCGAGGAGTTGCGCGGCGATGCGGGTGCGCGCTTTCGGGGCGGAGGCGGTCTGGGTCGAGTCGGCGCGGGCCGCGGCGGCCGTGGGCGAGACGAGGCGTTCGACGGCGCGCTCGGCGGCCTGGGCGGCCGGGCTGACGCGGGGAACGCTCACGGGGACGATGAGGCCGTGTGCGACGGCGCCCATCCGGCCATTGAACAGCGCGGGGAGGACGACCTGGGCGATGGACGCCCGGCTCATGGGGGCAGGCGCGACTTCGGGCGTTCGGCGGGCGGGGCTCGCCCGGCCACCAGGGCGGTCCGGCGCCGCGGTGCTGGGCAGGATCGTGCGGGCGCTGGGGCGCGTCGAGACCGGGGCGCGCGCGTCGTGGCGGCGTGCGCGGCCGGGAAGGGCCAGCCCGCGGGGCTCACCCTCCGAGGCGGGGGCCTGCGACGACCCGGCCGTCGGTCGGACCAGCGTGGTCTCGGAGACGTCCAGGCCGGACCACAGCTCGGGGGCGCGCGGGGCGACCTCGAACCGGGCCTGGGCCAGCGCGGGGGTCTCGTCCGCCTCGGCGGCCAGGCGCCGGGCCAGGGGGGCAGACTCGGCGGCGGCCGCGGCGCGCGTGGCGCTGGGTACGAACTCGGCGCGGGTCAGGCTCGGGAACGCGGCGTCGCTCGGTGTGGTCGCAAGCGGCGCCTGCAGGGCGGGAGACACCTGGAAGGTGTGCGCTCGGGCGACCGCGAGCGACGGGACCGCCGACGTGACGCGAGGCGAGGCGATCACGAGCGGCGAGGTCGCCAGACGGGCGGTCGTTGTGGCCGTCGGGCTCGTCCGGGGCTGCGTCGCTGGCGTCGCCGCGGTCTGCTCGGGCGTGCGCATCGCGATGGCCGCCGGTGTCCCGGGGAGCGGCGCGGGGGCCACGAGGGTCGGCGCGCGACGGCGGGGCGCGGGCTCCGCCGCGGTCGACTCGGGGGCGACCGTGGGGGTCGCGAACATCGGCGCGATGAAGTCGCGGTCGGCGGTGAACGCCTCCGTCTCGTAGCCGGGCAGGGCCTCGAAGGCGCGGCTCGACAGCATCGGGCCATCTGCGGGCGGGGCGTCCAGGAACTGCTGCGCCAGGCGACCGGGCGCCTGGCTCGGGGTCTCGGGCGCGTGGACGACGCCGGCAAACGTGTTGCCCTGCCAGCGGCCCGGGGCGCGGGTCGTGAGCGCCGGGCGGTCGGCGAACAGCGGCACGATGCGCGGTGACGGCGCGGAGGTCGGGGTGGCGATCGGCGTGGATTCGGCGCGCTCGAGCCAGAGGCCGACCGGTGTGGTCGGGGCGGGCTGGCTGCGGGCGACGATCTCACCGGCGGTGCGCTCGGCGCTGCGGGCGGCCGCGGCAAACGGCGCGACCTGACCCCACGAGCCGCCCTGCGCGTCGTCCACGACCAGGGCACGGCTGACGCCGGCCGTCGCGACGGCGCGGGCCTCGGGGAAACGGAGGAGCGAGCCCTCGATGCGGCCGGCGTTGCCGAGCGCCGCGGGGTACGGGCTGAAGGTGCCCTTGCCGGCGTTGCGCCAGCGCTCGCGCGCCGGGGCAGACTGGCGGGGCGTGGGGCGGGCCTGCGGTACGACGGCGCGCAGACGCTCGCGACCGCGGCCGATCACTGCGTCCGTCGCCGTGTAGCCGCCGATGTCCTCGACCGGGTCCACCGGGATGACGAAGGGCCCGCGATCTTCGCCGGCGAGGTCGTCGTAGCCGCGGCGCGACTGCCAGTCGTGCACCATGTTCTCGAAGCCCTGGGCGTCGAGGACGTCCAGGCCGTCGAGGTGGCGCGGCAGCGTCCAGCGGGCCTCGATGCCGGCGGACAGGCGGTCGCCGTACCCGCGGCCGGTGTCGGCCATCGGGCGGAAGCGGTGTGTCACGCGGCGGGCGAAGGCCTCGACTCCGGCGAACTCGGTGGTCGTCGGTGCTCGGAGGACTTCGCGGACGGAGAGGTCAGGCGCGGTCGATTCCATGAGTCATCAACCCATCCTGCTGACGCCGTGATGGGCGATCTCGACGGTCTCGACGAGGATGTCCTGGCCGGACGAGTCGAGCTGCGGTCCCTCCCACTTCACGGGCCAGGCCTGGAAGAAGTTCCAGCGGGCGACGGGGTCGCCGGCGTCGTCGCAGAGGATGATGGAGCCGTTCTTGCGCCGAACGCGTCCCGGGTTCTGCGTGAAGCCCATGTGCCAGCCCTCGAGCATCTCGGTGGCCACATAGCCCGTCTTGAGGACGAGGTTCGGATACCGGCCCTGCCCGGGCAGCTTGTGCAAGTGGTCGTTGACCCCGCCCTCCTGGAACTCCAGGGCCTCGATCTCGTGCTGCAGGCCGCTGATGCTCTGGAAGTGGGCCAGGGTGAGGCCATCGATTTCGACCTTGAAGCGGAACTTGCCCAGGGGGCGGTCGAACTTGGGCATCGGACTACTCCACATCCTGCTGGGCCTGGTCTTCCAAGCGCTGGGAGACCCGGAACACGATGAACTCGACGGGACGGCTGACGGCGAGACCGATCTCAGTGGTCATCATACCGCGGTCCACGTCGTCCGGGGGATTGGTCTCTTCATCGCACCTGACATAGAACGCATCTTCGGGGGTCGTGCCCGTCAAGAGGCCCTTCTCGCGGAGGCCCGCGAGGAACCCGACGATGGACCGCGTGACCCGCTTCCAGAGCTGCGGACCGTTCGGTTCGAAGACCGCCCACTGCGTCCCGCGCTCGATGGCGCTCGAAATGCTGCCCACGGTGCGGCGCACGTTGATGTAGCGCCACTCCGGGTCGCTGCTGCAGGTGCGCGCGCCCCACACGCGCAGCCCGCGGGAGGCGAACGGGCGCATGCAGTTGATGCCGGCGTTGTTCAGCATCGCCAGGTGGGTGTCCTGGAGGACGATCTCCAGGTCGACGATGCCGGCGATGACCTCGTTGGCGGGGGCCTTGTGGATGCCGACGTCCTGGTCGACCCGCGAGATGATGCCCGCGACGTGGCCGCAGGGCGGCACGATGGTGCGCCGGCCCTGCTGCAGCGTGACCACCCACGGGAAGTGGAATGCGCAGTGGGCCGAGTCGAACTGCTGCCGCCAGCGCAGGGCCTCCTCGAAGTCGCCGCCCGGGGGCATGTCGAGGAGCGCGAACCAGTGACGGGACCGCTCACAGATGGAGATGGCGGCGTCCTGGACGACCTCGACGTCCCGAAGGCTGCGGAAGCGTTTGCTGGTCTGGTAGGCCGCCATCAGGTCCGGCATGGCCACCAGGTCGATCTCGGGGTGCTCGAGCAGGCCCCAGAGGCCGCGTCGGTCCGTGGGGCCGCGGTCGTGACCGATGAAGTCGTCGGGGCCGAGGTTGGCCAGACCGTCGCCGCCGCCCGTCAGGCCGGTCTCCTCGTGGTCCATGGGCAGGATCTGCGCGGGCGGCGTGTCCGGCCGCAGCGACTTCACGCGGATGAGGCGGCTCTGCTCGTTGATCACGCGCTCCACCCAGCGGGGGCTGGCGCCGTGCATCGACAGCCGGTCGAAGCGCTCCTCGCGGTCGAACTCGCGGACCGTGATCTCGAAGGAGTGGGGTGTGACGTACGTGGGCGCGCCGGAAAGGTGCGCGTGGAGCAGCGGGTCGGCCAGCAGCAGGGACTTGCCGTCCACGCGGTTGACGGCCACCCACTGAGTGTTCGTCTCGTCCTGAACGCACACGAGCGTGCCGGCCGTGATGCCGTGACTGCTCTTGACCTGGAGGATCGTGTCGCCGGCGTCCGCGTCTCGCGTCAAGAAGGTTCGCCCCTCGGACGGCGCCGCGCGCAGGGCGATCTTGAGGAAGTTGCCCCATTGCCCCTCGTCCTGCGCTTCGATGAGCAGCGTGGGCTGCCCGGCGCGGTCGGGGATGGTGATGAACGAGCGCCGCGCGACGTCCTCCTCGGACGTCCCTTGCGTGCGCGCGATCCTCAAGATGAAGCAGGAGGTGCCGCCGTTGTCGAAGAAGCCCCGCAGCGTGGCCAGCAGGAAGCTCTCGGGCAGGGGGTCGCCGAAGATCTCGACGAACCGCGCCTCGCTCGTGACCCGCACCGGGCGATCGAGGGGACCGCGCCGGGTGATGCCCAGAAAGACGGGCACGCCGGTCTTGCCGAGTTCGAGCGGCGGAACGCGCTGCTCGCTCGGTTCGTAGTAGACGCCAGGGGCCCTCAGGATTGCCATTGCGAGTCACCCCGCCTCGGGGCCGGCCCGCGCGCGTCATCACCACGCGGAGGGGACCGCCTGCGGTGGCCCCGGGGCCCTGGCTGGAGATGGGCGCCTCTCAGCGCCGCGAGTCGTTGATTTCCTTGTTGATCGTGGAGATCTCCTTGATCCAGAGCTGCCGTTCCCGGTGCTCCATGGCAAGGATCTCGTCCTGCGACCAGTGGAAGTGATAGGCGATGTACGCTACCTCCTGGAAGATTCTCTCCAGGGGGTAGCTTACGATTCCCCCAGGTCGACTCCGAGGTCGAGCTCATACTTGTGCCCGCAAGCGGGGCAGGTCGTCTTGAGCTTGGCGGAGCCCTCTTCGTTGACGCGCCGGTAGAACTCCTGGAGGTACGCGAGATCGGAGGAGAAGAGCCCCTCGATCACGCTGGGGTTCACACTCGAGATGGACCCCAGCTTCACGATCACGCGCGACAGCAGAATGATGACCAGGTAGGCCCGGTTCTGCTGAACGCGGTAGTCCTGGAGGGGAGCGATCTCGTCCTTGGCCGTGGCCAGCCGCATCACGCCTTCGCGGTGCAGCGTGCCGTTCGAATCCACGAAGCCCTTGGGCAGCGTGAAAGGGAACTCTGTCTGAAACGCCATCTCCGGTCCCCGCTACGCAATCGACTCGGGGCCCGTTGCGGCCCCTGGGTGAACCTCGGGGGACCGAAACTCGGACCCCCCAAACAAATAACCGGGTGGCAGCTCGTCGCCACCACCCGGTCAGTTGCGACCCGGCTCGGGGTCGATCAGCCGCCGCCCTGAACGCGGACGATGTTCTCGACCGCGAGCTCGATCTCTTCCACGGCGACGTCCGTGCCCTTGCCGTCGAGGGTCATGCCCTTCCACTTGCAGGGCCACGCCTCGAAGAAGTTGTAGCGCATGACCTCGGCGCCGTTGTCGTTGCAGAGGATGATGGAGCCGCTCTTGCGCTCCACCTTCCCCTTGATGACCGTCTCGCGCCACTTCCACAGCTCGTCCGAGGAGACGTAGCCGCGCTTGAGGACGATGTTGCTGTACTTCGTGCGACCGGGGCGCTTCCGGAGGACGATGTCGTCGCCATCCTGGAACTCGATGATCTCGGTCTCGGCGTCCAGACCCTCGACGTTCTTGAACGCCGCCTGGGTGACGCCTTCGATCTCGACCTTGAAGTTGAAGTGACCAATGTGGTCAAGCTTCGAACGCCGGTTGTCCTGGCCCAAGGGTCCTGCCATCGCATTTCTCCATTCAGCCGACGGCCGCGTTCATCTAACACGGGTCGGGCGGGTTGTCGTCCTGGCCCAGCGGGCCGGTTCGCGTACTCTAGCGATTACTCCGAGACATCGCCACCGGTCGGCATCTGTCCGATGCGGAAAATCACGAATTCGGCGGGCTTCACCGGGCACATGCCAATCTCGCAGACGAGCTGACCGGCGTCGATGACCTCCGGCGGGTTCGTCTCCGAGTCGCACTTGACGTAGAAGGCCTGCTCGGGGGTGGCGCCGAAGAGCGCGCCGTCGCGCCAGAGGCGGAGCAGGAAGGCCGAGATGTTGCGCGTCACGCGCTTCCACAGGGTCTCGTCGTTCGGCTCGAAGACCACCCACTGGGTGCCGCCCTCGATCGAGGCCTCGACCATGTTGAAGAGGCGGCGGACGTTCACGTAGCGCCACTCGGGGTCGCTCGAGATCGTGCGGGCGCCCCACACGCGGATGCCGCGACCCGTGAACTCACGGATGCAGTTGATGCCCTTGGGGTTCAGGATGTCCTGCTCGCCCTTGGTGATCTTGTACTTGAGGCCGAGGGCGCCGCGGACGATCTCGTTCGCCGGGGCCTTGTGCACGCCGCGCTCGGCGTCCGAGCGGGCGAAGATGCCGGCCATGTGACCCGAGGGGGGCACGAAGATGTTGCCCTTCTGGGGGTCGTAGACCTCGATCCACGGGAAGTAGTACGCACCGTACTTGCTGTCGCGCGGCTTGGGCAGCTTGTCCACGCCGCCGTTCTCGATCGTCTCGGGGGCGTCGAGGATGGCGAAGCGGTAGCGCATCTTCTCGCAGTGCGTGAGCACGGCGTCCTGGATGGCGGGCTCGGTCTGGCCGGGGGCGACGACGATGTTGATCTCGTCGACCTCCTCGAACGCGTGCAGACCCGTGCGGGCACCGGGGCCCTTGTCCTCGCCGAGGTACAGGGCGGCCTTGCCGGCCTTGCCCTTCAGCTCGACCTCGGGGTCGCCCACGCTCAGCACGAAGCAGCGCGCGCCGCCATTGTTGAAGAAGCCGTAGACGGCGTGCGCGAGCTGACCGGCGTCCGCGAAGTCACCGAAGTTCTTCGTGAACGTGCTCCAGTTGGTGCAGAGGACCGGCTTGTTGACCGGACCCTTCTTGCTCTCGCCGATGAACCCGACGGTGCTCGTGCCGACCGCCTCGATCGGCTTGCTCGCCCCGGGAACTTCTTCGACGTAAACGCCTGGGGACAAGTATTCCGGCGCCATGCTCTACTCCTTCTTGATCACCCGTAACGCGGTCTACAGAAAGACGACGCCCGGCACTTAAGCCCGGCGGCGGGCACATTGCAAGAAACTGCGTGAGCTTCTTGCGGTTATTGCTCGATGCGAATGGACTTCCCGGTGACCCGCTGCAGATCCGGCGAGCGGCGCGGCGATTGCAGAGCCACGCGGCAGCGATAGGCCACCGAGGGACGAAGCTGCTCGCCGAACCCACGCCAGAGCGACATCAGGAACTCCACCGAGACATCCTCCACGGGACGAACCGAAATTCTCTCGTCGGGGTCGAAGCCGTCGCCCTCGAGGAGCGCGCCCTCGAGCACCGGCGTGCCCAGCAGGGCCCGCATCGCGGCGCCGAGCAGCTCCTGCTGTTCGGCGTCTTCGTCCGCCCAGGCGCTGACCAGGTAGTCCAGCCCGAGGGGCATGGCCGGGTCCTGGTAGAACTCGCGGATGTCTGCGGTCTCGTCGATGCGGCAGACCAGCGTGGGCATGGACTCCCGCCGATCGGCGAGCACGGCGACACGGTAAAGGTAAAGACCCAGCGCCGGCAGTCGCGTGAACTTCTCGCGGAGCGGGGGCCCCGTGACCACCTGGATCGTGCGACCGAGCACGGCCCTCACGCCGTCCTCGAGGGCGGTCGAGAGGGTCTCCGAGGTCTGGCGCAGAATTCGGTGTTGGGTCACCCGCGGTACCGCATCGTCGTTTCGACTCCGAAGCATCGGGAGCATAGGGACCGACTCCCGGACTGGCAACGGAATTTGCGCGGCGTTTCCGGTCGGGAAAATTGGATCGCGGGGGGGCGCGGCGCGTTCCAGACCCCATGGAATGCTGCGAAGCCGCCCGCAGGTTGATCTCCGCCGCCGCCGGTGCTAGGTCTCAGGGCCTCTATGCGTACGATCAAGACGAACGAGGGGGTTGCCTGCACATGAAGGGGATGAGCCACCGGCGGTGGTTGTGGCTGCCCGGCTTCGTGCTCTGGGCCTGCGGAGACGTCGAGGTCCGCCCGGACTCCAAGTCCGGCGAGGACTTCGAGCGGGCCGGCGCACAGCAGATCTTCTTCGACAAGCTCGCCGACGACTTCCTCGACGGGACCAACGGCGACAACACGGACTGGAAGTTCATGAAGGTCCCGGCCAAGGGCTTTCTGAAGTTCACGGTCTTCTGGGACAACAAGGAAGTGGACGCGACCGTCGAGGTCCGCGACCGGTTCGGCGTGATCGTCCAGAGCTGGACCCACTCCAAGGAGCTCGAGAAAGACGAGCAGGAGATGAAGGTCGAGCCCGGCACGCACTTCATCCGGCTGCACGTCGACAAGAAGGCCAGCGTCTACACGATCGAGGGCCACTTCGACGCGTTCGACACGGACGCGACGGACGAGGCGGTGCCCGAGGCCCTGGGTGGCGACGATCTGCTCGGCGAGCCGATTCCGGACGCGACGCCGGTCGACGTCGGCCCCCGGAAGGGCAAGCCGACGGGCAAACCCGGCCCGCGCCCGGTGGCCCCGCCCCCGAGCGGCGCGTCCGTCGAGGGCACCATCTTCCGCATGATCGCCGGCCCCAACGGCAAGGGCACCATCCTCACGCTCAACGTGGGCGAGGAGAAGGGCATCCGCATCGGCAGCCAGGGCCAGATCTGGTGCCCGGCCGGCGGCGCTCTGCCCGGCGGTACGCTCAATGTCACCAAGGTCAACGCCAAGTCCGCGACGGCCATGACCGCCGTGACCCCGCAGGTCATCGGCAACTGTCGCGACGTGAAGGTGAAAGCGCAATGAAGCGTGAACTCGGGCTCCACCTCCGCGGGTGGGGCGTCTTCGCCCTCGCCGCCGCGGCGGGCTGTGGCACCGTGCCGTCCAACCTCGACTCCTCGGACGAGGGCGACAACGAGCGCGACCGCGCGATGGCGGTCTTCATCGACCGCTCGGTGACGGACCGCCTCGACGGCGACAACGGCGACAACACCGACTGGAAGTACGTCGACGTCGTCGAGCAGGGGAAGCTGAAGATCACCGTCAGCCTGGACCACCCCGAGTCGGTGCAGCAGGGCGAGGTCGAACTGACGGACGAGTTCGGCAGCCGGCTCGACCGCTCCGTGGTCGAGGACAACCAGCCGGTCTACGTGTTCAACCAGGAAGTGCGGAAGCCCACGAAGTTCTTCGTGAAGATCTTCGCACGGCACGGGAACACGCCGTACACGGTCGGCTCGTCGCTCGAGATGCCGCCGCCGCCCCCGGAGCCCACGGTGGTGGCAGCTCCCGCGCCGCCCCCGCCGCCCCCGATGGAGCCCGCGGTGCCCCGCGCGAAGCCCAAGCCCGGGCCGCCGGCCGTGAAGCCCCCTCCGGGGCCCGCCCCCGTGACCGCTGCGCCCCCGCCGCCGCCCCCGGCGACGAAGGTCGGCGGCCGCGTGATCCGCGTGATCCCCGCCGAGGACAACGCCTCGGTGACCATCTCGATCAAGCTCGACGAGGGCGCCGTGGTGAGCGCGGGCGACCGCGGCACGGTGTTCAAGGGCAGCGGCGAGAGCATCGGCGACTTCGTGATCACCTCGGTGTCGGGCCGCAGCGCCCAGGCCAAGGTCAGCAAGCCGCCGCACCTGTTCAACGGCACGCTGTCGGTGCAGATCCGCGGGCACTGAGGCCGCTTGGCCGCGGACGACGCCGTCGAGGTCGGCTGGCACCTGATCGTGGATCCCGCCTGCGACGGCTGGCGCCTGGACCGATTCCTCGCGCTGCGCCTCACGCGGGTGTCGCGGGCGCGGGCCGCTCGGCTGGCCGTGCTCGACGAGGACGACCGCGGGCGCGGGCCGCTGAAGAAGAGCGCCGCGGTGCGCAAGGGTCAGCGCCTCTTCGTGGAGCGGCCCCTGCCGGACGCGGGCGTGTCGCTCCCGCCGCCGACCATCCTGCACGCGGACGACGACCTCCTCGTGCTCGACAAGCCCGCGGGCTGGGCGGCCCACCCGACGGCGACGCGCTACGCCGGCACGCTGAAGTACTGGCTGGCCACCGAGGGCTACGACGCCGAGCACGAGCCCGTCCATCGGCTGGACGTGGAGACCTCCGGCGTGATCGCCATCGCCCGGACGGCCGCCGCGGCGCGGTTCTACAAGATGGCCCTCGAGAACCGGGCGTTCGAGAAGACCTATCTCTGCGTGGTCGAGGGGGCGGCGCCGGAGCGGCTCACCGCGGACATTCCGCTGGGGTTCGACCCGGACACGGCGTTGAAGCTCGCGCTGAAAATGGGCCGCGGGGCGCTCGCCGCCGAGACGCACTTCGAGCGCCTGTGGACGGACGGACGGCGCAGCGTGCTGGTCGCACGGCCCATCACCGGGCGCCAGCATCAGATCCGGGTGCACGCTGCGCTGTCCGGGTTTCCGCTCGTCGGCGACAAACTCTACGGCCCCGACGAGCAGCTCTTCCTGGCCTCGCTGGAGCGCGCGCTCACCGCGGACGAACTCTCCCGCTTGGGGCATCCGCGGCAGGCGCTGCACGCGTGGCGGCTGGCGTTGCCGAGCCCGGCCGGGGACGTGCGGGTGTTCGAGGCGCCCTGGCCGGCGGAGCTCTCGGGCTTGGCGCCCGGGTTCACGCTCGGCTGAGCAGTGTCATTCGGGAACCGCGGGCGCCTCCGGAGCGTCGAGCGGAACCTCGGTCGGGTCCGTGGGCGCGGCTGGCCCCTCGGGCTGCTCCATCTCCTCCATGGCCTTGATCATCATCATCCGCTTCTTGAGCTTGTCCTTCTCGGCCTGCTCTTTGTCCTCTTTCTTGCGCTTGGCGTTCTCGGCGGCCTTCTCCATGTC
Organism: uncultured Myxococcales bacterium; assembly: GCA_903847385.1. Classification (GTDB taxonomy): domain Bacteria; phylum Myxococcota_A; class Bradymonadia; order UBA7976; family UBA1532; genus CAINDO01. The sequence goes on from CAINDO010000071.1 coordinate 51,761, forward strand.
GGCCTTCTTCTGGCCGTTCTTCTCCGCCTCGTCGTCGACGAACTTCTCCTGCGTCGGCGCGCCCACCACGATGATGATGTCGTACTCGCTGGGCCAGTGGATCGGGCGGTTGTGTACCAGGCCCATCTTGAGCTGCCGGCGCAGGTCGTCGGCCTGCTCCTCGAAGCCCGTCTTCGCGTAGACGTAGGTGTTCTGGCGCGGGTTGCGATCGGCGCTGACGTTGGCGACGGGCTGGCCGATCTCCTGCAAACGTTTCACGTAGGCGTCGACCTTGGGTTTGGTCGTGTCGCCGGCGCCGTTGAGGATCTGCACGACGGCGGTGCCCGTCAGGTCCTTGAAGGTGGCCATGCCCCGCAGGCCCTTGAACTCCGGGTCCAGGGCGGCGCGCCGCACGAGCGGGCGGGCCTCGTCGCTGTTCAGGGCCTTGAGGCTGCGCAGGTAGTCGATGGACATGTCGCGCTTGCCGAGCCGCGCGTACGCCATGGCGGTGAGGTACAGGGGCGGCGCGTACGTCGGGTCGGCGTCGCACGCTTCGAGATACGCCGTCAGGGCCTCCATGGGCTGGCCCGCCTTGAAGAATGCGTTGCCGCGGCCCTCGTGCTGCTTCGCCTCGCGACGGCTCGGCGCGCGGACCTGCTCGGGCTCGGCGGGCATTTCGGACACGACCGGGACCGGCTTGCTCGACTTGGTGGCGCGCGCGGCCTGGGGCTGCGGCTCGGGGTCCACCACGGCGGCGGCCTCGGCGGGCGGCGCGGCCTTGGGCAGGGCCGCCGTCTTCTCGCGGAGCTTCGACGGCCGCAGGCCCATGCGTTTGAGCGCGGAGAGCGCCATCATGGCGTCGCGCTCGGAGCCCTCCTGGTAGAGCTTCTCCAGGGCCTCCTGGACGATGGTCTTCTGGTTGTCGTCCACCTTCGTGATGTCGCGGTACATCTCCCAGCGCATCGTGCAGTCGCGCAGGCGGTCGAGCGACTCGGTGCGCCACGACTCGAAGGTGCCCTCGCAGTCGCCTTTCTCCTTGTCCCACTTGTCCGCGTGGGCGGTGCCCAACGAGGCCAGGATCAGAGAGAAGCCGAGAAAGGCGACACGGGGACGGAGCGTTCTGATGTGCATGGTTCTGGTTCCTGAGTCCGGGGACGCCGGGGCACGGCTCCGAATTCAAGCGCGCCCCGCAGTACAAGGAAAGGGCCCTGAGCGAGAAACCTGCCGACAGGGCCTCAATGTTCCACGTGCGCCGACGACCGCCGGGCACGCAATTGACACCTTTCGAACGAACGGCTAGCGTCCGCGGCCTTTCAGGCGAGGATTTTTTCGCATGTGGCGCGACGACGAACCTGCGGCGACCCCAAGTCACCGCATCGTCGCCGCCATTCCGGCCCGCCTGGGCTCCACCCGGCTGCCGGCCAAGGCCCTGGCCGAGCTGGGTGGTCTGCCGCTCGCCGCACGGGTCTGGCGCGCGGTCGCGGCCGCCGGCCTCGCCGACGCCGTGTACGTGGTGACGGACGCCGACGCCATCGAGGACGCCGTGTGCGCCGCCGGCGGGCTGGTGCTCCGCGTGGACGCGCCTTGCCGGTCGGGCACCGAGCGCGTGGCCCGCGCCGTGGCCAGTCTCGCCCGGCGGCCCGACTTCGTGCTGAACGTGCAGGGGGACGAGCCCTTCATCGGCCCCGACCTGCTGCGGCCCGTGGTCGCCGCGCTCGAGGGCGGCGCCCCCATCGCCACGGCGGCGGCGGCGCTCCCTCCTGGAGACGCCGCGCGTAGCGACAAGGTCAAGGTCGTGCGCAACCACCGGGGCGAGGCGCTCTACTTCTCGCGGGCGCCCATCCCCGGCGCCCTGCACGTGGGCCTGTACGGCTTCCGCGCCGAGGTCCTCGCGGGCCTCGCGGATCTGCCGCGCTCCGCGCTGGCCGCCGCCGAGGACCTGGAGCAGCTCGACTGGCTGCACGCGGGCCTGACGATCGCCGTGGCCGACGTGCCGCGCGCCCCCCTCTCCATCGACACCGCAAACGATCTGGAAGCGGCCCGCAGGCTGCTCGCACAGGCAGGGAACCCATGACCAAGAAGCAGTTCCACACCAAGTTCATCTTCGTGACCGGCGGCGTCGTGTCGTCCATCGGCAAGGGCATCGCCGCGGCCTCCATCGGCGCGCTGCTCGAGGCGCGCGGCCTGAAGGTCACCCACATCAAGCTCGACCCGTACATCAACGTGGACCCGGGCACGATGAATCCGCTGCAGCACGGCGAGGTCTACGTCACCGACGACGGCACGGAGACCGACCTGGATCTGGGCCACTACGAGCGGTTCACGTCCGCGGTGATGAGCCGCAACAACAACGTGACCACCGGGCGCATCTACGAGGGCGTGATCGAGAAAGAGCGCCGCGGCGACTACCTGGGCAGCACGGTGCAGGTGATCCCGCACATCACGGACGAGATCAAAGCGTTCGTCCGTCGGGGCGCCGAGGACGCCGACGTGTGCATCACCGAGATCGGCGGCACGGTGGGCGACATCGAGTCGCTGCCGTTCCTCGAGGCCCTGCGCCAGCTCAAGGTCGAGGTCGGCCCGGGCAACGCGCTCAACGTGCACGTCACGCTCCTGCCCTACATCCCGGCCGCGGGCGAGCTGAAGACGAAGCCCACGCAGCACAGCGTGCGCGACATGCGCGAGATCGGCATGCAGCCCGAGATCATCGTGGCCCGCTGCGACCGCCCCATCAGCGCCGAACTCAAGGCCAAGATCGGCCTGTTCTGCAATACGGCGCCCGAGGCGGTCATCGCCGGTCAGGACGTTCAGAGCATCTACGAGGTGCCGCTGATGTATCAGCGCGAGGGCCTCGACGACCTGATCACGCGCTACCTGGGCATGTGGACCAAGGGCCCGGACATGGAGCGCTGGATCCACATCGTACAGGCCATGAAGAAGGCCTCGCGGCGCGTGACCATCGGCATCGTGGGCAAGTACGTGGACCTTGTGGACGCCTACAAGAGCCTCCACGAGGCGCTCCTCCACGGCGGCATCGCGCACGATGCCAAGGTCGACCTGCGCTACATCGACAGCGAGCAGGTGGAGGCCCGCGGGGCCGCGCCGCTGCTGGACGGCGTGGACGCGGTGCTCGTGCCCGGCGGCTTCGGCGGCCGCGGGACCGAGGGCAAGATCCTGGCGGCCCAGTACGCCCGCGAGCGCAAGATGCCCTACTTCGGCATCTGCCTGGGCATGCAGCTCGCCGTGGTCGAGTTCGCGCGAAACGTCTGCGGCCTGACGGACGCCAACTCGATCGAGTTCGTGGCCGACTGTCCGAATCCGGTGGTGCACCTGATGGAGCATCAGAAGTCCGTCACGCGGAAGGGCGGCTCCATGCGCCTCGGCGCCTACCCCTGCACCCTCAAGGCCGGCACGCTGGCCGCCCGGGCCTACGAGAGCGAGCAGATCAGCGAGCGCCACCGCCACCGCTTCGAGTTCAACAACGCCTACCGCGAGACGCTCGAGAGCAAGGGCCTCATCCTGAGCGGCCTGTCGCCGGACGGGCAGCTCGTCGAGATCGTCGAGCTCGCCGACCACCCGTGGTTCCTGGGCTGCCAGTTCCACCCGGAGTTCAAGTCGCGGCCCTACGCGCCGCACCCGCTCTTCGCGAGCTTCATCGGGGCGGCCGTCGCCCGGCAGAAGGCCAAGGCTTGAGCGGGCGCGCGCGGCCACGGTTCATCGCGGGGCCCTGCGTCGTCGAGGACGCGCAAGTGCTCCTCGAGACCGCGCAGTTCCTGGCCGGCCTCGGCCTGGACCTGGTCTTCAAGGCGAGCTTCGACAAGGCCAACCGGTCGAGCGTGCGCGGCTACCGCGGCCCCGGCCTCGAGCGGGGCCTGGCGATGCTCGCGGACGTGAAGGCCCGGACGGGGCTGCCCGTGCTCACGGACGTGCACGCCGTCGAGCAGTGCGCGCCGGCGGCCGAGGTCGCGGACATCCTGCAGATCCCGGCGTTCCTGTGCCGGCAGACGGATCTGGTGCAGGCCGCGGCGGCCACGGGGCGGCCCGTGAACCTGAAGCGCGGTCAGTTCCTGGACCCGCGGCGCATGGGCCTGCTGGTCGAGAAGGCGCGCGCGGCGGGGCCGGGGCCGTTCACGGTCACGGAGCGCGGTACGACCTTCGGCCACGGGGACCTGGTGCTCGACCCGCGGTCGCTCGTGTGGCTGCGCGAGAGCGGCGCCGAGGTCTGGTACGACTGCACGCATACTGTGCAGGCGCCGGGTGGCTTCGACGACCACACGGGGGGCCACCGCGCCCTGGCGCTGCCCCTTGCGCGGGCGGCGGCGGCCGTGGGGGTCGATGCGTTCTACGCCGAGGTGCACCCCCGGCCCGCGGAGGCCCTGTCGGACGCGGCCACGCAGCTCGACTTCGCGAGTTTCGAGCGGCTCGCCCGCGAGGTCACCGCCATCGACGCCGCCCGCCGCGCGCTGGCGTGACGTGGCTGCGAGCGGCCGGCGCCTGCGCACCTGGACGCGGCCGCTCCGGCACGGCCTCGCGTACGCGGTCTTGCGCGGGGTGGTGGCGGCGTTGGGGTGGCTGCCCCTGAGCGGGGCGCGGGCGCTCGGGGCGGGCCTCGGGCGCGTCGTCGGGCGGCTGGCGGTCCGTCCGCGATCGACCGCCGTGCGGGGCTTCGAGGTCGTCGGGGCGTCGGCACGCGTCGGGGACCACTTCGCCGATTTGGGTCGACGCTTCGTCGAGGTCGCCCGCGGCGGGGACGCGCTGCCTCTGTTGACCGTGCCGGACGCGCTCCGCGAGGCGCTGCGAGCGCGGCCGGTGCTCGTGCTCACGGCCCACCACGGCAACTGGGAGCTGCTCGGTGCCGCCCTGGCGGCCGCCGGCGTCGAGGTCCACAGCGTCGCGGCGCGGGTCGGTCGGGGGCCGCTGCACCGCTGGCTCACGCGCCACCGGGCGGCGGCCGGGATGGTCGTGCACCCGCCCGGCGGCGGCGCCCGCACGGCCCTCACGCGCCTGCGCGCCGGGCATCCGGTGGCCATCTTCTTCGACCTGGACACCCGCGAGAAGGCCCGCACCGTCGAGTTCCTGGGGCGGCCCACGCGCTTCTCCCGCACCGCCGAGCGGCTGCTCGCGGCCTCGGGGGCGACCGCCGTCCGCGCCTGGACCCGCCTCGGCCCGGACGGTCGCTACACGCTCGACTGGGCGCCGCTCGTGAGCGCCGACCCCCTCGCCGAGGCCGCTGCCGCGCTGGAAGCGCAGGTCCGCGCCGATCCGACGCAGTGGGTCTGGCTCGTCGATCGCTGGGACCGGCCTTCGTGATAGGTTTCGGGCCGTGCGCCGCGCCGTCCTCGCCCTCACCGCCGCTCTCTCCACCACCCTGAACGGGGCGCCGCGCGCGCTCGCCGAGCCCGTGCCGCTGGACATCCGCGCCGAGCGGCTGGACTTCGACCGGAAGGCCGGGCTGGCCCGCTTCGAGGGGGACGTCGTCGCCCGGCAGGGGGACTTCGAGCTGCGCTGCGCGCGACTGGTGGCCACCTACGCCGGCGGCGGCGAGGTCGAGACGGTCACCATCGACGGCGGCCTGACGCTGACCGCCGAGGGGTTCACGGCGCGCGCCGAGCAGGCCACGCTGGACCGCCGGACCGGGGAGATGCGCCTGACGGGCCACCCCGAGCTGGTCCGGGGCGCCGATCGCCTCGAGGGCGAGCGCATCCTGTTCTGGCCGGAGACCGGCCGCGTGGTGGTCGAGAAGGCCCGCGGGCGCGTGCAGTTGCCCAAGCTCCGGCCGCCCGTCGTGCCCCATGGCCCCTGAGGGGGTCCGGCTCGAGGCGCGCGGCCTGCGGCGTCGTTTCGGCCGCCGTTTCGTGGTCGACGGCGTCTCGCTGACGCTCGGCCCGGGCGAGATCGTCGGCCTGCTCGGGCCCAACGGCGCGGGCAAGACGACGACCTTCCGGATGCTCACGGGCCTGCTCGCCCCCCACGGCGGCGACGTCCGGCTCGGAGAAATCGACGTCACGCGCTGGCCCCTCTGGCGGCGCGCCCGCGCGGGGCTGGGTTACCTGCCGCAAGAGGCCTCGATCTTCCGGCGGCTGACCGTGCGCGAGAACCTGGAGGTCGCGCTGGAGGCCGTCGACGACCCGGCCGACCCCCTCGCCCTGCTGCGCACCTTCGGGCTATCAGCGCTCGCCGAGGCGCGCGGCGAGACGCTGAGCGGCGGCGAGCGGCGCCGGACGGAGCTCCTGCGGTGCCTGGCGGCGCGTCCACGGCTGCTGCTGTGCGACGAACCTTTCTCCGGCCTCGATCCGAAGGCCGCCGAGCAGATGGCCGGGCACCTGCGCGCCCTGGCCGATGGCGGGGTCGGCGTGCTCCTGACCGACCACGACGTCCGCCAGACCTTGGAGGTCTGCGACCGTCTGTATATAGTGGCGGCCGGCACCGTACTTCTGCACGGCACGCCCGCCGAGATCGCGGCGGACGAGAGAGCGCAGAGCCTGTACCTGGGGACTCGCTTCCCCGCGCCAACCCGGAAGCCCTGAAGGTCCAAGATGTCCCTGGAGATCAAGCAACAGCTCCGGCTCAGCCAGCAGCTGGTCATGACGCCTCAGCTGCAGCAGGCCATCAAGCTGCTCCAGCTCTCGCGGATGGAGCTGGTGGACCAGGTCCGCGAGGAGCTCATGGAGAACCCCCTGCTGGAGGAGTTCTCCGAGATCCAGGCGACCGAAGCCCGGGTCGAGGGCGAGGGTGAGGTTCAGCGGCGCGAGGAGAAGGAGCGCACGCTCACCGTCTCCGAGAGCAACGACAACGCCGAGAAGACCCAGAAGGAGATCGACTGGAGCGACTACTTCGAGAACTACTCGGCGCCCACGCCCGCCCTGAGCGCCCAGCGCCTGCGGGACGACGACCTGCCCGGTGTCGAGGCGACCCTCTCGAAGAAGACCACGCTCTTCGACCACCTGCTCTGGCAGCTCCAGGTCTCGGATTTCACCGAGCAGGAGGAGCGCGTCGCCCTGATGATCATCGGCAACATCGATGATCGCGGCTACCTGATCGGCATCTCGCTCCAGCAGATCGCCGAGGACCTCGACCTCGACCTCGAGTACGTCGAAGAAATCCTCGAGATGGTGCAGCAGTGCGACCCCGTCGGCGTCGCCGCCCGCGACCTGCGGGAATGCCTGCTCATCCAGGCCCGGTTCCACCAGTTCGGTGCGATCGTCGAGGACGTCATCTCCAACCACATGGAGAACCTCGAGAAGAAGAACTACGGGGCCATCGGCCGCTCGATGGACATCGAGCTCGAGGAGGTCATCGAGGCGGCGCGCATCGTCAGCCAGATGGAGCCCCACCCCGGGCGCCCCTACGCCGGCGACGACGCCCAGTACGTCACCCCCGACATCTACGTGAAGAAGATCGATGGCGAGTGGGCGACCGTTCTCAACGAGGACGGCATGCCCCGCCTGAAGATCAGCAGCTTCTACCGCAACGCCCTGGCCGGGAACTCCAGCGACGAGACGAAGAAATACGTCACGGACAAGCTGAATTCGGCGGCGTGGTTGATTCGCAGCATCCAGCAGCGGCAGAAGACCATCGTCAAGGTCACCGAGAGCATCGTGAAGTTCCAGAAGGACTTCTTCGATCGCGGCGTCGATTTCCTCAAACCGCTCATCCTCCGCGACGTCGCGGACGATATCGGCATGCACGAGTCGACGGTCAGCCGGGTCACCAACAACAAGTACGTTCACACGCCCCACGGCATCTTCGAGCTCAAGTACTTCTTCAACTCGTCCATCAACAAGACGGATGGCGACAACCTGGCCAGCGAGGCCGTGAAGAACAAGATCAAGGCCCTCATCCAGCACGAGGATCAAAAGGATCCCTGGAGCGACCAGGCCCTGGTCGAACTGCTCAAGAAGGACGGCATCGAGATCGCGCGGCGGACCGTCGCCAAGTACCGCGAGATGATGGGTGTCCTGCCGAGCTCGAAGCGAAAGCGGCTGTTCTAGGATTTTCAGGAGAAGTGGCATGCACATCGCCGAGTTTCTCGACAAGACGGCGGTCACGGCGGACCTCAAGGCCACCAACAAGCCCGGTGTTCTGCGCGAACTGGTGGGCCTCGCCCTGAAGGCGCGCCCCGATCTCGACCCCAACGTCCTGGTGGACACGCTCATCGCGCGGGAGAAGCTTCAGAGCACCGGCATCGGCGATGGCTACGCGATCCCGCACGGCAAGACGAACGCCGTGCCGACCATCATCGCCTGCGTCGGCCGGAGCGCCGGCGGCGTGGACTTTCAGAGCCACGACGGCAAGCCGACGCACCTGTTCTTCACGCTCCTGGTGCCCGAGTCGAGCCACGCCCTGCACCTCAAGGCCCTGGCCCGGGTGTCCCGCCTCATCCGCGAGACCCGCATCCGCGAGTCCCTGCTGAACGCGAAGACCTCGGCCGAGCTGTACGACATCATCGTCTCCGAGGACGCCCGTCTCTGACGGGGTCGCCGCCATGGGTCTCCGCCCCCAGGACGTGACCGTCGGCGAGATCCTGGCCATGCCCGCCATCGCCGAGGCCTTCACGGTCCACGGCGGGGCCTCGGCGCTCGCCCGACACGTGCGCCAGCGCACCGTGCAGCGGCTCGGCGTGGCGCTCACGGGTTTCACGGAGCACCTGGAGCACGACCGCATGCAGCTCATGGGGCGCTCCGAGCACGGTTTCCTGGAGACCCTCGCCCCCGAGGAGCGGTCGGCCTTGCTGGGCCGCATCGTCGGGGTCGGTTTCCCGGCGCTCGTGCTCAGCTGCGGCCTGTCCGTGCCCGCGGAGTTGCTCGACCTGGTCGCCCACCACGAGTTCGTGCTCGTCGGCACCGACCTGGAGTCGCCGGTCGCCCTGGAGCGTCTGAACGAGGTCCTCACGCAGCACCTGTCGCCTCGCGAGAGCGTGCACGGCGTGCTGGTGGACGTCTTCGGGGTCGGCGTGCTGCTGACCGGCAAGAGCGGCGTGGGCAAGAGCGAGGTCGCGCTGGAGCTGATCTCCCACGGCCATCGACTGGTGGGCGACGACGTGATCCTGGTGCATCAGGAGCAGCCGGGGTTCGTGATCGGCACGAACCCGGAGCTCACGCGGTACCACATGGAGATCCGCGGCCTGGGCATCATCAACATCCGCGACCTGTTCGGCGCGGCCTCGGTGAGGGAACGCAAGCGGGTCGAGCTGGTCATCGAGCTGGTGGAGTGGGAGGTCGACGGCGAGTACGACCGCCTCGGCCTGGACACCCACTACCAGACCCTCGCCGGGGTGCCCGTCGCGCACATCCGCCTGCCGGTCCGGCCCGGTCGCTCGCTGCGGTTGATCGTGGAAGTGGCGGCGCGCAACCGTCTGTTGCAGGCTCAGGGCACGCACTCGGCGCGGGCCTTCGCCGCGCGCCTGGACGGCCTCATCCGAGGCACCGCGGGGGAACACGATCTTGAGTGAAGTGGTCGCCATCCCGGATCCGATGCGCCTGACGGTCGTGACCGGCCTCTCGGGCTCGGGGATCTCCACGGGCATCCACGCCCTCGAGGACCTGGGCTGGTTCTGCGTGGACAACATCCCGCCGCCGCTCGTGCCCAAGCTGGTCGAGCTCGCCCGGGACTCGCAGAACGCGCAGCGGCTGGCCATCGGCATCGACGCCCGCGGCATCACGGACGCGCCGGGCACGGTGGCGTTGCTCCAGGAGCTCGAGCGGGCGGGCTACAAGCTGGACATCCTGTTCCTGGATGCGCAGGAGCCCGTGCTGCTGCGCCGCTTCAGCGAGTCGCGTCGGCGCCACCCCATGGCGGTCAAGGGCACGCCCCTGCCGGATGCCATCCGGGCGGAGCGCCTGGCCATGCACCCCCTGCGCGAGGTCGCCACCTGGGTCCTCGACACGTCGGACCTGAACGTCCACGAGTGCAAGCGGCGGGTGCAGGCCTGGGCGCAGGGCGAGGAGCGCAAAGGCGAGCTGAACATCGCCGTGCTCAGCTTCGGTTTCCGGCACGGGCTGCCCCCCGAGGCGGACGTCGTCTGGGACGTCCGGTTCCTGCCCAACCCGCACTTCATCCCGGAGTTGAAGCCCCAGACCGGCCTCGACGCGCCCGTGCGCGACTTCGTCCTGGCCAAGCTGGAGACGCAGAGTTTCCTCAATGCGTTCCTGCCCCTGTTGGAATCCGTCATTCCGCACTATGAGGTCGAGGGGAAGAGCTACCTGACGGTGGCCATCGGCTGCACCGGGGGTCGGCATCGCTCCGTGGCCATCGCGGAGCGTGTGGCGGCTCATCTCACCACCCGCGGTCTCCGGGCGGTCATTCGCCACCGGGACATCGACAAGGATGTGAAATGATTGGCGTGGTCGTCTGCACGCACGGCCCCCTCGCCGGGGCCCTCGTCGAAACGGCAAACCTCATCGTGGGGGACTACCCGAACATCACGCCCGTCGGCCTGAAGAGCGGCGACGCCCCCGAGGACGTGATGAACCGCATCCGCGACGCCATCGCCGAGGTGAACGCCGGCGCCGGCGTGCTCATCCTCTGCGACATGTTCGGCGGCACCCCCTCGAACCTGAGCCTCTCGTTCCTCGGCGACGACGTCGAGGTGGTGACCGGCGTCAGCCTGCCCATGCTGCTGAAGCTCTACACCTCGCGGGACGCGCCGCTGCCCGAGGTGGCGCAGAGCGTCTGTGACCACGCACGGCAGAGCACACTCGTCGCCGGGTCGCTGCTCAAGCCGAAGAAGGGGGCCTGAGTGAACCCCTTCTACCGCGTGGACAACCGGCTCGTGCACGGCCAGATCATCGCCACCTGGATGCCCCATCTGCGGCTCCAGCGCATCCTGATCGCCTCGGACACCGTGCCCAACAACGCCCTGCAGATGACCATGTTCCGCATGGCCATCCCGCAGCAGCTCCAGTTCGAGGCCCTGCCCATCAAGAACGCCGCCCGGGCGCTCGCCGGGCGGGTCTACGGCAACGAGAAGGTGCTGGTGCTGTTCGAGACCGTGGCGGACGCCGTGCGGCTCTTCAACGGCGGCAACCCCTTCGCGCTGCTCAACATCGGCAACGTGCACCACGCCGCGGACCGGCGGCGTTTCACCAACGCCGTGTACCTGGGGGACGCCGACATCGAGGCCCTGAAGGGCCTGATGGAGCGCGGCACGCGCATCGAGATCCGCAGCCTGCCCACGGAGCCCCCCATCGACCTTCACCAGGCCCTGAGCGAGGTGCGCTGAGTGTCGTTCGACCCCCTGCAGCTGAGCCGCGACGCCCTCCAGGTGACCCTGGTCGGGGGACTGCTCGCGCTCGACCGGCGTGGGGCGTTCCAGCTCATGGTCTCGCAGCCGCTGGTGGTGATCCCGGTGCTGGGGCTGATGTTCGGGCAGCTCGACACGGCCCTGTGGATGGGCGCGCTGGTGCAGCTGCTCTGGATGGCCTCGTTGATCGTCGGCGCCAGCGTGCCGCCGAACGAGACGCTGGCCTCCGTCGTCATCGGCGGCACGGTCTTGTTGTATGCCCGGCACTTCGGCACCCCGGACGTCGCCGTGCAGGCCATGGCGATCCTCGTCGGGGCCCCGGTGGCCTGGGTGGGGCGCTGGCTGGACATCCGGCTCGAGCGGGAGAACCTGAGCCTGTGCGCCCGGGCGGACGAGGCGGCCCGCGCGGGCGCCCCCTTCGCCCTCTCGCGGTTGCCGGCGGTGGGCCTGCTGCGCACCTTCGCGGCCGAGGGCAGCCTCATCGCCCTGGGGCTGGTGCTCTCCATCCTGTGTGTGGCCATCGCGCGCCCGCTGCTGGGGCGCCCCGAGGTCAAGGCGTTCGAGGTCGTCGGCATCTACCTGCTGCCCGCCCTGGGCCTCGCCGTCGCCCTGACGACGGTTCGACGCCGGCGCGCGCTCCTGCTCTCGGCGGCCTCGTTCGTGCTCGTGCTGATCGGCCTGCGCTACCTGGAGGTCCAATGAGCACGCTCCAGGGAACGCTCGCCGCCGGGGCGCCCGCCGCCGAGGCCCCCGTGCGCCGTGTGGGGCGCGTCACGCTCTTCCGCGTGTTGTGGCGCAGCTTCTTCTTCCAGGCGGCCTGCAACTACGAGCGCATGCAGAACGTCGGCTTCGCCTTCTGCATCCTGCCGGCGCTCACGCGGCTGTACCAGGGCGAGGACCTCAAGCGGGCCATGACCCGCCACCTGGAGTTCTTCAACAGCCACCCCTACATGACGGACGCCCTGCTCGGGGCCACCGTGCGCCTCGAGGAGGAGCACGCCGCCGGCCGCATCGGCGAGGAGCGCATCCAGGGTTTCAAGGCCACGATGATGGGCCCCATGGCCGCCATCGGGGACAGCTTCTTCTGGGCGAGCCTGAAGCCCTTCGCCGCGGCGCTGGCGGTGGCCGGCGTGTTCTCGGACGTCCCCTGGGCGCCCCTCGTCTTCCTCTTGCTCTACAACATGTTCCACCTGGTCCTGCGCATCTACGGATTGTTCGCGGGCTACCGGATGGGCGAGCGTGTCTTCGAGAAGCTCTACCAGATCGATCTGGTGCAGTTCTCGGACCGCAGTCACTACCTGGCCGGCGTCTGCATCGGCGTCGGCGGGGCCCTGCTCGTGGAGCACGCGACGCGCTCGCGGGCCGCGCTGGGGCAGAACCTGGAATCCGTGTTGTTGATCGCGCTGGTGCTGATCTTGTTTCAGCTCCTCAAGCGCAAGGTGACGATGATCTGGCTGCTCTACGGGTTCACGTTGCTCTGCCTGGGCATGATCCTCGGGCTCAACGCGTTCTTCCCGCTCATCGAGCGGGGGGAATGACCCGGGACCTCGAACGAAGTTCAGTAAAGGACGGTCGCCGTGGCGGGAATCAGCAAAGACTTCGTGATTGCCAACAAGTTGGGTCTCCACGCGCGCGCCTCGGCGACGCTGGTCAAGGTCGCGACGCAGTACAAGTCGGAGATCCTGCTGACCAAGGGTGACCAGTCCGTGAACGCCAAGTCCATCCTGGGGTTGATGACCCTGGCGGCGGCCAAGGGCACGAACATCCGCATCACCTGCACCGGGGCGGACGAGGACGCCGCCATGACCGCGGTGGGCGCCTGCATCGAAGGACGCTTCGGCGAGGAGTGACTTTGTCGAACCAGGGATCCGACGTGAAGACCTCGGGGTCGGTGCTCAAGGGCATCGGCGTCTCGCCCGGCTACGCCATCGGCCGGGCGCATCTGCTCGACCGCCGGCGGATGAAGGTGCCCAAGTATCACGTCGGGCCCACGGAAATCGCCAATGAGATCAAGCGCTTCGAGGACGCGCTGGACGAGTCCGAGGCGCAGATCAAGGAGATCAAGGACAAGCTCCAGAACGCCGGCGAGGAGCACTTCTTCATCCTCGACGCCCACCAGCTCATGATCCGCGACGAGATGCTCGTCGACGGCGTGCGCAACATGATCACCGAGCAGGAGATCAACGCCGAGTGGGCGCTGAAGAAGAACATCAAGTCGATCCGGCAGCTCTTCGAGAACATCGACGACGAGTACTTCCGGGAGCGGCGGGCGGACGTCGACTTCGTGGGCGACCGCATCCTGCGCAACCTGATGGGCAGCGCGCACCCGAACCTGAGCCAGGTGCACGGGGACAGCATCATCGTCGCGCACGACCTGTCGCCGGCGGACACGGCGTTCCTCTTGCGCACGCCGGTGCTGGGCTTCGCCACGGACGTGGGCGGCAAGACGAGCCACACGGCCATCATGGCGCGGTCGCTGGAGCTGCCGGCGGTGGTCGGCACGGACCACATCACCGAGGTCGTCGGCGACGGCGACATGCTCATCATCGACGGCTCCGCCGGTCGGGTGCTCATCAACCCGAGCGAGGACGAGCTGCGGCGTTACCAGCGCCTGCAGATGGCCTACTCGGCGCGGCGGGCGCAGCTCGCGATGCGCAAGGACGAGCCCGCGTGCACGCTCGACGGCCGGCGCCTGCGCATCGCCGGCAACATCGAGCTGCACGAGGAGTGCGGCATGGTGCTCGACTCGGGCGCCGAGAGCGTGGGGCTGTACCGGACCGAGTACCTGTACATGAACCGCGAGACCCTGCCGGACGAGGACGAGCAGTACGAGCACTACCGGCACGTCGTGGAGCTCTGCGGGGCCGAGGGCGCGACGATCCGCACGCTCGACCTCGGCGGGGACAAGTTCATCACGCCGCTCAAGCTCGGGCGCGAGCTCAACCCGGTCATGGGCCTGCGGGCCATCCGGTTCTGCCTGCGCGAGCCGGGGATCTTCAAGGTCCAGCTCCGGGCGCTCCTGCGGGCGAGCGCCTACGGCAACCTGCGCATCATGGTGCCGCTCATCAGCGGCCTGTCCGAGGTCCGGGCGGTCAAGGCCCTCGTGGCCGTCTGCCGCGAGGAGCTCGCCGCCGAGGGCCGGGCCGTGGCGGAGCGCGTGCCCCTGGGCATCATGGTCGAGCTGCCCTCGGCCGCGGTCATCGCAGACATTCTGGCGCGCGAGGTCGACTTCTTCGCCATCGGCACCAACGACCTCATCCAGTACACGCTGGCCATCGACCGCGCCAACGAGCACGTGACCTACCTGTACCGGCCCCTGCACCCGGCGCTGCTGCGCATGCTGAAGTTCATCGTGGACTCGGCGCGCGACGCCGGCATCCGCGTCAGCATGTGCGGCGAGATGGCGGGCGACGCCTTCTACACCGCCATCCTGGTGGGCCTCGGGCTGGACGAGCTGTCCATGAACGCCGTGTCCATCCCCTTGATCAAACACGTGATTCGTTCGATCCGGGCCGACGACTGCCGCACGCTGCTGGCCGAGGTCCTGACCATGGGCGACGCCCCGGAGATCGAGCGGCACGTGGCGGATCGGGTGAAGCATCTGCTGCAGGGGCAGATCCCGATCGAGGTCTTCGATCCGGAACACCACGTCCAAACTTGACATCTGCCGGATCGGCGCCTAGGATTCCGGCCCGCTTTGCTTTGAACCCCATTCCGGAGATGACCCATGGGTGCTCGTCCCGCCAAGTTGGCCATTCGTGCCGACCGCGATGCCGGCAAGTCGAAGACTTGCCCCAGCTGCGCCAACCCCAAGATGGTGGTCGTGAAGTTCGTCCGCCAGAGCAAGCCCAGCGGTCTCTTCTGGCTTTGCGAGAAGTGCAACTTCGAGGTCAGCACCCACTGACCTTCGCCTCGCGGTCGCGCTGAGGCCTGCTCCGGCAGGCCCGGTCACCCCGAGCGAAGCCGGCGCAGCGCCCCACGAAGGCCGCCGCGTCGGCTTTTCTGCGTTCGGCGTCAGGCCGGCCCGACCACCAGGTCGTAGTCGGTGACCTGCTCCACGCGGCCTTGCAGGATCATGCCGGGCTTCAGGTCCTCCTCGAAGCCCGAGATGTACGTCAGGCCGTCGATCTCCGGCGCCTGCTGGCTGGTGCGGCCGACCCACACCAGCTCGGACTCGTCGCTCTTGCCCTCCACGAGGACCTCGACCTCGCGGCCGACGAGCGCCTTGTTCAGCTCGCGCGAGATGCCGCGCTGCGTGTACATCAGCTCGTCGAGGCGGGCCTTCTTGACCTCGTCCGGCACCTGGTCGGGCATGTCGTGGGCCGGCGTGCCCTCTTCCTGGCTGTATGAGAACGCGCCCACGCGGTCGAAGCGGCTCTCGCGCACGAAGTCGAGCAGCTCGCGGTACTCCGCGTCCGTCTCGCCGGGGAAACCGACGATGAAGGTCGTGCGGAAGGTCACGTTGGGGACCTTCTCGCGGATCTCGGCCACGCGGCGGCGCACCTGGTCCGCGGAGGTCCCGCGCTTCATGCGCTTGAGCACGCTCTCGCTGATGTGCTGCAGCGGCATGTCCAGGTAGGGCACGATCTTGGACTCGCTGCCCATCAGGTCGATGAGGCCCTTGGGGAAGTTGCGCGGGTAAGCGTAGAGCAGGCGGATCCAACGGATGCCGTCCACGCCGGCGAGCGCCTGGAGCAGCTCGGTCACGTTCGAGCGCGGCTCGAGGTCGTAGCCGTAGGCCGTGAGGTCCTGGGCGATCAGGTTGAACTCGACCACCCCCTTGGCGGCGAGGGCCTGCGCCTCGGCGACGCAGGAGTCGATGCTTCGGCTGCGCTGCGGCCCGCGCAGCGTCGGGATGATGCAGAAGGCGCAGGTGTTGGAGCAGCCCTCGGCGACCTTCAGGTAGGTCGTGTAGCCGGGCATCCAGGTCTGCCGAGGCAGGTCCCAGTCGAAGCCCTGGCGGTCGGGGTTGCCCACGTTCAGGCGCTTGCGCTTCTTGCCCGAGAGCAGGTCGGCGACGGCGCCCAGGTCGTTGGTGCCGACGAAGTGGTCGACCTCGGGCAGGTCCTTGGCGAGCTCCGTGGGGTAGCGCTGGGCCAGGCAGCCGGTGACCAGGAGCTTCTGCAGCTTGCCCTCGTCTCGCATGCGCGCCATCTCGAGGATGGTGTCGATGCTCTCGACCTTGGCCTCCTCCACGAAGGCGCAGGTGTTGACGACGATGACCTCGGCGTCGTGCGCGTCCGCGGTGAGCTCGTAAGGGCCCGGGAGCTGGGCGAGCATGGTCTCGGTGTCCACGCGGTTCTTGGGGCAGCCGAGGGAGACGAAGTGGATGCGCTTCATGGGGAGATCTTCTTGTCCTCGATGACCCGCACGCCGGCCGGCGGGGTGAAGTCGAAGCCCTTGTCCGGCAGGCCCTGGTTGGTCTTGAAGTCGGAGAAGGTGACCGTGTTCAGGTTGCCCACGGGGTCGACCACGGTGCTGGACACCACGGCGAAGGTCGCGGCGTCCACCTCGAGGCGCAGGCTCTGGTAGTCGCCGGCGTTCTTCTTCGGCGTGAGCTCGAGCACGTGGCGCCCGGCGGTGGGCGAGGGGAGCAGGGTGGGCGTGAATTCGTCCCCGAGGCGGCCGGTGCCGGACATGAAGGTCAGGGCCGTGGGGAGCTGGCTGGAGCGCAGGGAGCGCTTGAAGACCTGGCTCTCCTGGGGCTCGTAGACCCACAGCATCTGGCCGTCGGAGACGAAGAGCTTGGGCACGGGTTTGTCGTAGTCCCAGCGCATCTTGCCCGGCTTCTTGAAGAACACCCGGCCCTCGGAGACCTGCGTGCGGCCGTGGGCCTTGTTCAAGAAGGTCTGCTTGAACCGGGCCTTGAAGTCCGAGGTCGTCTGGTAGAAGCGCTGGACGCCCTCCATGACGCCGGCGGCGTCGAGGGCCGGGGCGGTGGACGCGGCGACCGGCGCCGAGGCGGGCGCGGCGGGCGCGGCGGGCGCGGCGAGGAAGCTCAGGAACAGGGCGACGAGGCTTTGCATGGGCGGCCTTGGTAGTGGGGAGATGGGGGGACTGTCAATGTGTCCCTGGAGTTGGAACGTCGTCTCTGCAGTAGACGTTCCCTGCGCGCGTCGGATTCAGCCGAGACCAGCTTGACGCACCCCATGGCGCCTCGCAGGATGACTCGCATGTCACAGCCCCCGCGCAGCTCGCATCCGAGAATCGATCAGCTCCCCGGCGAGCAGGAGACCGGCGAGGACGACCGCCACCACACGGTCGAGGTCAACGTCGCCTCGGCCACGGAGCTCATCCACCTCGACAAGTGCAAACTCGTCGTCGTGGACGGCCCCGACCAGAAGAAAGAGCTGGTGGTCGAGAAGCCGATCATCCGCATCGGGACGAACGAGAAGAACGACCTGGTCCTCACGGACAATACGGTGAGCCGATTCCACTGTGAGATCAGGCACATCCGCGACGAGTACCTGCTCGTGGACCGCGAGTCGACGAACGGCACCTACGTGGGAGAGCTGCGTCTGCGGGAGGCGTTTTTGTACCCCAACTGCGAGATGCTCATCGGCAACTCGCTGGTGCGTTTCGTGCCCCTCGTCGAGGAGATCCCGGTCTACCCGATCGCGCGCAGCACCTACGCCGGCCTCATCGGGGCCCACTCACGGATGCGCGAGATCTACGGCGTCATCGAGAAGGTCGCCAACTCCGAGCTGTCCGTCGTCATCGAGGGCGAGACGGGGACCGGCAAGGAGCTGGTGTCGCGGGCGATTCATGAGCGGTCGCGGCGCAAGGCCGGGCCGCTGGTGATCTTCGACTGCTCGGCGTTCCCGGACAACCTGCTGGAGAGCGAGCTCTTCGGGCACGAGAAGGGCGCGTTCTCGGGCGCGATTCGCACGCACCGCGGCGTGTTCGAGCGCGCCGAGGGCGGCACGGTCTTTCTGGACGAGCTCGGCGAGCTGCCCCTGAACCTGCAGCCCAAGTTCCTGCGGGCCCTGGAGAGCGGCGAGATCCGGCGCGTCGGCGGCGAGCGGCCCATCAAGACGGACGTCCGCGTCGTCTCGGCGACGAACCGCAACGTGGCGCAGCTCGTCGAAGAGGGGAAGTTCCGCCAGGACCTCTACTACCGCCTGGCCAAGGTGAGGCTGCAACTCCCGCCCCTGCGCGACCGGCTGGACGACCTGCCGCTCCTCATCGACCACTTCATGAACGATCTGCGCAAACGCAGCGAGATGCCCTCCCGCGGCTTCGCGCCCTCGGCGCTCGAGGCGATGCGCGCCTACGACTGGCCGGGCAACGTGCGCGAGCTGCGCAACGTGATCGAGCGGTCGGCCACCTTCGCCGAGGGCGATCAGGTGCAGATCGCCGACCTGCCGGCGGACCTTCAGGCCCGCATGGGCCACCACGAGCCGATGATCCCGGCCCTGGCCAGCGTCGACCCCTCGGAGAACCTGAAGGACGCCAAAGAGCGCATGGTCGCGATGTTCGAGAAGGAGTACCTGGTCAAGCTCCTCGAGCGGCACAACCTGAACATCAGCCGCGTCGCCCGGGATGCGGGGATCGACCGCCGCCACGTGTACCGCCTGATGAAGAAGTACGGCATGGCCCTGCCGGAGCGCGAGGAGTAGGCCGTGTTCGCCGGCGCCCTGTTCTCCGTGCTGGCCATCGCGCCTGTGCCCCCCGGCACGCTCACGGTCGACGCCTACTTCGACGACTGGTACGAGCAGCCCGTGATCGCGCTCGACCGCACCGTGCGCGGCAGCATCGCCGGTCCGGACGACCTGGTCGGGCGCATCCAGATCGCGCAGCAGGGCGAGGGCGTGTTCTTCGCGCTGCAAATCCGGGACGAGACGTTCCAGCAGGGCACGGTCTCCAACGGAGACGGCGCGGAGATCGTCTTCAAGGGCCCCGCGGGGACCGCGCGGGTGCAGGTCGTCCTCAACGAGCTCGAGGGTCGGCCGGCCGAGGTCCGCGTCGGCGGGCGCGTCCTGAAGACGGCCCAGATCGCCAGCACCACCCGCAAGGACGGCTGGGCCGTCGAGCTCTCCGTGCCCATGTCGGTCTTCCCCGGCCTGCGGGACGGCGAGGTCGGCCTGGCGGTCACGGTGCGCGACAGCGACCACGATCCCACCGCCATGGAGGCCGTCCTCGCGACGGGGCCGCTCGGCGCCGACGGCCTCCCGGAGATGCCCAACTTCCGGCTCGACGCCGCGCTCGGCGTGTACGGCCTGTACCAGAGCGAGCGCGGGTCGACCTTCGCGGAGCTCTCGTCCACCAAGGGCAACGTGGCCGGGGATGAAAACGCCGAAGAGGTCGTGGTGAACGACACGGACGTCGTCGTGGCCGGCCGCGGTCTGCCCGACGGCGCCACGTTCCTGTACTTCACCCACGGCTGGCGCTCCGGGGCGACGATTCAGCGCCTCGACCTGCAGGAGCTCGACGGTCGCCCGGGCAAGGAGATCCTCGTCGAGCGCCTGGAGCACACGCCGGACGTGGACGTCGAGATCCTCGAGGTCTACGGCGTCCACCAGGGCCTGTTGAAGCGCATGTTCGCCCAGAAGCTGGCGGAGCGCTTCCCGACGCGTGGCGCCGAGGTCCGGTCCCGCTTCAAGGTGTTGCCGCCCAAGGGCAAGGGGCCTTCGCGGTTCGAGGTCACGGTCGCCAAAGCGACCAACATCACCGACTTCGACTATCCGCCGGAGCCGCCCGGGCCGCGCAGTTACCAGCCCATCCCGCTGCCCTGGCAGAACGCCCACAACCTGTTCTACGGCCTCGAGGTCGACGCGTGGCGGCGGCCCGGGGGCCGCTGATCACTGCAGCGTGACGTCCAGGAAGAACGCCCCGCCCGGCATGCCCAGGTGGTCGACGACCAGGTAGTAGGGCGTGCCGGCCACGACGTTCGCGCCGACCTGCACTTGC
Organism: uncultured Myxococcales bacterium; assembly: GCA_903847385.1. Classification (GTDB taxonomy): domain Bacteria; phylum Myxococcota_A; class Bradymonadia; order UBA7976; family UBA1532; genus CAINDO01. The sequence continues at coordinate 71,892 of CAINDO010000071.1, forward strand.
TGACCGTTCTGGGCCGCGAGCGCGCCGCCGGTGCACGCCTGATCCGGCGCGTTGCAGTTGGTGGTCAGCGTGAGGATGAAGCGGATGTCCGGCCCAGGCGTGAGCGCCACGTTCAGGCGGCCGTTGCGGTCCGGCGTGATCACGAACACCTGGTCCGGCCCCGTGCTGGCGCCGCCCGGCGGGCAGGCCTGGCCCGCCACCTCGTTGGTGCGGCCCTCGGTCGTGCCCACGAATCGGCCCGGCGCAGGCAGCGTGATCGCACTGCCGCAGTGCTCGCCGTCGGCAAAGGGGCGGACCGAGGTCAAGAACGGCCCGCCCGTGCCCGCGCCGCCGATGCGGCCGTCGACGATGGTGTAGAACGTGCCCGCCCGGGGGACGGCGATCGACCGCGCCTCGGGCCGGCCGGCGCCCGCGGAGTCGCGGCCGCCCTGCTGCAGGCAGGCCACGTTGGCCGCGCTGCAGTCGGAGGTCACCCAGAACAGGGTGTCGTAGTTGGCCGCCAGGGGGGCGACGCCGACCACGTAGGCGCCCGCGGCGGGCGTGTCGAACCGATAGGCCTGGTCATTGCCCGGGGTGGCGCCCAGGCAGGCGTTGCGGTCGTAGTCGTTGACCATCGCCGAGGTATTGCCCGTGGCGCCTTCGCTGAACGTCAGGCCCGGGGCCGTGCCGCACGTGTCACCGCCACAGGCCGCGCCGTCGTCCACGGCGGCGTCGCAGTCGTTGTCCAGGCCGTCGCAGCGCTCGGGCACGCTCTGGTCGGCGCTGCCGCCGGGCTCCGTGCTGCAGCGCACCGCGCCGGCCACACCGCACTCGCGCACGCCCGCCCCGCAGGCGCCTTGACCGTCGCAGGCGCTGCCGAGCATGAAGTCCTCATCGGCGCTCCCGTCGCAGTCGTCGTCCTGGCCGGTGCACGTCTCGGCGACGCCCACGGACTGCGAGCCCCCCGGGGCGGTGCTGCAGATCACGGCGCCGTTGGGCGCGCACTCCAGGTTGCCCGCCGGGCAGATGCCCTGGGCCGGGCAGGCGCCGCCGAGGCCGAGGCCCTCGTCCACCTCGCCGTTGCAGTTGTCGTCGCGCCCGTTGCAGCGCTCCACGCCGCCCTGGGAGGCCGAGCCGCCGGGATCGGTGCTGCACACCAGGCGCCCGTCCGCAGCGCACTCCGTGACGCCCGCGCCGCACTCACCGACGCCGTCGCAGGCCTGCCCCACGTCGAAGTCCTCGTCGGTCTCGCCGTCGCAGTCGTCGTCGATGGCGTTGCACCGCTCGGGGGTGGAGGCGTCGGCGCTGCCGCCCGGTTCGGAGCTGCACACACCCGCGCCGCCGCCGAGGGCGTCGCACTCGCGCACGCCCGCGCCGCAAGCGCCGGCGCCGTCGCAGGCCTCGCCGAGGCGGAAGCCCTCGTCGATCACGCCGTCGCAGTTGTCGTCCTCGCCGTTGCACAGCTCGCCCTCGACGACGAAGCCGCTGCCGCCGGGATCCGAGCTGCAGATCTGGTCGCCCGCGGCGGCGCACTCGAGGCGCCCGTTGCCGCAGCGGCCGACGCAGGCGAGGCCGACCATGAAGTCCTCGTCCGTGCGGCCGTCGCAGTCCTCGTCCATGCCGTCGCAGGTCTCGGGGTCGTCGCCGGCGCGGCTGCCGCCCGGGTCCGTGGAGCAGCGCGTGGCCAGGTTGTTGCGGCACTCGAGCACGCCGGGGCCGCAGGTGCCGATGCCCATGCAGGCCTCGCCGATGCGGAAACCGTCGTCGATGGTACCGTTGCAGTCGTCGTCCTGGCCGTTGCAGATCTCGTCCTGCGGCGGCGTCTCGCCCATACACGGCCCGAAGGTGCCGTCGGCGCCGCAGACCTGGCGGCCGGCGCGGCAGCGGCCCACGTTGCGCCCGCAGTCGCGGACCTCGTTGGGCGCGCAGGCCACGGCGGCGTCCGGAGGCAGGGCGGCGGCGTCGGGGGGGGGCGGCGTGGCGGCGTCCGGAGGTGGGGCCACCTGGCCGTCGTCCCCGGGCACGGCCGCGTCGCCGGTGTCCACGTGGGCGTCGCCCGTGGGCGTCGCGGCGTCGTCGGGGCCGGCGTCGGTGTCGGCGCTCGGCGCGTCCCGCTGCACGCGGGCGTCCCGCAGGGCCACCAGGGCGTCCTGGATCGCGCCCCCGCGGTCGTCGTCGGGGCTCGGGGCGGGCGGCGCCTCGCAGGCGCCCTCCACGCAGCGCAGCCCGGCGCCGCATTCGGTGTCGTCGGCGCAGCCGCCGCCGCTCGTCCCGCCGGCGCAGGCGCTCAGGGACAGGGCGATCACGGCACAGGTCGACCGGCCGAAGGGGGTCGAGGTCAGGAGGGAAATCATTTTCATCGAGGGCTGTATACCGTTTTTCATTGACCTGCCGAAAGGACTCCCTAACATGTCGGGGTCTCGGCGGGCGGTCGAAGTTGCCGACATAGCTCAGCCGGTAGAGCAGCGCTTTCGTAAAGCGCAGGTCGTCGGTTCAAGTCCGACTGTCGGCTCCACCGCCCGCCGAGTTCTTCTCCCCATGCTCAAGCATTCGATTTTCGGTCTTGCGGCGCTCGTTCTGCTCACGGGGGCCTCACCGGGGGAGAGCGCAGACGCCCGCGGCGGCTTGAACGTCGTGGTGATCGACCCGGGGCACGGCGGCACCAACATGGGCGCCCCGGCCCGCGTCTCCGGTCTGGGCTACGAGAAGCAGCATACACTGCGCATCGCCCGCCTGATCGCCGGACATCTCCGCGCGGCCGGCGTCACGGTTTTTCTCACCCGCGAGTCGGACGTCGACATGACGCTCGCCGACCGCGTGCGGTACGCCAACGCCCACCGGGCGGACGCCTTCGTGAGCATCCACCTGAACTCCACGGAGAAGCCGGGCCCCGTGGGCCACGAGACCTTCTTCCTGGCGCTCGAGGGCTCGGACGAGGCGGCGCGCCGCCTGGCGACCTTCGAAAACCTCGAGGGGCAGGGCCAGGTCCTCGCGGACACCAAGCCCCAGGGGGACGACGTGGCCGGGATTCTCCTCGATCTGGCTCAGAACCAGGCCCACGAGGACGCCCAGAGCCTCGCCGCGAGCATCCAGAAGCACCTCGGGCAGCACTCGCCGTTCCCCAACCGGGGCGTGCTGCAGGCGCCGTTCGTGGTGTTGATGGGCGCGGCCATGCCGGCGGTCGTGGTCGAGTCCGGCTTCCTGAATCACCCGAAAGAGGGCCACTTCGTCACCAGCGAAGAGGGCCAGGCCCGCATCGCCCGGGGCATCGCCGACGGCATCCTCGACTTCGGACGCCTCGTGGTCTCCGGGCGCAAGGCGCGCCCCGGGGCCGCCGAGCCGACGGACGTCCCGACCGTGCCCCTCATCCCCTGAACCCCCACAGGAGTCCCCATGTACACCCGCTCCGACGCCCGCGCGCACGACGCGCTCCGTGACATCACCTTCGACGTGGGCGTCCAGCGCCATGCGGACGGCAGCGTGGTGATCAAGTGGGGCCAGACCCACGTGCTCTGCGCGGCGACCTTCGAGGACCGCGTCCCGGCCCACCGCCTCTCCAGCGGCGGCGGATGGCTGACGGCCGAGTACGCCATGCTCCCGGGCTCGACCCAGGAGCGCCAGAAGCGCGAGCGGCCCAACGTCAGCGGGCGCACGGCGGAGATCCAGCGCCTCATCGGCCGCAGCCTGCGGGCCTCGATCAACCTCGACCAGCTCGGCCAGCGTACGCTCTGGGTCGACTGCGACGTGATCCAGGCCGACGGTGGCACCCGCTGCGCCTCGATCACGGGGGCCTACGTCGCGGCCGTGCTGGCCATCCGCAAGGCCGGCCTCAAGGTCACGCCCACGCCCGTCGCGGCCGTCAGTGTCGGCATCGTCAAGGGCGAGACGCTCCTCGACCTCTGCTACGTCGAGGACAGCGCCGCGGACGTCGACCTGAACTACGTGGCCACGCCCGCCGGCATCGTCGAGGTCCAGGGCACGGCCGAGGGCAAGCCTTTCCCACGCGCGCGCCTCGACATCCTGCTCGACACCGCGCAGAAGGCCACGGAGCGCCTCTTCGCCCTGCAGGCCGACGTGCTCGCGCAGGCGGCGGGGCGCTGAGCGTGGCCGGTCGCCTGGTCATCGCCACGGGCAACGCCCACAAGGTCGGCGAGCTCCGCGCGCTGCTCCCCGGCATCCCCCTGGTCGGCCTGGACGCCTTCGCGCCCATGGCCGCCCCGGACGAGACGGCCCCCGACTACGCCGGCAACGCCATCATCAAGGCCCGCGCCGCCTACGCCCACACGGGCGAGCCCTCGCTGGCCGACGACAGCGGCCTCGAGGTCGACGGCCTCGACGGTGCGCCCGGCGTGCACAGCGCCCGCTATGCCCCGGGGGACGACGCCGCCCGTCGCGCCGCCCTGCTCGCGAACCTGGCCGCCCGTGGCCCGGGCGCCGCACGCACGGCGCGGTTCGTCTGCGTCATCGCCATCGCCGGCCTGCCGGCCTTGCCCGAAGGCGTTCTGGTCGACGGCTGCCTCGTGGTTCGTGGCGTCTGCGAGGGCCGGATCGTCTCCGCGGAGCGCGGGGCCGGCGGCTTCGGCTACGACCCGCTCTTCGAGGTCCCCTCCCTGGGCCGCACCTTCGCCGAGCTGACCTCGGAGGAGAAGCACGCGCTCAGCCACCGTGGCCGCGCGGCCACGGCCCTGCTGCCCGCCCTGCGCGCTCTTTTTCAGGAAAATCACCGGAGGGCTTGACAGCCCCGGTCGTCCTGTTTAGGGTTCCGCCGCTCACGGCCCGGCCGCACCGGGGTGTAGCGCAGCCTGGTAGCGCGCCAGTTTTGGGTACTGGTTGTCGGAGGTTCAAATCCTCTCACCCCGACCCTTTCTGCGCCGTGAGAGAACGCCCCTTCGGATCTTTGAAAGCCTGGCCGGACGAGGCCGCCTGAGCGCCTGTAGCTCAGTTGGATAGAGCAACGGCCTTCTAAGCCGTCGGTCGGTGGTTCGAATCCACCCAGGCGTGCTTTTGAGGTGGGTGTAGCTCAATGGTAGAGCGCTGGTTTGTGGTACCAGATGTTGCCGGTTCAAGCCCGGTCTCCCACCCCACTTTTTCTCTTCTATCCGCTCGGTGCCTGGTCGGTTCGGCCATCCGCCCTTCATGCGCCCGTAGCTCAGCTGGATAGAGCGTCGGACTTCGAATCCGCAGGCCGCAGGTTCGAATCCTGCCGGGCGCGCAGCCTCGTCATTTCCCCCACGGCTCGGTGTGGGCCATTAGCTCAATTGGCAGAGCAACGGACTCTTAATCCGCAGGTTGGAGGTTCGATTCCTCCATGGCCCACCCTTTCTTCTCGCCTCATCGTCCTCGTCTCTCGACGTGCATCGTCCACCAGGCTCCCTCATTCCGGGCATCACGGGCCATTAGCTCAATTGGCAGAGCAACGGACTCTTAATCCGCAGGTTGGAGGTTCGATTCCTCCATGGCCCACCCGTTTCCCCGCGCATCCACCCTCGCGAGGATGGCGAAACTGGCAGACGCACTGGATTTAGGTTCCAGCGGGTTCACCCCCGTGAGGGTTCGACTCCCTCTCCTCGCACCGACCGCCGGCCGCGCCATCTCCTGACCCGGTTCTCCCCCAAGCATCAGAAGCACCAGAGATCATGCAGGTCCGAATCGAAGAGCAGAGTTCCACCGCCAAGCGTGTCACCGTCGTCGTCCCCGCGAACGAGGTGGCCCGCGAGTTCTCCGGCGCTTACGGCCGCCTCGGCCAGCGCGTGAACCTGCCCGGCTTCCGCCGTGGCAAGGTCCCGGCCGAGGTGCTCAAGAAGCGCTATGGCGCACAGGTCTCCGTCGACGTCGCCCAGGGCCTCGTCGACGCGGGCTGGAAACACGTGCTCAAGGAGCACAAGCTGCTCCCGGTGAACGCGCCCCAGTTCGAGGGCCAGCTCGAGCCCGCCCGCCCGGACGCCGAGTTTACCTTCAGCTTCACGGTCGAGGTCCCGCCCGAGGTCGACCTCCTCCCCTACGAGACCATCGCCGTCGAGAAGACGGACTGGCAGATCACCCCGGCCCACGTCGAGCACGAGCTCACGCACGTGGCCGAGGGCGCCGCCGTGTGGCAGCCCGTCGGTGACCGCGAGATCGCCGAGAAGGGCGACATGGCCGTCGTGGACTTCGAGGGCCGCATCGACGGCGTCGCCTTCGAGGGCGGCAAGGCCGAGGAGTACGAGATCGTGCTCGGCTCCGGTCGCCTGATCCCCGGCTTCGAGGACCAGATCATCGGCCAGAAGAAGGACGCGAACTTCGACGTGACCGTCACCTTCCCCGAGGAGTACCCGAACAAGGATCTCGCCGGGAAGACCGCCGTCTTCGCCTCCTCGCTGAAAGACCTCAAGGTCAAGGTCGTCCCGACGATCGACGACGAGCTCGCCGGCACCCTGGGCGTCGAGAACCTCGAGAAGCTCAAGGAAGAGGTCCAGAAGCGCATGGCCGCCCAGTGGGAGCAGGCCGCGAAGAACGAGGCCTTCGGGCGCATCCAGGAGCAGCTCGCCGGCGTCTACAACTTCGAGCTGCCCGCGAGCATGATCGAAGCCGAGCTGGCCGAGCGGACGAAGTCCGCCGAGCAGGACGGCCAGAACGCCGAGGAGACCCCCGAGGCGCGTCGCAAGAACGTCGAGGACAGCCTGCGCGTCGCCTTCGTGCTCGATCACGTGGCCGACAAGGAGTCCATCGACGTGGCCGAGGCCGAGATCAACCGCGAGGTGGAGCTGATGGTCCGCTCCGCCGGCGCCTACGGGGCCCGCGTCCGCCAGATGTACCGCGACAACAATCGTCGCGGTTCGCTCCGGCGCCGGATGCGGCACCTGAAGGTCCTTGATTTCCTCCTCTCCAAAGCTAACGTGACCCTGGTCGCCAAGGAGATCCCTGCGCACGACCACGGGGACCACGGCCACGATCACAACGACTGAGGCCCGGCGCCCGCCGGCCTTCGCCCCGAAACGCGATGAGGTCCCCCGCGATGAAGTACCCGGATTGGATGGATTTTGCCCCGCGCGCCGGGGTTGTCGTGCCGACCGTGGTGGAGCAGACCCACCGGGGTGAGCGCGGCTGGGACATCTTCAGCCGCCTGCTGAAGGACCGCATCGTGTTCCTGGGCACGCCCATCTACGACGACGTCGCCAACGTGGTCGTCGCGGAGCTGCTCTACCTCGAGAGCGAAGATCCCGACAAAGAGATCGCCATCTACATCAACAGCCCCGGTGGCAGCGTCACCGCCGGCCTGGCGATCTACGACACGATGAACCACGTGAAGTGCCCGATCTCGACGATCTGCGTGGGCCAGGCCGCCTCCATGGGCGCGTTCCTGCTGTCCTGCGGAACGAAGGGTCGCCGCTTCGCCCTCCCCAACGCCCGCATCATGGTGCACCAGCCCCTCGGCGGCGCCCAGGGTCAGGCCTCGGACATCGAGATTCACGCCCGCGAGATCCTTCGCATCCGCGAGCGCATGAATCGCATCCTCTGCCACAACACGGGACAACCCTTCGAGCGCATCGTCAACGACACGGATCGCGATCGCTTCATGACCGCGATGGAGGCCAAGGAATACGGCCTCGTGGACGAGGTGATGCATCGCAAGGGCCCGGTGATCGACTGACGTAAAGGGCCTGGCCATTGGCGGACCGGAAACGCGAAGACAAGACGACCAACCTGAGCTGCTCGTTCTGCGGCAAGTCGCAGCGCGAAGTGAAGAAGCTCATCGCCGGGCCCAGCGTCTACATCTGCGACGAGTGCATCGCCCTCTGCAATGACATCATTGCCGAGGAGGTCGATCGCGGCGAAACGTTGCACCACCGTCTCCCGGTCCCCAAGCCGAGCGAGATCAAGAAGGTGCTCGACGAGTTCGTCATCGGTCAGGACAAAGCCAAGAAGACCTTGGCCGTGGCGGTGCACAACCACTACAAGCGCATCGAGAGCCGGGTCGGCCGGGACGACGTCGAGCTGCAGAAGAGCAACATCCTGCTCATCGGCCCGACGGGCAGCGGCAAGACGCTCCTCGCGCAGACGCTCGCCCGGATTCTGAACGTCCCGTTCTGCATCGCGGATGCGACGAACCTGACCGAGGCCGGCTACGTCGGCGAAGACGTCGAGAACATCATCGTCAACCTCCTGCAGGCTGCCGATCACGACGTCGAGAAGGCCCAGCGCGGCATCATCTACATCGACGAGATCGACAAGATCAGCCGCAAGAGCGACAACCCGTCCATCACGCGGGACGTCAGTGGCGAGGGTGTCCAGCAGGCGCTCCTGAAGATCATCGAGGGCACCACGGCGAGCGTCCCCCCCAAGGGCGGCCGCAAGCACCCCCAGCAGGAGTTCCTGCAGGTCGACACGACGAACATTCTGTTCATCTGCGGCGGGGCGTTCGTGGGGCTCGACGAGGTCATCTCCAAGCGCCTCGGCAAGTCGGGCATGGGCTTCGGCAGCGAGATCAACAGCCGCGAGAAGCGCAACGTCAGCGAACTCCTGACGCTCACGCAGCCCGAGGACCTGATCAAGTACGGCCTGATCCCCGAGTTCATCGGCCGTCTGCCGGTCATCTCGACGCTGAGCGAGCTCTCGGAAGAGGCCCTCGTCGACATCCTGGTCAAGCCCAAGAACGCCCTCATCAAGCAGTACAAGAAGCTCTTCGAGATGGACGGGGTGAACCTCAAGTTCACGCCCGAGGCCCTGACCAGCATCGCCCGGCTCGCGCTCAAGCACAAAGCCGGCGCCCGCGGTCTGCGCGCCATCCTCGAGAGCGCCATGCTCGACATCATGTACGAGATCCCGAGTCAGCCGAGCATCAAGGAAGTGGTCATCAACGAAGAGGTCATCCTTCGCCGGGAGAAGCCCCTGATGTTGATGCACAAGCAAGCCGAACTCGCCTGACGCGACTGGCCCTTTTGGTCGTCCCCAGACGACCCACGAGTACCCGCCATGTTCTTCAAGAATAGCGACTCGGGCGACAAGGGCCGGCCGGTCCGCGTGCTGCCCCTGCTGCCGTTGCGCGACATCATCGTCTTTCCGCACATGGTCGTGCCGCTCTTCGTGGGTCGCGAGAAGTCCATCGCCAGCCTCGAAGAGGCGATGGCGAACGGGAAAGACCTGCTCCTGGCCGCCCAGAAGATGGCCAAGACCAACGACCCGAAACCCGACGACATCTTCACCGTCGGCACCATCGGCTCGATCATCCAGCTGTTGCGCCTGCCCGACGGCACCGTGAAGGTGCTCATCGAGGGCAAACGCCGCGCACGCATCCGCAAGTTCCTCGAGGTCAACGACCTGTTCCGGGTCGAGGTCGAGGAGATCGTCGAGAAGGTCGACAAGACCGTCGAGCTCGAGGCCCTGCTGCGCCAGGTGCACCAGACCTTCGAGGGCTACGTGAAGCTGAACAAGCGGATCCAGCCCGAGATGCAGGTCGCCGTCGCGAGCATCGACGACGCCGCCAAGCTCGCCGACTCCATCGTCGCCCACCTGAGCCTCAAGCTCACGGACAAGCAGCAGATCCTCGAGACCGAGAACCCGACGACCCGTCTGGAGAAGCTCCTCGAACTGATGCAGGCCGAGATCGAAATCCTCCAGATGGAGAAGAAGATCCGGACCCGCGTCAAGAAGCAGATGGAGAAGAATCAGAAAGAGTACTACCTGAATGAGCAGATGCAGGCCATTCAGAAGGAACTCGGGGAGCGGGACGAGTTCAAGAACGAGATTCAAGAGCTCGAGGAGAAGATCAAGAACAAGAAGATGTCCAAAGAGGCCACCATCAAGGTGCGCAAGGAACTCAAAAAGCTCAAGATGATGAGCCCGATGAGCGCCGAAGCCACCGTGGTGCGCAACTACATCGACTGGATCATCTCCTTGCCGTGGGCGGACATGACGCCCGACAAGAAAGACATCGAGGCCGCCGAGGCCATCCTGGAAGAGGACCACTACGGCCTGAAGAAGCCCAAGGAGCGCATCCTCGAGTACCTGGCCGTCCACGGCCTGGTCGAGAAGCTCCAGGGGCCGATTCTGTGCATGGTGGGCCCCCCGGGTGTCGGCAAGACCTCGCTGGCCCGCTCCATCGCCCGCTGCACCGGCCGCAAGTTCGTGCGGCTCAGCCTGGGCGGCGTGCGCGACGAGGCCGAGATCCGCGGCCACCGCCGCACCTACATCGGCGCGATGCCCGGCAAGATCGTGCAGGCCCTGAAGAAGGCCGGCACGAGCAACCCCGTGATGCTGCTCGACGAGATCGACAAGATGAGCACGGACTTCCGGGGCGACCCCTCGGCGGCGCTGCTCGAGGTGCTCGATCCGGAGCAGAACACGACGTTCAACGACCACTACCTGGATCTGGACTACGACCTGTCGCAGGTGATGTTCATCACCACCGCGAACAACATCCACCAGATCCCGCTGCCCCTGCAGGACCGCCTCGAGATCATCTCGCTCTCCGGCTACACGGAGTACGAGAAGCTCAACATCGCCAAGCGCCACCTGGTGCCCAAGCAGCTCGAGCGTAACGGCCTGGAGAAGTCCAAGGTCGAGTTCACGGACCCCGCCCTGGAGCTGCTGACGAACCGCTACACCAAGGAGAGCGGCGTCCGCAGCCTGGAGCGCGAGGTGGCCAGCGTGTGCCGCAAGGTCGCCCGCGAGGCCCTGGCCAAGCGGAACAAGGGCACCCCCGTCGAGGAGTTCGCGCTCAAGATCACCCCCGGCGTGGTGCAGAAGCACCTGGGCCCGCCCAAGTACAAGTTCGGCGTGACCGAGGGCCAGGACGAGATCGGCCTGGTGAACGGCCTGGCGTGGACGCCCTACGGCGGCGAGCTGCTCCAGACCGAGGTCAGCGTGGTGCCCGGCAAGGGCAAGCTCACGATCACTGGCAAGCTCGGGGACGTGATGCAGGAGAGCGCTCGCGCGGCCATGAGCTACGTGCGCAGCCGCGCGACGGACCTGGGCCTGGACCCGGCCTTCTATCAGGAGGTGGACATCCACGTTCACTTCCCCGAGGGCGCCACCCCCAAGGACGGCCCCTCGGCCGGCGTGACCATCGCGACGGCCCTGGTCAGCGCGCTGTGCAAGATCCCGGTGCGGTACGACGTCGCCATGACCGGCGAGATCACGCTCCGCGGCCGCGTCCTGCCCATCGGCGGTCTCAAGGAGAAGGTCCTGGCGGCCAAGCGCGGCGGCATCCACACCGTGCTGATCCCGCGCGAGAACAAGAAGGACATCCGCGACATCCCGCAGCAGGTCCGCAAGGGCGTGGAGATCGTCGCGGTGGACCACGCGGACGAGGTCCTCGGGCTCGCGCTGCGCCACGACGGCGTGCTCTGGAAGGGGCGCGCCGCCAAGCAGATGGACGAGGCCGCGCACCCCCCGTTGGGCGCGGACGTTCCGGCCCCGACGGCCTGAGTCGGGCGCGTCGCCGGGAGAATCCCCTTGTCCGGGCCCGGCCCGGACGGGTATCAGGGAGGCGATGGTCCGGGGGCAGTGCGCCCGGGCCAGCGACCTGTGGGCGGGTAGCTCAGTTGGTAGAGCAGCGGTTTTACATACCGCGGGTCGCAGGTTCGAGCCCTGTCCCGCCCACACGCCAACCTCCGGATTCGCACCCCCGATGAACTCGAGAGTCCTCCTCGGCCTCTTCGCCGCCCTCGCGGCGGTGGCCGCACCGCGGTGCGCGCACGCCGTGCTCTGCACCGGCGCCCAGACGCTGGAGCAGAAGCTGACCTGCGTGCTCGAGAAGCAGGTCGTGCCGATCCTGTCGGATCTGGACGTGATCCTGGTCGAGGGCCCCAAGTACCTGGCCACGCGCCTGCCGGCGTATCAGGCCATGGGTGACCTCGGCGCCGACATGGATCTGGAAGAGTTCGGCGACTTCAGCATCACCGCCGGCGTGGGGAGCGCGGTGTTTCGCGACTTCAACGACGACGTGGCGCAGGGTTTCCAACGGCTGCCCAAGAACCTGCCGGAGCCGCTGCCGCTGCCCTCCATCCTGCTCGGCGGCCGGTTCGCCCTGAGCCGGGACTGGGAGATCACGGGCCGCTTCACCTTCATCCCCGAATTCGAGATCCAGACGAACGACTGGCTCGTCTCCGCAACGACCCGCACCCTCGCCGCCGGCGCGCGCTACCGCCTGTACGACGGGGACGGCGGCGTGCCGCGGCTCGTGACCTCGGCCGAGCTCTCGTACTTCACCGGCTACATGAAGGTGGGCCGCGACTTTCAATACGATCTGGTCGGCCTGAAGTCGGCGGCGGAGTCGGCGGGTTACGCGTGGGAGCCGTTCCGGCAGACCATCAACGCCGAGTACCGCGACCAGAACGGCGGTGAGGACCTGCTCGCCCCGGCGGACGACCTGATCATCGGCACCCTCTTCCGGGGCGCACCGATCCTCGGCTGGGACATCGTGCAGATGAGCGTGGAGCAGCGCGCCACGTGGGCGCTGGGTTTCTGGCACCCCGTCGTGGGGCTCGGCCTGGACGCGGCGGGGGGTGAGGTCGACAGCGGCCTGCGCCTGGCCGTGGACCTGCGGATCACCCGGCCCAAGAACTTCATCGACGTCGCCGGAAACCTGCGGACGGACGTGCTGCCCGACCAGAACGTGACCGTGAAGAGCGTGAAGCCCCGGGCCTTCGGCGCCCGCGGCATCCTGGGGTGGGAGGTCGACTTGGGCAGCATGTTCCGGCTGCCCATGGAGGGTCAGTACGACTTCGGCTCGGGCTCCTTCATGGCGGCGCTGGCGCTGCGGATGGCGTGGAAATGAACCGACTCGCACTGAAGGCCGCCGTGCTCGGCGCGGCGCTGCTCGGCGGTTGCTCGGCCAACCCGCTGGACGCCGACAAAGAGGGCTGCATCGAGGTCAACGGCCTCGGCAACACCTGCGCGAACGGCAACGGCAACGGCAACGGCAACGGCGGCGCCACGCAGACGCAGGCGAAGACGTGTGAGCAGGCCTGCAACAACCTGGCGGCGTGCCTGGACCTGAGCCAGACCGCGCTGAAGACGGAGTCCGGGTGCGTGGACGCCTGCGAGGTCGACCCGCAGGGGTCCACCTGCCTCGCCGACGCGGGGGACGACTGCAGCGCGGTGCAGGCCTGCCTCACGGGCGGTGGCGCCGGCGATCCCTCCGTGTGCGCCCCCGCCTGCGCGAACCTGGCCGCGTGCGTCGACCTGAGCCAGACCGAGCTGCGGGACGAGCCCACCTGCGTCGACGTGTGCGAGGCGGACCCCCAGGGCTCGACGTGCCTGGCCGAGGCCGGGCGGGACTGCAACGCCGTGCTGGCCTGCATCCCCGGGGCGAACGGCGGCGGTGGTGGCGGTGGGGGCACGGGCGCTTGCGCGGCGGCCTGCGCGAACCTGGCGTCCTGCTATGACCTGAGCCAGACCGCCTACGGCAGCGAGGCGGGCTGCGTGACGGCGTGCAACGCCGATTCGACCGGCTCCGACTGCGCGGCCGCAGCGCGGGACTGTGCGGCCGTCGAGGTGTGCGTGTCGGGCGGCGGCTCCACCTGCGCGGCCGCATGCCGGGCCATCGACCAGTGCTCGAACGGCGGCCTCGCGGCGCAGGGCATCACTCAGGCACAGTGCGAACAGGCGTGCGAAGCCGGAGAGCTCGCCGCGTCCGTGGCGCAGTGCCTCGCGGGCGCTCAGGACTGCAACGCGGCGAACGGATGCGTGAAATGACCCAGCGCTCTCGCGCGACCCTGCTCTCGGTCGCGGTCCTGTGCACGGCCTGTGTGGTCGAGGACGACAACAACACGGGCGACCAGCCCTTCGTCCCCGAGACGCCGGACGCCGGCCGTGGCGGCTCCGGCGGCGAGGCGGCCGGGGGCGCCGGCGGCGGCGCGGGGGGCCAGGCGTTCCCGCCCTTCGACCCGCCCAGCCGCCTCACAATCGCCACCTACAACGTCGAGAACCTCTTCGACCTGACGGACGACCCCAGCCACGACGAGGGCGAGTTCACGCCCGGCACGGCGACCTGGAACGCCGCGCGCCTGGCCGACCGCATGGCCCGCATGGCCCGCGTATTCAAAGACCTGAACGCGGACATCGTCTCGGTCAACGAGGTCGAGAACGAGCTGGTCCTGGGCCAGCTGCGGGACGCCATCGTCGACGCGGGCGGGCCCAACTACCCGTACCTCGCCGTCTCCAACAGCAGCGACCCGCGCGGCATCAAACCCGCGGTGCTCAGCCGCTACCCCATCACGCGGAGTTTCGGCCGGCCCATCAACCGCGCGCACGACTGCCTGTCGACGGAGGAGCAGCGCCCCATCACCATCGCCGGGTCGGACCCCGAGGCGCGGCCGATCTTCCAGGTGGAGATCAACGTGGACGCCGAGCCCGCGGCGGACCTGGTGCTCCTGGCCAACCACTGGAAGGCGAAGGGGCGCACGTCGTACCCCTGCAACGACGACGAGCACCGCCTCCGGTCCGCTTTGCAGCTTCGGGAGCTGATGCTCGAGCTCGAGGCGGCGGATCAGGACCGTGACGTTCTCGCGCTCGGCGACTTCAACAGCTTCGAGTTCGAGCCGCCCCTCGCCGAGGGGCTGCAGGTGTCGCTGGACTTGAGCGTCACGGCGGACATCTACGACGCCTGGGCGGACGCCGGCGTCATCGGGGGCCGGCAGACCAACGACAACCGCTGGAACAACATCGACAACAGCTCGTACCAGTTCAGCGGGGACTGGACCCGCCTGGACCACATCCTGCTCATGCACAGCCTGGTGCAAGGCACGAACGGCTGGCACCTCGAGCGCGGGTCCGTCGGCAGCTTTCACGCCCCGTACATGCTGACGGGTGGCCGGCCCGACTCCTGGGACGCCCGGGACGGCAGCGGCTACTCCGACCACCTGCCCGTGCGCCTGACGATCGTCCGTTGAGTTTTTTCAGAAAATGTTTGACGAACGCCGGGGGCGCCGATAGTGTGCCCCCACTTCCGGCTGCGGAGTCGTAGTTCAGTCGGTTAGAACGCTGGCCTGTCAAGCCAGAGGCCGCGGGTTCAAGTCCCGTCGACTCCGCCAGAAGTTCAAAAGCCCCGTCGGTTCTGCCGGCGGGGCTTTTTGCGTTTCGGGGCAAAAAAAAACGGCCCCGCAGGGCCGTCGTCGCACGGGGCGAGGCGCCGGGGGCGTCAGTTCACCATGGCGCTGTCGCCGTCCCAGCGGGCGAGGAGCTCGGCCATGGCGCGCTTGTTGATGGCGCGGGGCTTGGCGCCGTCGCCGGGGCCCACGAGGCCGTCCTTCTCCATCTGGTCGATGATGCGCGCGGCGCGGTTGTAGCCGAGCGACAGGCGGCGCTGCAGGTGGCTGGTGCTGGCCCGGCCGTCGCGGCAGACCACGCGCACGCACTCGTCGTACATCGGGTCCATGTCGCCGCTGTCGGCGCCGTCCTCGTCCTCGTTCTCCTCGTCGGTGCGGAGGACGGACTCGTCCATGTACTGCGGCTCGCCCTGCTTGCGGATGAACTCCACGACCTTGTGGATTTCCTCCTCGGAGACGAAGGCGCCGTGGACGCGCTTGAGCCGGCCGGTGCCCGGGGGCATGAAGAGCATGTCACCCTTGCCGAGCAGGCTCTCGGCGCCGTTGCAGCTCAGGATGGTGCGGCTGTCGATGGCGCTGGACACCTGGAACGCGATGCGCGTCGGGAAGTTGGCCTTGATGACGCCGGTGATGACGTCCGTCGAGGGGCGCTGCGTAGCCAGGATCAGGTGGATGCCGGCGGCGCGCGCCTTCTGGGCGATGCGGGCGACGCAGAACTCGACCTCTTTACCGGCGACCATCATCAGGTCGGCGAACTCGTCGATGACGACCACGATGTAGGGCAGCTTGGTGGGCTTGTCCTCAAAGGCGCCCTCCCAGCCGCGCGCAGCGACAGGCACGGCGTCCACGACCTCGGCCTCCTCGCCGTCGGCGAGCATGTCCTCGAGGCTCGGCTCGGCCGGCGCGGCCTCGACGGGTGCGACGATGCCCTCGACCTTCTGGTTGAAGCCGCGGATGTCGCGCACGCCGGCGTTCTTCATCAGCTCGTAGCGGCGGTCCATCTCGTCGCAGGCCCAGCGCAGGGCCGCGGCGGCCTTGCGGGGGTCGGTCACCACGGGCAACAGAAGGTGCGGGATGCCCTCGTAGATCGAGAGCTCCAGCATCTTCGGGTCGACCATGATGAACTTCACCTCCTCCGGAGAGGCGTGATAGAGCAGGCTCGTGATCATGCCGTTGACACCCACGGACTTGCCGGAGCCGGTGGTGCCAGCGACGAGCAGGTGGGGCATCTTGGCGAGGTCGGCGACCTCGGGCGTGCCGTCGATGCCCTTGCCGAGCGCGATGGGCAGCATGTTCTTCTTCGAGTGGAACCGCTCGTCCCCGATGATCTCCTTGAGCCACACGGTCTCGCGCTGATCGTTGGGGACCTCGAAGCCCACCACGCCCTTACCGGGGATGGGGGCGACGATGCGGACCTTGAGGGCCTTCATGGCCATGGCGAGGTCGTCCGCCAGCGAGGCGATCTTGCTGATGCGCACGCCGGGGGCGGGCTCGAACTCGAACATCGTGACGACCGGGCCGGGGTGGATCTCCGTGACGCGGCCCTGGATCTTGTAGGTCTCCAGCGCGCGGATCAGGCGGTCGGCCTGCTCGCGGAGGAACTCGGGCGGGATGTCCACCTGCTCGGGGTCGTTGAAGTCGAGCATGCTGAGGGGAGGGGACTCCCAGGGGCCCGTGCTGCCGCTCGGGGCGAGCGGGATCTCGAGCTGCTCGACGCGGGGCGCGGCCTTGCGGGGCATGACCACGGGGCCGATGGGGGACACCGCCGGCGCGATCGGCATGGCGTTGTTGGCGGCGGCGCGGGGGGCCGGGCGCTCGATGCGGGGGGCGGGCTCGCCGCGGTCGAAGCGGGCGCTGGGCGCGAGAGCCTGGGAGAGCACCGTGTCCGTGCGGCCGGCGAGGGCGGCGCGGTCCAGCGGGTCCTCGAGATCGGCGTCGACCTCTTCGTAGCCCTCGTCGTCGTCCATCGAGACCGGGGCGGGCCAGCGATCGCCGGCGAGCTCGTCGTCGTCCAGGGGGGCGGGCAGGGCCGAGAGGGCCTCGGTGGCCAGGGGGCGGTGGGCCGAAGAGCCACCGACGCTCGACTGCGGGCCGGAGCCGGACGCGGCCTTGCCGCCGATGCGGAAGGCCTCGGAGGCGACACCGTTGCCGCCGGCGTCGCCGAAGGAGAAGGCTCCGCTGCCCTCGGGGGCCTTGGCGGCGGGCTTCTTGCCGCGGCCGAGCTTCTTCTCGGTGGCGACGGGCTTGGCCTTGGGGGCGTCGTCCTCCGCTTCGAGGGCGGCCTTCTCGCGCTGCTTGGCGGCCCGGGCCTCGGCGGCTTCTTTGCGCTTGTCCGCGCGGGCGACGCGCCAGGCGGTGATGCGGTCGACCGTGCCGGCGCGCAGGCCGGAGAAGCGCCCGGCGACCTGGGGCTCGCCGTCCTTCTTCTTGGACTCGGCCATGTTGCGGGCGGCCGTCACCAGGCTGATGCGCGTGGTGATGACGAAGGTCAGCGCGAGCACGGCGTAGATGATGATGTAGGCGCCCGTCGCGCCGAAGAGGCTGCGGAGGACCTCGGCGCCCGTGGACCCGATGAGGCCGCCGGCGGTGTGGCCGTAGACCAGCACGCCGCCCATGAGCAGATGCGACAGCATGGCCCCGCACAGGACCAGCACCGGGTAACCGACGGCGTCGACCGTCTTCACCTGCACCCGCTTGCCGACGAGGAAGAACACGCCGGGCACGCCCAGGGTGACGGGCAGCAGGAACGCCGCGAGCCCGAAGATGCGCAGCAGGATGTCCGCGATGCTGGCGCCGACGGGGCCGATCAGGTTGGCCGTGCGCCCCGTGTCGGCCGCGGGGCCGTTGGGGAGCAGGTCCGCCGGGTCGAACGACGCGAGGGCGAGCAACATGCAGAGGGCGACCGCCAGGGTGGCGATCCCGAAGACCTCGCGCTTGAGGGCTTCGGACTGCCGGTCGTCGGCTCGGCGGCGCGGGGCGACGGCGCGACGATCGCGGCGTTCCCCCGGCGTCGAAGCGGCGCCCTCGCCGGGCTCGGCGGCGGCTGCGTCTTCGGCGTCAACATGCGTCATTGGACTCCCTCCACATACAGCGTCGTGCGGATGCATAGATTGTCGCACATGTAGTTCCGGGTCAATCCACAAACCACACCGACGCAGAATTCCTCCCTTGCCAGCGATGGACCGGGAATCCATGCTTCGCCCCAGCGATGCCGGCCCTGGCGCCGGCCCCGAGCCGGCCTTCGCGCCGGCCCCGACCCGGCCCCCAGCCGGCCCCCATCAGGCCTCGAAAGGTGACCCGTGGAGAAGTTCCTGCTCGACCTGCTGCTCTGCCCCGAGACCCGGGAGAAGCTCAGCCTGGCCCCGCCGGCGCTCGTCGAGCGGCTCAACGCCGCCATCGACTCCGGCACGCTGAAGAACCGCGCCGGTGCGCCGGTCAAGGCCCGCATGGAGGCCGCGCTGCTCCGCGCGGACGGCAAGTTCGCCTACCCCGTGGCCGACGACATCCCCAACCTGATCCTCGACGAGGCCATCCCCGTCGAACCGGCGTGACGCAGCGCACGTCGAAAAATTTGCCCGGGCGCACATCTCCGCACATTGTGGGAGCAGTCACCCAGACCGCGGAGTTTCCCCATGCAGAGCGATCGTCGTTTGCGTCGCAGTGAGCAGCCCTCGGTGGCGCTCGGCTACTTTCTCGAGACCCTGGCCGGCCGGCAGTCCTGGGAGGCCGTCGCCCTCGCCGACGACGACGGGCTCCTGCTCGGCGGCGCCGGTCGCGGGGTGGATCCCGAGGGCATCGCGGCCATCGCCCCGGTGGCCGCCCGGGACATCGAGCACGCGCCCGAGGGCCTGCTCGGCCTGGTGACCCGCGGCCGCCCGCTGAAAGTGTGGGGCGTCACGGTGGACGGTCAGCCCATGCACCTCGCGGCCGTCGGCGGCGCCACGGGCCGCCTGCCCGACGAGACCTGGGTCACCCTGGGACGGATCCTGGGCTCGACCTGCGCCAGCACCTGCTGACGCGACTCACTGCATCGCGAAGTAGATGCCCGCGCCGATGAGCGCCAGGGCGATCAGGATCCCGGCGACGACGGCGCCGTTGCCGGACTTGCCGCCCGTCCCCGTCGTCGGGGCGGTGGGCATCTCGGGCGGGGCGTTGAGCTCGGGCAGGACCATGGGGCCCTTGAGCTCCGTGACCACGCGCCGCGCGGGCTCGGGCGACGGCAGCGGCGCCTCGGGCACGCTCATCGGCTCGAACGCCGGCGTGTTCACCTCGTGCGCCATCATCGGCTCGGGCAGGTCCTCGACCTCGGGGATGACCGGGGCGGCGACGGGGATGTCCGGCGTCTCGTTGTGGGCCTCGTCCAGGTCCAGCGCGCGCGGCTCGAGCTCGACCTCGGCCTCGACCACGGCGCGGCCACGGCCGGGCTTGAAGATGCTCCCGAGGGGCGCGGCGGCGTCACCCGTGGGCGCCTTGGGCAGCGGCGGCAGGGCGCTCGGTGCAATCTGCCGCGAGGGCGCGGCGGCCAGGGGCTCCCCGGAGGCGAGCGAGCGCGACTGACGCGCGAGCTGATCGACCAGGCCGGCGAGGCTCTGCTGCGTGACGGCGGCCTCGACCAGGCGGCCGAGGCGCTTCTCCCTGGCGGCGCCCTCGACCCAGGCGGGCTCCGTCACCAGGCGGGCGACATCGCCCCCCGCGCCGGTGAAGGCCCCGAGGCCGGCGGCCAGACCGCCGACGCCGGCGTCGTTGTTGCCGAGGGCGTCCTTCGCCCGGACGAGGAACATCTCCGCGCCCCGCGCGTCCCCGGCTTCGAGGAAGCCGCGCAGACGCCGGACGATGACCCGGTGTCCCCGGGCCTGGAGTTGTTCGCTGACGTCGTTGAAATTCTGGGCGAGCGTAGTGGAGTCCATGGCGCGCCCATCCTAATCCAAGGACGAATCAACCGAAAAAGAATCGTGTGACGCTGAGGCTGAACTGCGACGGCGGCTGCGTGCGCTCGATGGTGCGCAGGTACTTGCTGCCGCCGCGGAAGGTCTCGTTGAGGTCCACGATGGCGCCGCGATCGCCGACGGGGCGCCCGGCGTTGTCCACCAGCAGCTTGACCTGCGGGCGGTGGAAGTTGACCGGGTTGGTCGGCAGGTTCACGACCAGGCCGATCTCCGCCGTGTCGAGCTCGACCACGGTCCCGACCGGGTAGGCGCCGATGCAGTTGCCGAAGAGCTTGCCCAGGAACGGGTCGAAGGTGCGCCCGCCGTCGTCCAGGATGCGCCGCATGACCTGGTCGGGCGGCAGGGCGGGCCGGTGCGGGCGTCCGGTGGTCAGCTCGTCGTAGAAGCTGGCCATGCGCACGACGTGCGTCATGAAGCTCGCCGGGTTGTTGTGGTAGTAGAGCCCCACCGCGGCGGCGTCCTCGGGGATCTGGCACTCGAACGCGACGATCATCCGGTTGATGACCGACTCGTTGAAGCCGCCCATGCGCACCAGGGCCTGCGCGACCTTGGTCCGCAGGTCCTCCATCTCCTCGGCGGTGCACTGCGGGCTGTACTGCACGCCGTCCAGGTCCAGGGCCGGGTCCCCGTTGCCCTGCTGGTCCAGCGTGCCCACCAGCGCCCAGCCGAGGTCGTGGTGGAACGCCGCCATGCCCAGGTCCACCAGCTGATTGCGCGTGAGACCCAGCCGCTGCCCGAACACGATGGCCAGGACCGCGGTGTTGAGCATGTGGCAGAACAGGTTGCCCTTGTAGTTCTCCAGATGCAGCAGCGCGAGCAGCAGGTTGTGATAGCGGGGCTCGACGTCGATGAGGTCGAGGCACAGCCGCTTCACGCGCGAGTGCCGGGGCGACTTGCCGCGCCGCAGGTCGTTGACGAAGCTGCGCAGCATCAGCAGCCCCGAAGCGTAGATGTTCAGGACCTGGACCCGGGGCTCCTCGACCGTCTCGCCGACGTCCTCGCTGACGACCTCGACCTTGCGCAGGCGGATCGTGCCGAGCGGGTAGTCGTTGATGGCACCCTGCCGCTCGCGCACGACCTTCAGGAAGGCCAGCAGGAACGAGTGGAGCGTCGACTTGTCCGCGGCCTGCGTGAAGGTCAGCTCGTTGACGCCGAGGAACTCGAAGATGCGACGCAGGTAGCGTGCGTTCTGGAACGTGCTGAAGTCGAGGCGCAGCAGTCGCTTGTTGACGAAGAAGGTGCCGTCGACGAGCTGGATCGACGCCTCCTCGTGGAACGCCTTCATGAACGCACCGACGGCGTCGATCATGCCCTGCGTGGGGCGGATCAGGGCGTCGTTGTTCAGGTCGTGCATGCCGGCGGAGCGCAGCAGCACGAAGAGGCCGTTCACCAGGTTGCGGCCCATGGTGTTGAACTGCCCCTCGCGGTCGCCGTCCAGCTCCTGCAGGAACCCGAGGCTGCCGCCGGTGGGTGTGGCGCCGAGGTCACTCATGGAGCGCGCCTCCGGGCTTGGCGAAGGTCAGCGTGCCCTTGAACAGGATGTCGTAGAGCTGGCGCGTGCGCTCCTCGCGGGGCTGTCGCACATGCTGGATCGCCCACTGCACCGACTCGCGCACCACGTCCGACTGGAGCTTGCGGGCCTTCTCACGCTCGAAGACGGGCACCGCAGGCCCGTGCATCCGCAGCGCGAGCCCGATGGCCGCGCAGCCGCGCATCTCCTCGTCGCCCTTGCGCTGCAGGAAGCTGCGCTCGTCGAGCAGCTCCATGAACCACTCCGTCGGGTTGCCCGTGAGCGAGGCCGCGGCGAAGAAGCGGCGCTTCTCGTCCAGGTCGACCTCGGCAAAGTCCTTGTCGCGGATGCGCTGCAGCAGGTGACCGTGCACCTGCGGCGAGGGCATGCGGGCGAGCAGGTGCACCGCCTTGCCGCGCACGACCTTCGATTTGTCCTTCAGCGCGTTGAGGATGTACTGCAGGTACAGGTGCAGCTTGTCCGGCGGCAGGTTGCCCAGGGCCTCGAGCCGCACGGCGGCGTCCGGGTTGTTCAGCGCGCCGTTGATGGCCGTCAGGATGTCCACGCCCTCGAGGCTGCGCAGCACGCGGATCAGGTCGTGGGCGTGGGTGGCATCGCAGGACTGCAGGATGCGGGCGATCTCCTTGAGCTGCCCCGGGATGATCTCCGGCAGCAGCTCGAAGACGGCGGCCCGGCGCTCCGGGATCGTCACGAGGCCGGCGGCGCGCGCGATGTGGGCGGCGGCGCCGGGGTTCTGCAGCCGCAGGAGCGTCAGCAGGGGCGCCGGGTCCTCGATGTGCGGGTCGTTGATCTTCTCGGCGATGCGGTTGATCAGCTCGGCGGTGCCCCAGCGGTCGAAGATGCGGTTGATGGCGTCCAGGTTCTCGAAGATCAGGTCGCCCTCGGGGCCGGTCAGGCCACGCACCTTCATCATCACCCGCTCGAGGTCGCCCACCCGACTCGCGCCCAGCAGGAGCTCCACGATGCGGTCGAAGGTGGTCATGACCTTGTCGTGCGTGCCTTCGACGTCGTCGACCAGGCCCACCTTGAACAGGATCTCGATGAACTTCTCGAGGGTCTCGCTGCCCGTGCTCTCCACGATCTGACGCAGCACGCCGAACTCGTGCTCGTCCATCGCGAAGGGCGACTCCTCGAACTTGATCATGTCGGCGTCGGTGATGAGCGCCGCGGCCAGGTCGACGCGCCGGGCCTGACCGAGCCGACCGGCGCCGCCTGCACCGCCGCCCAGGCCACCGAGGCCGCCCGGAGCGGGGGGCTGCGGGCGCATCGGCTGTCCGCGCAGGCCCGGCCGGCTGCCGACGGCGGCCACTTCGATCGTCTCGGGGGGCGCGGCGGCCTTCACCTTGGCCACGACGGCCTCGACGGAGTAGCCGTCCGACTCGCCGGCGATCTGGCCGTCCTCGCGGAAGCTCTCGATGACCTTGTAGGTGATGTGCTCGAAGTCCTTCGACCACATCACGGTGACGCTGTCGTCCTCGAAGTAGGCCGGGTCGTCCCAGTTGGTCAGGAGCACGTCGACGAAGTCGTCCAGCTCCTTCTCGGTGAGGCCGTGGTGGAACCGCAGCCGGCGAACGCCGTCCTGGAAGAACTTGTAGATGAAGTTCTTCTCGGGGGCGGCGTTCTGGTAGACGGGCTGGTCGTGGAGCGTGAGCTCGTAGGGTCCGATGACGACCTCGAAGGTGTCGTCCTCGCCGGGCACGAGGGTCTGCAGCGCGTGGTGCAGGATGCCCCGGAACCGCTGCGTACCCTGGTGCTCGAAGCCGTAGAGCCCCACCGCCTTCATGAGCTTGTCGAGCTCCTTGAAGGCGTTGCGGCCGGCGGCGATCGCCGCGCGTTGCGATTCGGCGAGGGTCTCCTCGGCGGGCCCCTCGAACATCTTCATCAGGTCGCCGCCCTGCCCGTGGGGCGCGGCGGCCGGTCGCTTCAGCTCAGCCATCGGCCCCGATGAAAGGCCGACGGCGAGCGTTTCGCAAGGCAAAAACGTCCGTGCGGCCGGACCTCAGGGCGTGACGACGTCGCAGCCGACGTCTTCGTAGATCGAGGTGTTCTCACCCCAGGTCCAGCAGCCCTGGAAGTCGAGGGAGTTGCGCTCGACGTAGTAGGTGAGGCCCGGCGCCATGTCGGCCTTGAACAAGGTCATGCCGTCGGTGATGTCGTCGACGGCGTCCATGTGCATGAGCTCCAGGTGGCCATCGACGGGCACGGTGTGGCAGACGTCCACGCCGCCGAAGGCGCCCTCGAGGCAGTCCTCGCCCATCCAGCCGTTGTCCACGCCCGTCTCGGCGATGCCGAAGCGGTAGGGGCCGTTCTCCGCGCTGGTGGTGATGTCCAGCACCAGGTTGTCGCCGTTCCACGAGATCGCGAAGACGGGATCCGCAGGGGGACC